>NZ_JAOTNO010000009.1:0-244722 GCF_041644655.1 Brevibacillus sp. BD137 | reverse complement strand
CCAATAAAGTTTGTTACTGGTTCAAAGCTGGCAAATCATTTAATGATAGACTCATTAACACTTTCGCTGTTCAGTTTTCAAAGAGCATTTTCACTAGCACTTCAAAAGCGCTAGATTCACAATATACCATGCATCATCATTTTGAGTCAACAGGTATTTTCTTAGGTGTTTCATTTTGTTCCGCTCTTTTTGAAAGGCGGATTTCTAATATAACATGATCTATTCAGTTCATCAAATGTAATAACTGGAAATAAGAGCACGTGTGGAGGATTAGGAAAAATAAATAATCACAACAGATATTCGCAACTATCCATTGTGATTGTGTAACCTCGTTTAATAGACGTACTTGGACCCTAGCCCCCAATAGTCGTAATCATATTCTTTTGGGTGCTTGATCAGGTGCTTAGAACGTTCGACCCAGTTTTTCAGTTGTTCTGATTTAGCAGTTTTGGTTACATGATCTACTAACTCATATAAACTGACTATGTCTTCCGTTATTCCTGACCGAACGATATCCCCAGTAAAAACATAGAGACTACTAAGAAAAAAAGAAGTGTGCGTGCATTTTTCATCCTCCCTTGTTTCATCAGGGAGCTGTTTTTAATTTCAGCATGATTTGTTCTTGATGCTCTCCCCGTCCGTCTGTCCATTTTAGATTCATTTTCAAATCTGAAAAGTAGTATTCGAGCTGCTCTTTCGGAGTATCTTTTCCAGGAAAATCGGGTGAGAGGAGATTCGGGTACTCCTGAAAAAGCAGTAGCTGCTGCTTTTCATTGATCTCTTCCAGATCAATTTGATTGAGGTTGCTAGCCCTACTCCCGTTGACTAGATCGGCTTCGGCATACAGCTTCGTTACTTGATTCTCCATTTTCTTTGTCAAATAAAATGGGTAGGAAACTGTCGTGTGTTCACTCTCAATTGGCCTGATCTCCATGACCACAATCCAATTATCGCTCTCCCCCGTAAACGTATGCACCCAGTCATCATTAGCAGAGCAACCACCCAGAAGTAGAAATACGATCAAAAACAAGACAATGTGCCTCATCCCAATCCCCCCAGATGGTTACTCATCCGCCCAATCCAAAAATCCCGACAACAGGCTCTCTTCTTCCGCTTCGTTTCCGCGTAGCTTTGCTTCCAACCGATCGATTCGCTTTTGATAGGCCTCTGCGTCGGCCTTGGACCTGTTTCGCAACAGACTCCCGCGCTTCTTCCACTGTTCATACGCTTGCTTCGTATAATGCAAAGCCTTCTCCCAATCCTTCAGCTGGTGTTCGTACAGCTTGGCAGCCTCAATATACACCTCTTCCGGGACATATCCGGTGGACTGAATGCACGACTCCCAAACGGTTAAGGCTTTGTGCCAATCCTTTTGCTTTTTGTACAGATGACCGATGGCGAGCTTGGCCCGGTTACTCCACGCATGCTCACTGTCTGCGACGAGGCGATAGCCTGCCATAGCGGCTTCCTGATCTCCAAGCGCGTCGTACCATCTGGCAATTTCGTAGCTTTCCTCGAAGGATACCGTTGCACTCGCTTGCCCTACCAATAGCCGTGTCATGTGAATGTACATCGTGATCAGAGACAGGACATCCGTTTCGTTATGACGTAGCACGCCTTCGATGACATCAGGGTCTTGGGCATGCAAAAAGTCGAAATACCGCACCGGTGCCAAATAACCGGGCAAATCATCCTCGCGAAATACATCTAGCTTTTCCTGCTCGATGATTCCCAATCGGCACGATTCCAGCTCCGCCCTCCACAGTCTCCTCGCCCCGTGCAAAAGGTCAAAATGACCAAAGGCAGGCAAAGCAGGCACTTGATCGCGTACCAGTGTATGCCTCGTCCGCACCTGCGGCCAGTCAAAGGACTTTCCATTAAAGGTCACCAGATGCGAGGACTTCTGCGCTTGCTCCAAAAACGATTGGTACAAGGTCACCTCTGCATGCGGGCCCGGGAGAAAATGCTGGCGCACCACGACATGCTCCCCCTCGAAACGACTGTACCCCAAAAGAAAAATCGCATTGCCTGCCCCGCCTGACAGCCCTGTCGTCTCCGTATCGAAAAACAGCAAGTCTTCTGGCTTCCTGCCCGCAGCGGACAGCGGATGCTCTCGACCAGCCGCTTCCCACATACGGATCGCCTCATGCAGCTCGGAAAAAGCGTAAGCACCATGCTGCTGATCGATCGGATAGCGAACCTCGCGAATCATGACGTACTCGTCATCCCAGATGTAGGGCGATGCCTGCATTTCCTTCCACTTGTCGGCAAAAGGTATCTGTGGCTCAGCATTGCTGTCCGCTGGTACAGCCGCACTCGTCTCTTCCTCTGGCTCTTTCTTGCCAATGGACGTTTCCGGTTCGACTGCTGGCACTACCGCTTTGTCCGTTTCCAGCGAGAGATGTCCCTTCATCCGTTGCAGCTTAGATTTAAGAGACATAAGTACTTCCCCCTTGAGCGATTCGCAGCAAGGTCATGGCTAGCCCCTTGCTGCCGTCATCTGTCGCTCCCACACAAGATGGACAGCCTGACTCACACGGGCAAGAGACAATCATCCGCTCTGCCTGCGTCAAAATCGTCTCCATTTCCTTATACACTTGCTCGCTCAAGCCGATGCCTCCCGGATAACGGTCGTACAGAAAAATCGTCGGCTCCTGAGAATGAACAGCCTTTCGCTGCGGTATCACGTGCAGGTCCATCGGGTCGCACATGACAAACAGCGGAGCTACGTGCTGCAACACATGCGCCAAACCGACCAAGCCACGCTCCACATCCTCAGACCCGATCTCACCGAGCAACGCTTCGGAAAAGCCGATCCACGCCGCATTTGTATGCAGCTCCTCTTCCGGCAAATGAATCGGTCCCGAGCCGATGTTTTCATGCGTTTCGAACTTAATTTTCTTAAAGATCGTCGCCATCGCATTCACAGCCACTTCGCCATAAGCCAACGTGCTCTGCCCATGACGACGGGACTGATCTTGCTCCAAAACCTTCAGGGAAACAGCCAGATTGGCGTCCGTGTAATAATCGACCTGCACTTCCCGGACATACGCCTTCTTTTCCTCGTAGTCCAGCTTTTCTACCTGGAATTGCGTCCCCTGATGCAGGTAAATGGCCTCGTCATGCAAAAGCGTCATGGAGCTGAAACGGTCCATTTCCCCGATGACACGCTCATTTCCCCGTTCACTGATGTCGATGATCACGACATTTTCCTGCGAAGCTGACCGCAGACTGATGTTGTGAGCCGGGAATGAATCGTTCATCCAGAACCATTTGCCCCGCGAGTAATGAAGCACCTGCTCCTCGGTCAAAAACTCCAGAATTTCCACGATTTCCGCACGTCCGAAAGTATCTCCCTCACGGAACGGTAGCTCGTATGCGGCACATTTAAGATGGTCCACCAAAATAATCAGGTTATCAGGATTGATCCGGGCTGTCTCCGGACTGCGGTCGAAAAAGTACTCCGGATTGGCGATCACATACTGATCCAGTGGCGTGGAGCTGCCGACCATAACGACGACGGATTCCCCCTGCCGTCTTCCTGCCCGTCCTGCCTGCTGCCATGTGCTTGCGACCGAGCCAGGATAACCAGTAATGACACATGCCTGAAGCTGTCCGATGTCTACCCCAAGCTCCAGGGCATTGGTGCTGACCACGCCCATAATGTCGCCATTGCGCAAGCCGCGTTCGATCTCTCTGCGCTGGCTCGGCAAATAGCCGCCACGATACCCTTGGATCGTTTTTGGCCCAAGCTTGCGGCGAATCAGCTCCTGCAAATACGTGAGCAAAATCTCTACACGTACACGGCTTCTCGCAAACAGAATCGTCTGAATGCCATTGGTCAAAAACTGCTCAGTAATGTCCCGCGCCTCCAATGTGGCACTGCGTCTAATATTGAGCTGCTTGTTAACCACGGGCGGGTTGTAGAAAAGGAAATGCTTGATGCCAGACGGAGCACCATTGTTGTTGACCAGCTCCACCTCTTCTTCTGTCAGGACTTCCGCCAATTGCTTCGGGTTGGCGATGGTCGCCGATGTGCAAATAAATTGCGGGTGGCTCCCATAAAAAGCGCAAATGCGCTTCAACCGCCGAATGACGTTGGCGACATGGCTGCCAAAAACGCCGCGATATGTATGCAGCTCGTCAATGACGATGTATTTGAGATGCTCAAAAAAGGACACCCACTTGGTGTGATGGGGCAAAATGGCGGAGTGCAGCATGTCTGGGTTGGTGATGACGATATTTCCTGCCTTGCGTACCATCTGGCGGATATTTGCAGGTGTATCACCATCATACGTTTCGGATTTGATGGAGAGTCCCATTTCTGTAATCAGCTCGTGCAGCTCGGACTTTTGATCCTGCGCCAAGGCCTTGGTGGGGAACAAGTAGAGAGCTCGTGCTTGTGTGTCTTCCGATAACGTCTGGAGGATCGGCAAATGATAGCACATGCTTTTACCAGAGGCTGTGGGCGTAACCGCAACGATGTGTTTACCTTCGCGTACATGGCGAAAAGACGTTTCTTGATGTGTGTATAAGGAGGGAATGCCTCTATTCGTTAGGGCATCTCGAATTCGTCCGTCCAGCTCACTTGGAAATGGAACGGACTTTGCTTCACGAGCAGGAATGACCCTCCAATGCGCAATGTTATCCCGAAATCGTTCGTCTGTTTTTATGTGATCCAATATGGCTGCGATATTTTTTTTCACATTCATTTTCGTCACCTTCTTGCTACCATTTTACGAATGGACGTTCGGCATGTAAACATGGAATAAAGATCCACATATGCGAAAGTCGAGTTTAAGGCAGTATTCCCACAATGTACGTGCCGACAAAAAAAGCAATCAGATCAACCTCTCCTTGATCCGATTGCTTTTTTAAGAAAATATTTGTATGTGTTACGTCCTTTAATGAAACAAGGATGCAAGATGATGCTCCAACACTTTCGTAATCCGCTCCCCATCGACACGCTGTGGTTCGAGATAGGCATGCAGTGCCAGACCGTCGATGACGGCATAGAGCTTCTCTGTTTCCATCTCTTTGTCTAGCCCTTTGCGTAATAGATTCATTTGATCAGCGGAGTCTAACAGCTTGCGTACGCCGGCATAGATCCCATCGTGCTGTGCATCAAAGCCTTCTTTCTTGTGTCGGAAGTACACCGTAAAAGCAAACCACACTTCCATTTCAACCATCTTTTCTTGATTCGTAGGGAGAAGCTCCAGAAAAATTTTCGTGACTCTCTCTTTTGGTGCCCATTCTTCATTGGCAGCGATTTCAGCAATTCGAGCTGTCGCCCTCTCTTTTACGAGCTGCATAGCATACATCAGCAGTTCATCCTGTGTTGCGAAGTAATGTCGCAGAGCACCTAATGAAAGTCCTGCTTCTTTTGCAATGCCCCTTACCGTCGCCCCCTCCATTCCTTGCTCGACAATGACACGCCACGTTGCTTCTGCTATTTGTTCTCTTCTTTTCTCATGATCGATTATTTTTGGCATAGCTGTATTTTAACAAGCTTTGCAAAGGGCAAGCAACCCTTAACAATACAGTTGTATTATTTAAGAACCGATGGTAAAATTCTTTTTGCTAGCACAGATGTATTATAAAAAAACTCCTCATGCAGGAGAAGAAACTTCCGAAAAGGGGACTTGTATAGTGAATTTTGTTGCATGGATGATTGTCGCATGCGAAATCGCATTTTGGGTGGTCATTGTACTTGGCCTTTTCACAAGGTATGTGCTCAAACAAAAAAAGGCCGGGCTTTTTCTTCTCGCCCTGACGCCTGTTGTTGATGTGGTTTTGCTCGTCGTCACGAGCGTGGATTTGTATCGCGGAGCTACCGCAACGATTCCGCATGCGCTTGCTGCCGTTTATATCGGGGTATCGCTTGCGTTTGGGAAAAGCATGATTCAATGGGCGGATGAAAAATTTCAGCAATACGTCACGAAGCAAGGTACGCCTAAACCCAAGTTATACGGCATGGAGTATGCCAAGTATTACGCCAAAAGCTGGTTGAGACATCTCTTCTCCTATGTAATTGGGGCGGCTCTCTTAGCGGGGACCATCTACTTTATCGATGATGCAGAACGAACTGCCTCTTTATGGCAAATTCTCCGGCTATGGACTGTTGTTCTGGGGGTTGATCTGTTGTTTACAGCCAGCTATTTTCTTTTTCCAAAGAAAGATAAGCAAGGCACCGTTTCCAAAAAGGATTGGTGAGAGGCTTTCCTGCCCAAACAATGCCCATGAGTGATTCATGTTACAAGAATCTCTCATGGGCTCCTTTATTTATGCATGATCCTCGTCTTCACTGTCATCCTCACCAAATGCAAGCTCAATGCAAATAAATTGAATCACCAGCTGGCATATTTGGCCGTTTTCATCTATCCCAAAATAGACAGGATAAGCTCCGTCTCCAAATCCCGTCTGAATCATCGGAATCGATAAATCGGTGCCTGGTATCCTCCAATTGATATAATCTCCAGCGCTTCTCTGATATTTTGGATAGTCTTTGTAACTTTGTGCAAAAACATCTGCAAAATATCCATCGTAAATATTGCCGTCTGGATTCTCTTTTTTCCAGCTATCATAAAAATCCAGATAAGCATCTCTCGTTTTGACATCTACCACAGTAGCAAGGCCTGCATCTACATTAAAGCCAAAATATTCACCTTCCTCTAGATTTTCGAGATTCTCGTCTCCGATGAGGGCTTCCGTAAATTTTTGGGGAGTTTTATCTGTGAACTCCACTTTAGCAGCTGCATAGCGATAATGATCTTCTTCGACTGTTACCACACAAACGGTTAATGGAAAGGTTCCTGTAGGGACTTTTCGAAAATATGGGGCACTATTCCTCTCCAGATACACAAGCGGATCACGAACGATGATGTCTCCAGTGGGGATCGTAATATCCCCCAAAGAAAGCAAGTTGATTGGTTTCCCACTGATCTCCGTTGATGTGAAATAGGCGTGTAAATCAACTTGGGGCTCTAACATCTGTTTTTTTTGCTCATATCGTGCTAACCATTGCTCGTTTGGAATCTTATTCATCTTTATTCCCATCCTACTATTGTCAATTTGTCAATCACTCCTAAAATTATACAGAATCACCCATAGAAACGATAGGACGGCTTGGATGCATAACGGGCAAGTCGATGCATAGGCATGGTTAGTGGATGAAGTACGACAAACCCTATGCCTTTCCTAGGATGAAGGAGGTTTCCCCGAATGAATCCGCCAGACAAAGGGAATCAAATTCCTCAACCGATGAGGAGAGACGGGACCGGATGGATCGATCTCGGCCCACGGAATGTCATGCGTGATCGGCAAAATCCGAATATGCTCGTTCCTCCCGTCACAGATGCGGGCTTGCTGCCCAATCTGAAATTTTCCTTTTCAGATGCCTTCATGACGTTAAATCATGGTGGTTGGTCCCGGGAAGTCACCATTCGCGAGCTGCCAATCGCCACTACACTTGCGGGTGTAAACATGAGCCTGACGCCAGGCGGTGTGCGCGAGCTGCACTGGCATCAGCAGGCGGAATGGGCTTACATGCTACTCGGTCGTGCACGAATTACGTCCGTTGACCAACGCGGACGGAATTTTATCGCAGATATCGGCAAAGGCGATCTGTGGTATTTCCCTCCCGGCATCCCCCACTCGATTCAGGGACTTGAGGAAGGCTGCGAGTTTTTGCTCGTTTTCGACGATGGGCATTTTTCCGATCTGAATACGCTATCGATCTCCGATTGGTTTGCTCATACGCCAATAGATGTGCTTTCCGCGAATTTTGGTGTGCCTGAATCAGCCTTTGCCGATATTCCTTGCGAGCAAGTGTACATTTATCAAGACGAGGTTCCGGGTTCCATCGAAGGAGATGAAGTGGAATCCCCATACGGAACCGTCCCCCTTCCCTTTACCCACCGCCTACTTGCGCAACGCCCACTGATCACACCTGGCGGCAGTGTGCGCATCGTCGATTCCCGTAACTTTCCGATCTCCAAAGCAATCGCGGCAGCACTCGTAGAGCTACGTCCCGGTGGCATGAGAGAGCTGCATTGGCATCCTAATAACGACGAGTGGCAATATTACATTTCAGGCCAAGCACGCATGACCGTTTTTACCGGAAATGGCAACGCTCGAACCTTTGACTACCAAGCAGGTGATGTCGGTTACGTTCCTTTTGCGACGGGGCATTATATCCAAAATACCGGGACGGAAACAGTGTGGTTTTTAGAAATGTTCAAGAGCGACCGCTTTGTCGATGTGTCGCTGAATCAATGGATGGCACTCACCCCGCATGAACTTGTCGCTTCCAACCTGTGTGTAGGTCCTGAATTACTGGATGCCTTGCGCAAGGATAAATGGCCAGTAGTCAAATATCCTGGATATGGCTATTTCCGGTAAATACAAAAAGACCAGCCCCAATGGACTGGTCTCCGTGTTTCCTCATCCATGAATGGATGCTTGACTGGAAGCCGTTTTAGCATCCTTCAGGTTGCGGCTTTTCACTCCTAATGATAAGACGAAACAGATAAGCAAAATCAGACATGCTAGCCCGTACGGATAGTTGATATCGATATCGAATAAAAAGCCAGCTACGATAGGACCTGCAATATTGCCAAGACTGGTAAAGGCTGAGTTAAGGCCAGCAACATACCCCTGTTGATCCTTTGCAAGCATCGACATTTGGGTACTGATGGCCGGTCGCAAAATATCGATTGCCAGAAATACGATAAAGGTAACGGCAAAAATCATCCAAAATCCGTGAACAAAAAGCGTCAGGATAATAAACAATCCAGCAAAGAGCAGACAGATCGAAATGACCCTTTTCTCGCCAAAGCGATTCATGATCCAGCTAAAGGCAGTAAGCTGAACCACTGCGCCTGCTATTGACCCAAATGTAATGATAAACGCGATATCTTTCGGCTCAAATCCAAACTTGTGGTCGACAAACAAGGAAAAGACCGTTTCAAAATTAGCCAGTCCGAAAGACATGACAAACACAATGATCAAACTGAAAAAATAAGGCTCTCGATAGGAGTACATTAACTGGGAGAGAAGACTGCTTCGTTGTTTTTCACTTGAAGAAGAGTCAGCTAATGATTCTTCCGTCGGTTTCGATTCTTTGAGGATCAACAACGTGATGCACGCAGCAATCAATCCCGCAATTCCTGCCGAATAAAAAGGGACGCGAATACCAAATTCCGCAATGTATCCTCCAATCCCTGGACCGATAATAAAACCGGTAGTAATGGCTGCCGTAATATATCCCATACCAGCCGCTCGTTCTTCATTCGTTGTAATATCTGCTGAGTACGCCATTACGGCCGGCATAATCAGTGCGGCACTAATCCCGCCTAACAACCTAGAAACAAACAGCAGGACTGGAGAATTCGCTATTCCAAACATCACTTCCGAAATAGCAAATACGACCAAGCCGATCACAATGATCTTTTTTCTTCCGAACGAATCGGCCCATCGCCCGGCAATGGGGGAAAAAAGAAGCTGCGTCAGCGAAAAGGCTGCAACTAACAGACCGATAGTCCCCCCGGTAATTCCCAAACTCTCCATGTACTTTGGCATAATCGGTATAACAAGCCCGATCCCCGTAAAGACAAGGAAAATATTGAACATCAGAATCAATAAGGCTCCCTGATTTTTTAATAATAAAGCCATTTCCTATCCCTCCAATCCATTACCTAAATACTGAATATCCATTCTAGATAGTCGCGTAAAAAAACTAGCGGGACGGTTTGGCAATTCCAAATAAAAACACATCCATCGCTAACCGAAAAGTTGCCAGCGCTTCCTCTCGTTCCATTCGGCGCGAGTGTTGATTTAAACCAAACATCAGACTGTCCAAGATAATGGCGACTCCGGTTACATTCGTCATTTCAAATTCGCCGTTATCGATCCCCTTCTGGAGCAACTGTTGATTAAAGTCAATATAGCCTTGGATCATTTCGTTGATACGCTCCTCCACATCCGAAGGCTTCTCCAACATGTCGAAAAATTCATCAGCAGCCTTGGTCAGCGGGTGGTTCATAAAATCGGTAGCAAAATGTTCAGCCATTCCGTACAATTTATCGATCGAGGTCGTATAGAGCTGTTCCTTTGCCAGCCACTGCTCTTCCCATTCCCTGTTCCAAGCTTCAATCAGATGTAAAAACAGCCCTTCCTTGCTCTTGAAATGATAATAAATGTTGCCGCCGCTGTATCCAGTAGCTTTCACGATATCTTCTATTGATGTAGCCTTGTAGCCTTTTTGCATAAATAAAATTCTGGACGCGTCCGCTATTTTCTTCTTGGTCTGCTCTGTTTGCTGCTTCTTTTTATTCAACGGTACTTCACCAACTTCCCATCCAACAATACTGAACTTTCACTCAGTATTATAAGCGTTACAAAGATAGTTGGCAAACCTTCTTTGGTTTGAGTCAACATAGTGGAGGAGAAGAAAAAGCACAGGTCTCTTCGACTCTGACACGCCAGCTGGGGATTGACTGTCCGTCTACACTTCCAAAAGGGGACCGTCGAGCCAAAGCCACCCTACGGGCGGAAGTTTCTCAAGGAAGAAGTGTTCGACGAGCGGGTCCCCTATTGGAAGTTCCGACTGGGCAGGCGTTGTCAAGGTCTACGAGCTCTGTGCTTTTTCTTCTCACCAGCTTTATTTGGTTCGTTTGAGACCTTTTACAATAGACCGTATAAAGCCCCCGTAACCACAACGAGCCATGGCGGCAGCTTCCAGTGCTCCAGCATGATAAACAAAATAGCCGTTACGATAAAATCCATCGGGGCAAGAATGGTACTTGTCCAGATCGGATCGTACAAGGCTGCGAGTAAAATACCGACGACTGCTGCATTCACACCTATAAGCATTCCTTGGATTTTGGAATTTCTCCTCAAGGCATTCCAAAACGGCAATGCGCCGATGACGAGTAAAAAGGCCGGTAGAAAAATGGCTAAAGTAGCCACTATCGCACCGACTCCACCTGCAATCAATGCTCCTAAATAAGCGGCAAATGTAAACAATGGACCCGGAACTGCTTGTGTAGCCCCGTAGCCCGTCAGAAACGCTTCTTGCGTTACCCAGCCTGTCGGGATCACTTCCCTTTCCAGCAAAGGCAATACGACATGACCTCCGCCAAAAACAAGTGAGCCTGCACGGTAAAAGCTCTCAAACAGCGCTAGCAAGGAAAAGCCCGTACTCTCTCGGAGGATGGGCAGCACAAGCAAAAGTCCGAAGAAAACGATCCAGCACGCAATGGCTAGTGCACGACTGATCGGCACACGAAATTCAGGGAAATCCGAAACTTTTGGCTGCCGGAAGAAAAGCAATCCTGCTATTCCCGCTAGAATCATGACTGTGACCTGACTCCATGCAGAATGCCACAACAACGTGATGGCAGCAGCGGTGATCGCAATCGTTACCCGTGTGCGATCCGGGGCCAGCTTTTGTCCCATCCCCCATACGGCATGAGCGACAATCGCGACAGCTACTAATTTTAGACCGTGAATCCAAGAAGCACTGCCACTATCCACTCCTTGTAACGTGAACGCAAATATCAGGAGCGCCAATACTGACGGTAGGGTGAAGCCGAGCCATGCAGCAACCCCTCCCCACAATCCGGCTCGCATGATGCCAATTCCGATTCCCACCTGGCTGCTTGCGGGGCCAGGGAGGAACTGACAAAGCGCAACCAAGTCTGCGTAGCTTTGCTCATCCATCCATTTTCTACGTCGAATGTATTCGTTGTGAAAATAACCGAGATGCGCGATGGGACCGCCGAATGAGGTCACACCCAGCTTGGCAGAAACGAGCAGAACTTCCATCACAGACTTCCAACTACTTTTTTGGTGCCCTGCTTCTTCTCGAAGACTATTCTTCACTTCGCTGTACACCTCTTTTGATTTCCGCTTCATCATACAAGCTATTTTATCGCTTTTCCTACCCTTTCCTTGTAAAAAGATCGTAAAAAAGGCTCCGCATCGATACGGAGCCTTCTTCAACACTGCTATTCCATCCGAAATACCGGTCCTCGCGCCACGAACGGCAGGTTACTCCCCTTCGGCAGCATGATGGCATGACTACGAGTTACTTTGATCCGATCACATTCCCCATCGGTAATGATCAAAATCGGTCCGTCCTTCGGAAAATCGGTTGCTCTCTCCAGCATGTCAATGCCCGGCTGCAGAATCGTTCCTCCGCGTCCTTTTACTTTGACGCGACCTGCAATGTCCTCGGGAGAAAGGTAGCCCGCATCATACGCCTGCGCATCACAAAAAACCACGCGCGCATACGGAACATCTCGCGCTTCACTGTAGCTCGCGATTGCCCCCAATGCTTTTCCGAGCAGCTTGGTATCCATCGAGCCGGATGTATCGATCACGACGCCAAACGTGCGTGCCAGCCGATCCGTTTCCCGAAAACTCCAGGCAGGACGGGCAATGTCGGGTGTAGAGGACTGTCTGCGGCTTGCCCTTGCATACGTGCGACTCTTTTCCAACGGCGGAAAATGCTCGTCGAACCAACGGGCAAGCTGAACATCCCATGGTATCGGCGGTTGCCCCAAGGCGCGAATCTCTTCTACCAAACCCGCAGGCAAAAGTCCTCGTCCCCGCTCCTGGTGGTAAATCAAGCCTTGCGACATCGCACTGCGATAAAAGTCATCCAGCGTCGTTCCCGGACCCTTTTCCCAAAAACGCGGATCGTCGCCATCCAGAATATCGCCCATGCCGATTCCTCGTAAAGTGTAAAGCTTGCGATACGTACGCATGTCCGTCACGATTCGATCATAGATGGCCTCTGCCGAAAGTCCCTTCAAGTCTGGGTCGTACAGTCCGCCGATTTGCGGAAAACGCCCGACACCGAGCTCCATCAGCCATTGATTGATCACGTAATCGCAGCTAACATTCCAGTAATACGGATCGCGGCCTTGGCAGCGCTCATGATGGCGAAGCCCTGCGTGCAAGAGCTCGTGTGCCATCACGAATTTGCATTCCTCTTCATCCAAGCCCGCCGCAGGATTGATGAAGATTTCGTTGGCTGTTACATCTATGGCTGCCACCGAGATTTGCAGTCGCTGACAGATCTGTGAATCCTCGATAATCGTGAAATGACTTGCTAAGGAAGCCAGCAATGGATAATGATTGATGAACCAGCGTTTGGCCTTTTGTGCCTCGGACAGCTGGTTCTCTTCATTCCCGAGAGCATCGGAATAGCCGCCCGCTACGCTGACAGCACTTTGCACCGCTTGCGCCAGCCCGATCCCCAAGAGACGCTCCCACTTCACATCTCGGTTGTAGGTGTACCGAGCATATTTATCCGCGAGAAGCATATCTGCCTGTTTTTCCCCGCCCGTTCCAAATAGCTTCAAATGCTCCGGCACCCCATGCTCCACGAACCAGTCATACAGCTCTTCTTCGCTCTTTCCCGATTTATCCAGCTCAAAGGCCATTTCAGCAGGAGGCTTCCCCAGCTTCATGTCTCTTAAAAAACGCGTTATATAACAATCGCAAGCGATGTTCCACAAAATCGGCTGTTCTTTTTCCACAAAATGTCCGAAGCCTAAATGCAACAGCGCATGTGCGAGAACATAAATCCATTCCCCGACTTCCCCTCTGCGCTTCGGATGCGCATACAAGCTGCCTTCCCGAGTCACGACTACCCAACCGTTATCCGGACAAATACTTCGCTCGGAACGTATAAAGTGCGCTCGCGATGACAGCGGACCAAACATCGGGTGATGACTCAAAAAATGGACGGCCTGTTCGTAGTTTTGCGTCGCCGGGTCGTTTTGAACTCCTCTGGCCATTGGCTATTTGCCCTTCCTGTCCATGGCCAATCGCGGTAAATCACGAATGACCTCCACAACGAACCAGTCTGGCAATCCGTCGCCATCCTCGTGCCGCGCCACTACCATTTGCGCCATTTCCAGTGAGATGGATGAGAGCTCCTTCAAGAGAGCTTTGGCTCGGTGTGCAAACCGTTTATGCTGTTCCCCCACGGAGACTTTATCCGCTGGCAGTTCTTTTTTGATCTGCGAACGGAAAGAATCCGCCAGAAAATACAGTACGTCCCGATCCTCTGGAGCCGTCGGGAAAGAAGCCTCTCCCTCCAAAATACGGTTAAGCTGGTATTTGCCCTGAATGTTCTTGTGAAAAGCCCGAAATTGAGCCGCATGCTGGGGCGTCAAGCATCCGTAGGCCAGTACCCCCACCATCTCTGTCGTCAAGTTCTCACCGAATTCGTTCAGGGCATCAGAGAGCATGTGCCAGGAACGCGGAGTAGAAAACGGTTCCTCACTCTTCGGTGGCTGCGACCACAAATAATCCGGGCGCACCTCCAAAAATTGCAGCACGTAGGAATGGATGCCGTTGCTGTACGCCCAATTCATCCATTGTTCATACGAAACTAACAATTGAACATGGAACATCCGGTTGATCAGAGCAGACGACATCGGTTTGACAATCGCGCTATCCTGCGCGCGGTTACCTGCTCCAATCACAATGGACCCTTCTGGCAGATGGTAATCCCCGATTCTCCGCTCATGAATGAGACTGTAAAACGCCTTTTGCACTTCTTGCGAGCATGCATTCAATTCGTCAAGAAACAAGCAGTACGGTTCTTCTCGCGCAATTTGTGCAGGTGGGCAAAATCTGCTTTTCCCATCTACGATCTGTGGGACACCGATAATATCCTCAGGTGCCAGTTGACTACCCAATAACGATACGCAAGGTAGGCCCACCTGCTCGGCAAACGCCTCGACGAGAGACGACTTGCCGATACCTGGTGCGCCCCAAATAAATACGGGACGAGCTACTGCAACGTTTAGCAGCACATCCATTAGTTGATTTTGCGTTACTTGAATGGCTAGATTCATTTCATAACCTCTCTTGTTTGATTGATTTTTGCAGCAATCTACCTCTTTCCATGATGGATTTCCATTGACTAGAGCGACCGTCACACCACAAATATTTCCTAATATTACAAGAAGATTGAATAAGGAGCAAGAAAGAAAGGCAAGCTTCTGGCTATCGTCGGCTATCGATATTTTGCCAAATACGATCGTCCCGATAAATGCTTCGAATGCAGACAATTCACTTGGCTTTTTACTCGCTGGCGGACAAGCCTACTTCTCCTCATTATGTAACATTCCTTTTTTTACCACGTCACATAGGCAAAGGGGGAATCACAAAAGATGAGAATAATCATGAAAGCCAGTGGCATCACCCTATTGGTCACATCCTTGATCGGATGCAGCTCGAGCGAGCAGTTCGTATCAAGAAGCGAAAGTGGAAACAAACCAGCAGCATCTGTTGAGCAAAGCCAAAACAATCAGGTAGCCTCCAGTCCAAGTCCTCCCAGCCAACTAGCTGATTACGCCCTGAAAAAATCGGGCAATCCTCTCCCTAATGACATGTACTTCAAAGATTACGGCACCAACCAATTTGTTTCTACCGCGAAGGACCGCCTGTCTACTTTTGCCGCAGATGTGGACACCGCCTCCTACACCATAATGCGCCATTTTATAAAAGACGGGAATCTCCCGCCAGCAGAAGCCGTTCGGGTGGAGGAATTCATCAACTTCTTCCCCACTTCGTATCCCGCGCCGACCAATCAGACATTTGCGATTCAGGCCGATGGTGGCCCCTCTCCGTTTCAAAAAAATCTTCAAATAGTGCGAATCGGCATCAAAGGAAAGGAATTAAGCCCAAAAGAGCGGAAGCCCGCTAATCTCGTCTTTGTCATTGATGTATCTGGCTCGATGAATCAGGAAAATCGACTAGAGCTGGTAAAAAAAAGCTTACATGTTCTTGTCGATCAACTCCAACCTACTGATTCAGTAGGGATCGTCGTCTATGGATCAGAGGGACGCGTTCTTTTGCCCCCAACCTCTCCCGAAGACAAACAGGCGATTTTATCAGCCATCGATGAACTGCAACCCGAAGGCTCCACCAATGCGGAACAAGGACTGGTGCTCGGTTATGAGATGGCGGCCCGTTCCTTCAAGCCTACTGCCATTAACAGGGTGATTTTATGCTCCGATGGCGTGGCCAATGTAGGGGAAACAGGAGCTGAGGGAATTTTGCGTTCGATCGAGGACTATGCGCGAAAAGACATTTACTTGAGCTCCTTTGGCTTTGGCATGGGTAATTATAATGATGTCATGATGGAGCAATTAGCGAATAAAGGAGAAGGCAGCTACGCCTACATCGATACGTTTTCAGAGGCACGCCGCATTTTTACGGAATCTTTGACAGGCACCCTCCAAACGATCGCTCGAGATGTGAAAATTCAGGTGGAATTCGACCCTAAGAAGGTAGACTCGTATCGCTTGATCGGTTATGAGAACCGCGATGTCCGCGACGAAGATTTTCGCAACGACAAGACAGATGCGGGCGAGATCGGCGCTGGTCATAGCGTGACCGCTCTTTATGAAGTGAAACTAGCTTCCCCTGTCCATGCAGAGCTCGGGACGGTTCGCGTGCGCTATCATCATGCCTCTTCCCAAAAAGTAGAGGAAATCTCTGAGCCCGTGAAGGTGCAAAGTACCTTGTCTCCTGATGTGACGTTCCTTGCTGCTGTAGCAGAATACGGGGAAATATTGCGAGAGAGTCCTTATGCCGAAAGAAGCTCTCTTGCCGATGTACTCAAACTGGCGGAAGCCACAGCCATTGGAGAGGAACAGCTAGAATTTGTCCGCTTGGTAAAAGATAGCATGGCGATCAAAAGGAACTAATGCTTGTTCCTATGCTTTGGTGTCACGCCTGTATCTCATCCAAATATAAACCATCATGCCAACCGCCGAACCGATTAGCAAAAATGTGATGCCATAATGACGTATATAAACGACGACCTTGAGCCATTCTTTCTCAAGCGCCCGTCCCAACAGTAAAAAAGTGACACTCCAAAGGAATGCGCCAGCGTAAGCAAATAAAGCGAATCGTCGAAACCCCATCGTAGAGACTCCTGCCAAATAGGCGGTAATATGACGGACGCCGGGCAAAAAATAGCCAATGAGCAACAGGTATGGACCGTACTTAGCAAACAGCTTTTGGGTTGACTCTATTTTTTTCGGCGTAATATGCAAGTACGGTCCAACCTTCATAAGCAACGGCAGCCCCCACTTCCACGCGATGGTATAGCTGACCGTAATCCCTACTGCCGCCCCCAAAAAAGCGCTCAGTATTGTAAACGGCATTTGCAAAACACCGCGAGAAACCGCATAACCGGCGTACGTCATCAGTACCTCATCGGGTATGGGGAGCCCCACAACACCAAGTGTGAGCGAAAAAAAGATGCCGACATATCCATATTTCATCAAAAAAAGATCCAAATGCTGCTCCACGGCTACCTCCAATAATGTTGTCCTACTTCATTGTATTCTCTCCCTATTCTTTGGCATTCTGGCTTTTTTACAAAAAAATCAGATCAAGGCATATGGTATCCTAAAAAAGATCTTATTTCCTTTTTCAGGTGACGTCATGAATTATATGGAGCAAATAACGTATGCCCTCTCGTTTATCGAGAAGCAGTTAACGGAAAAAGTCACTCTCGATGAAGTGGCATCAGCCGCCGGATATTCCAAGTACCATTTTCAACGCTTGTTTTTTCACGTGACAGGAGAAACAATCGGTCAGTACATGTCGAAGAGGCGCTTGACCGAGGCTGCCAAAGCGCTGTCGCTCGAACAAAAGAGTGTGACAGAAGTCGCCTTTACCTATGGCTTTGATTCCCACGAAGCCTTTACTCGCGCCTTTACCAAACGCTTTGGCCTGCCTCCTTCTGCTCTTCGCCGCTCTGGTAAGATGCCGCGATACATGATGTTGGAGCGCATGGAGTTGCCGTATTTAGAAAATATTCAGCGACAGTCCATTGAGCCCTTCTATGTCCCTGCCCACGAAGCACTGAACCTCGTAGGCTGCTACTCCCCTAGTTTTTCGGTTGGTGATATTACCGGTTGCTGGAGTCGCTTGGGGCAACAAGTGGGGTGGCAGCCAACGCAAAAGCGTTATGGTGTCCTTCGCTACCCAGATACATTTGGGCTGGAGCTGAGCTTTACGTATTTCGCCAGTCTGCCCGCATCGGAACATGCTGACATCGACAGTCTGGAAATGCTCACTTTGCCTGCATCAAGTTATCTTGTGTTCCCTCACAAAGGATCGGTGCAAAATCTCAAGCTGACGTATCAATACATATACGGGAGCTGGATGACACACGCATCCGCATCCGACCAGCTTTATGCTCGATGCGATTTTGAATACTACGATCACCGCTTTCTCGGAAATGACCATCCTGATTCGCTTTGTTTCATTTATATACCCGTTCTAGCCCGAGAATAGTCGGGAACGGTTCGCATTTTCGATCAAGTTTTTCCTCCTTTTCCTGTCGTACGCTGGATGTGTGAAAAGGAGTGGATCGAATGAATGAACTGACCTATTTGACAGCAACGGAGATGGGCACTTGGATTCGCGAGCGAAAAATAAGCGCCGAGGAAGCTACCCGGCATATCTTTAAACGAATCAACTCCCTCAATGGCAAAGTGAATGCCATCGTCGCCTATGATGAAAAGGCTGCGTTCGAAGCCGCCAAGCAAGCAGATAAAGAAATAGGGGAAGGCATCTATCGCGGGCCTCTTCACGGGGTACCCATCACAATCAAAGACTCTTTTGCCACAGCAGGACTCGCCACTACTTCTGGTTTCCCACCTCTCAAAGGCTACATTCCGCAACACGACTCAGCAATCGTTAGCAGACTGAAGCAGGCCGGAGCCATCATCCTGGGCAAAACGAATGTCCCTCCTCTTCTGATGGACATGCAAACAGACAATGATATTTACGGTAGGACGAATAATCCATGGAATCTGGAGAGAACAACAGGCGGAAGCAGCGGAGGATCGGCAGCCGCAGTTGCTGCCGGGCTTTCCTATTTGGATATCGGCAGTGACATTGGCGGTTCGTTGCGTGTTCCGGCTCATTTCTGTGGCGTACTTAGCTTGAAGCCAACAGAAGGAGCCGTTCCGTCAAGAGGACACATGCCCGGTTTTGAAGGAACCGCTGATTACACTTCCTCACGTCATCTTGCTTGCTATGGCCCCGTCGCTCGATCGATCGAGGATCTGGAAGTGGCCTTTTCCATCATTAGCGGTGGAAACGGCAACACTGGCCTGCCTCATGGACCACAAGTGTTGCCGCCTCTCCTCAAGGAACAGCCCCTGCACATTCGCTGGATGGAGGAGCTGCCCGGTTACCCGACGAGTCGAGCTATCCGCAATCAGTTGCGTCGCTTTGTCAAAGTGCTGGAGCAACAAGGTATGCATGTAGAACAAGTCACGGCACCACCTTTGGATATACGCAAAGCTTGGGAAACATGGGGGAAAATGATCGACGCGGAGTTAAACTCTACGACACCCACACTCATTCGCGGTTTGGCTCATCTCATGACGATGCCGATTTATCGCCAGCTTCCCACGGCTACCATGCTCATCCCGCTGACGTTCAAAAACTACATGCGTGTCTTAACCATTCGGGAGCAGCTCATTCGCAGCTTCGAGCAATTTATGGCCGACTGTGACTTGTTTTTGTGTCCGGTTAGTTGCACAACAGCTTTTCCACATATGGAAAAATCGAAAATGTGGGGCTACAAGCCGCTTTACACCAAACCGCTGTACGTAGACGAGAACCCGCAAAACTACTGGGCCGCTACGACTTTTTATACGAATCTGTTTAATGTAACCGGAAGTCCAGTCGTAACGATGCCGATTGGTTTTGATGAGCAAGGTCTCCCTATTGGCATACAGTGTGTGGGCAAGCGATGGCGTGATAGGGAATTGCTACAGAGTGCATCGACATTGTATGCGACCTGCCCAGAATGGCGAGCGCCTGCCATTTCTGTGGAGCCGCATTCAGAATAAAATATTCCAGTCAATCTGCATAAAGCCCCTTTCTTGTGAAGAAAACTACCAGTGCGAACCCCATTTCTGGTAATGAGGAGGGGCTTTATGCTTCCGTTATTATTAAAAAAGCGCCTGACACTGATCGTTTCCATGCTTTGCATGACGCTTCACCTGTCCGGCCTGTCCTTTGCAAAAGAGACAACAAACGCTCCAGCTGTTCAACAGTCCCATCTCCTCCAATCGAAGACGTTTCTTCAATCACAAGAGAGGCTTGCCTATTCGCTTGGCATTCAAGCATACATTTACGGCTATCCGTTAGTGATGTCCGCCAAAACGATGGAAGCCATGGTCAAAAATCGGGCGCCGATCAACCAGTTTTACTATGCGGACACACTCGCTTCCCCAGCTTATCGGGATATCGTGACGCCGAACTCCGATACCTTGTATATGAGCGCATGGCTGGATTTGTCGGAAACACCCGTCCGCTTGACTGTCCCCGCCAATCCGCAAAACCGCTATTATACCGTGCAAATGCTGGATGCGTACACAAATACGTTTCGTAATGTCTCCAATCGTTCCACCAAGCAGCAGGCCGGACAATATATCATTGCAAGCCCACAATGGAAAGGGCCTACCCCAGCCCATATCCCTGTGATCTACGCCCCTACGAATACCGTCTGGCTCATTGGTCGTGTCGAGGTAAAGGGTGAGGCTGATTTGCCGCAGGCAGTCTCGTTTGAAAAACAACTCGCGATTGCCCCTGTCCATCCAAAATTGCAGACGGCACATGTTCCCGAAGCGCTTCCCCCTGATGTGTTGTCGTCCCTTTCTTTTTTCCAAGTGATGACAAAATGGATCCAGAGCAATCCTCCCCCCGAATGTGATCGCGTCTTGCTCGATCAGTTCGCACAAGTCGGGATCGATGTCCAAAAAGGATTTGATCCTTCCGCGCTTGGTCCAGCCAAACTTGCGGGCCTACAGCGTGCTATACAGGATGCTCCGTCCATCGTACAAAATGGCTTTCCCAGCTACGCCACCTTCCATAATGGCTGGGGCTCCTTTTCCCCCATCGGCACGTATGGAAACCAGTTTCTCGCTCGTTCCTTTATCGCCTATTCTGGTATTGGGGCCAATGTGCCGAGCGAGGAAGCTTATTATCGCGCATTGACAGATGGCTCTGGAAAACCACTTACGGGAGCCAAAAGCTACACGTTGCATTTTACAAAGGAACAGCTTCCTAAGACGTCTGCTTTCTGGTCGATCAACGTCTATGACAACCAGTTGTTTTTAGCCAAAACAGCGGCTGATCGCGCATCGGTTCGCAGCAATACAGGAACGCTTGCGTACAATCGCGATGGCTCCCTCGATCTGTATTTGCAACAGCAACCGCCCAAAGGCAAGGAAGGAAACTGGCTCCCGCTCCCTGAGGGTGAGTTCAATCTCGTTTTGCGGGTATTCGCACCAGAGCCTGCAACGCTGGAAAAACAGCACGCTTGGCCCGTTGTCATGGAAAGCAGCCCATTACCGTAACACAAACGCAAAAAGGCACCGCCCCATCGTGAGCGGTGCCTTCTGTATTGAGTCTGTTACTTCTTCAAATCTTCAATGGAGTTAACATCCATGTAGGTTGGAACAGCCAATCCCAGCTTGGTTCCTTGCAGGTTCGGACCGAGGTCCTCTACGTCTTTCCCCAGCTTTTCCATGTAGTCTGCGTGCGTCGTTGGCAGCCAAGCTGCTACCATTCCATCCACATCGCCGTTCGATACACCGACCCACATTGGTCCAGCTTCTACTTGGCTAAGCTCCACTTTGTATTTCAGCTTTTGCTCCAGGACCGTCTTCACCACGTTCGTGCTGGCAATCTCCGAATCCCACGCGACATAGGCGAGCGTCAATTTTTTGCCTTCTGCAGGCTGGATGCCTTCTACCCACTTGTTGACGGTAGCCTCATTGTTTTTCACCCATTCGGCTGCTGCCTCTTCCGGCTTTTTGCCGCTCTCGATATCGAGCATCACTTTTTCCATATCCGCAGGTGTCCACGAAAACTTATCGAGGAATGCATACGCACTTGGTTGCTCCTCCTTCAGTCCTTTGCGCACGATGGTATGAATTTGCTCATCCTTCCCGAAAGTGCCTTTCGGATCATCGAGGTATTTCATTTGGAATTTAGAGAACATCCAGTGAGGTGTCCAGCCAGTCACGATAATCGGCTTTTTGTCTTTGTAGGCTTGGGTCAGAGCTGCTGTCATCGCTGCACTGGAGCCCTCCACCAGTTCCCAATCTTTCAGATCGTAGTCTTTCATGGCTTTTTCCGTCGCTTTCATCAGACCAGCGCCAGGATCGATTCCGATAATTTTATGATCCACTTGTGCTCCAACGCTATTCGGTGCAGACGTACCCGTATTGCCCTCGGCAGGCTGATTTCCCTGCGGTGTTCCCGCGTTTGAACATCCTGCCATTACCATGCTGAGTCCAAGTGCGACTGCCAGCCCTTTCAAGGCACCTTTTTTCATTTTCATGAAAACCCCTCCTACGCGTTTTTTCTCTTTCCAACACTTTGCGTGAGACGATCCAGCAAAATCGCCAAAATAACGATGGCCAGACCCGCCTCAAAACCTTCACCGATCTTGATCTGTGTTACGGCACGATACACGTCCGCTCCCAAGCCTTTCGCTCCAATCATGGAGGCAATCACGACCATGGACAGCGCGAGCATAATGCTCTGGTTAATCCCGGCCATCATTGTCGTCTTGGCAATCGGCAGCTGTACCTTCGTCAGCTTTTGCCAGTAGGTAGAACCGAACGCTTCAGAAGCCTCGATCAGATCGGCAGGAACCTGACGAATTCCTAGGTTGGTCAGACGAATCGTCGGTGGCATCGCAAAAATGACAGAAGCGATAACCCCTGGTACTTTACCGAGTCCAAAGAAAAAGATAGCAGGAATCAAGTACACAAACGCCGGCATCGTCTGCATAAAATCAAGCAGCGGTGTGACGACCTTTTGCACAGAATCATTCTTCGCGCACCAGATACCGACGGGAATCCCGATAATCACCGAGATCAGCCCTGCCGTCAATACCAGCGCAAGTGTTTCCATTGAGTGCTCCCAATAACCCAAATTCTGAATCAGAAGAAGTCCAATGAAGGTAAAAAGAGCAATTGCCACTTTGCCAGCACGATACGCCAGCAGCGTAAACAAAATGATCAGGGCCCAAAACGGGATTCCTGTTAGAATCCACGAAAACAAGTCAACGGTTCCACCGATTCCAGCTGATATGAAGTCGAACAAGAAGCCCAAATTCTTTTCCAGTCCATCTACAATCGTTTCTACCCAACTGTCGAGCGGCAGCTTCGGAAAAAATTGATCTTGACTCATGATGGATTCACCTGCCCCTCTTCAATCGTTGACTCTGGAACTTGTTGATTTACTTTTCCTGCCAATCCGCCCAGGACGGCTCCTTTTACAATCACGCCCAACAGACGATTTTGTTCCCCGATAACCGCCACAGGAATATCTGAAAACGCAACAAGGTCAAACATCTCATTGAGAAGTGTCTGCGGTCCGACAGTCGGTACCTCTGTTCGCAGCACAGATTCCAGCGACTGTCCTGCTTCCTTGGCTCCATTCACCGCGTCTGCCGTCAGCACACCCAGTAATGTTTTTCGTTTATCCACTACGTACAGACTTGATACACCACGCTCACGCATCATTTGGAGTGCGACGCGAGGCCCTCTGTCCAGTGTGATCGTCTCTGCTCGCTTCATGACTTTTTCCGCAGACAACACCTTGGAACGATCCACATCCTCTACGAAGCGTTCTACGTATTCGTTTGCTGGATTGGTCATGATTTCTTCCGGCGAGCCGATCTGCACGATCGCACCGTCTTTCATCAGAGCGATTCGATCCCCGATCTTTAATGCTTCGTCCAGGTCATGCGTAATGAAAATAATGGTCTTCTGCATGGTGCTCTGCAGTTCCAACAGCTCATCCTGCATGTCCTTGCGAATCAACGGGTCCAAGGCACTGAACGCCTCATCCATCAACAGCACATCGGGTTCATTCGCGAGTGCACGGGCCAGGCCCACACGCTGCTGCATCCCGCCACTCAACTGATCCGGATAGCTTGCTTCCCAACCGCCGAGTCCGACAAGTGTGAGTGACTTTTTCGCTTTTGCCTCACGCTCGGCCTTTGGCATCCCTTGAATCTCCAGACCGTACTCCGCATTTTCAAGTACTGTCCTGTGAGGGAACAAGGCGAACTTTTGAAATACCATCCCCAGCTTCTTTCTTCTTACTTCCTGTAACTGCTCGGTGTTCATACTGACGATATCCGTACCGTCAATCAGGATCTTGCCTTCTGTAGGTTCAATCAACCGGTTCAATAATCGAACCAAGGTCGACTTCCCGCTTCCCGAAAGCCCCATGATGACGAAAATTTCGCCTGCATGCACCTCAAAACTCGCTTGATTCACCCCAAGGGTAAGACCCGTTTCCTTCAAGATTTCTTGCTTGGTCTTCCCCTGCTTCACCTGGGACAATGCGCGTTGGGGTTGGCGTCCAAAGATTTTGGTCAAATTCTCTACTTTGATCTTGGGCATATGGTCACCTCCAACTATTACGCCCGGCATCCGGACTGTTCTTTACCCTTACAATTGTAACCAGCCATTTTTTTTACCTCAAACTGGGTGAGGCATGATAATCCGTCATTTTCAGCGTTCAGAAAAAACTTTACGTACTTTACTTCCTGTATTCTCAGTTTATCGCGTATATACTGTACAATATCTCCATTTACTTTTTGCAGTTGGAGACGTACAATTCTAGTCAGGTTACTATGATAGAGGAGCTGCTTTTTTCAAAATGGATACCAATCAGGAAAAAATCCTCGAAAAAGCTCAGGAACGCGTGATTGAAACGCTGGCTCGCAACATGGATCTGTATGGAATCACCATGTCAACGGGACTGCTGTATGGCACATTGCTCTTTCAGGACAAATCAATGACACTCGATGAGATGGGCGAAGCACTGGGCATGAGCAAAACCAGTATGAGCACTGGCGTCCGCACATTGATGGACTTAAATATGGTAGAAAAGATATGGAAAAAAGGGACACGGAAGGATCATTACGAGGTCAATCTGGATTGGTACCAGAACTTCATTGACCTCTTTTCCGTGAAGTGGCGTCACGCCTGTGAACATAATGCACACGCCTTGAAAAAGTCGCTCCTTGAGCTTCGCGCGCTCCAGCAATCCGAAGAGCTTTCCGAAGAAGTCACCGAGCGTGTGGACCTCAGTATCAAGCGCATTGAAAATGGGTTAGAGTATTATCTGTGGCTGTCCCGTTTGATCGACTCCTTCGAATCCCATGATATCTTTCAGTTTGTACCGAAAAAGGAAAATGAATCATAAGAAGTACACAATCGAAAAAGACTCGTTCCTGACAATAGGAACGAGTCTTTTTGTGGTACAATTATCCAGAGCGAATTCACGCTCTTCTATGATGAAAGGAGTGGTCAGTTATGAAAAAGGACAGGAAACAACGTTCTTATAAAGCTGTGCGTGTACCAAACAACCAAAAAGGGGAACACCAACACTAACCCCCTTTCACCAAGGAGGAAATGGATTGATTCGGAAAACAGCTCTACTGATTATTGATGCGCAAGTAGGTATTATCGAAGGGCAACTTGGTCCTGTTTTTCAGCCGTCTACACTTGTCCAAACATTGAAAAAAGTAAGAGAAGACGCCTATAGCAAGGGTATTCCTGTGCTGTACGTTCAGGATGCGGATGTCGGGGAAGTCGGTTCAGACGACTTTGCCATCCACCCTGAGATCGCACCTCTCCCATCAGAAACAGTGATTCAAAAACTAGCGACTGACTCGTTTCACGGAACAGACCTGCACGAAAAGCTACAAGCGCTCGGAATTAACCACCTTGTTATCACAGGGTGCAAAACCGAGTATTGTATCGACAGCGCCTGCCGCAAAGCGACGACACTCGGCTATGATGTGACGCTCGTCAAAGACGGGCACTCTACATCGGACAATCAGGTATTGTCAGCGGAACAAATCATCGCCCATCACAATACATGCTTGCATGGATTAGGGAATATTGAGCCATTTATTTTGGTACGGGAGTCAACCGAGGATATCTTCGCCCCTACCCATGATTCTTACCGATAACGTTTTGCTGAATTTCCCGAAACCGTCTCTTCAGGCGGTTTCTTGTTTTGTCCTGCTTACGATTTGATCTTGCTATAATAGAAGAAACGAATCTGCCTATCGAAGGAGAAACCATGTCGACTACTATCGCTATACCAAGATTGGGCATAGGAGCTGTCATCCTAAACGACAAGAATGAAATTTTGCTGGTATTACGAAACAGAGATCCTGAGAAGAATACATGGAGCATTCCGGGTGGAAAAGTTGATCCCTATGAACAACTGGAGACGAGTGTTGTCCGCGAAATCAAAGAAGAAGTCAATCTCGATGTCGAGGTAAAGGCTCTGCTGTGCACCGCAGAAACCATCCGCCCGGAAAGTGTCGAGCATTGGGTGTCGGTCATTTACGAAGTCACGATCCTGGGTGGAGAAGCACGCAATTTAGAGGAAGGCGGGGCGATTGGAGACATGCGCTGGTTTTCACTCGATGCACTTCCGTCGAGTCTGGCTTGCTTCGCGGTACCAGCTATTGAGCATTTGCAAAACCGGAACCGTTCATGAAAAGCAAAACGGACAGTTGCCCATAGGGTCTGTCCGTTTTTTTAAAAAAGAAGATTACTGCCCTTTTCGGATGATCTCTTGCACTCTCCCCACTTGTCCATCCGTCAAACGGACCTTGATTCCATGCGGATGGGTACTGGAGTTCGTCAGGATATCCTTGACGATTCCACGGGTGCGCTTGCCTGTGCGTTGGTCCTGTTTCAATACAATCTCGACCTCAAGACCCGCTGCGATGTCTTTTCGATTTTTTCCGTTCATTTTTCCCTTCTCCTTTTTTCGTTCTATGTCCCACCTATGATATAATCTACAAACAAATCCATCTCACCGGAGGAAACCATGCTTACTTTTGAAGAAAAACTAGCGATCATTGAATCTTTTCCACAACTGACTCGGAATGACGTCTCCCTGAAACGGGTTAATTTTCATTATGAGGAAAGTCTTCATGAAAAGAAAACGGTTGTCTATCACCTTCATCCGAACGGCAACGGCTTTGTGTTCGTCGGCTTTGTGAAGAGCTATCAAAAGCAAAAAGACGATAAGGGCTTCATCAATATCCGTGATTTCTCGGCGGAAGAACTGCGCACGGTTATCGAAGCGTCTATCCACTCTCTCTCCCAAAAACGTGAGGAAGCGCCTAAAATCACTGCCGCATCAGATCAACTGGAGCAAACATGGGTCGACAAGCAAAACCGCACGCTCTTGCTGCAACAGGAAGACGCGTTGTGGAACGTATACCACGGGATGAACCTGGAAGCTTCCTTTGAATCGTACGTAGAAGCGGAGCAGTATCTGATTGAAGAAGGATTTTCCCTTCAACAATAAGCCCTTCCTCCTCCCTGCTACATGTACCATACCAAATCGTAGAGGTTTTGATCAAATGGGCGCAGGTGAACCTACCGCTTGCGCCATCCCAACACAGGGGGGGCGTATGACATGATCAAGTACAGAGATGCACTTCTTACGAATATTCACAAACAGATTGAGACGTGGTATACCCAGAAGTCCCCCATCTCTCATGAAGAGCTATATCGCTTTCTTCATTCGTTAAAAGGGACATCCGGGACGATTGGCTTGACCGACTTGTCCGATCTGTCTCAGATCCTCCTGGATCGAATGGATGACATGCCGGCCAAGGATTGGTCGCTCGGTGAATGGCGATTGTTTTTGCACGAGTTGATCAGCTTGTGTTACGAACAACGGCCGGAACAGGAAGTTTTTATCGAGAACCCCATTCTCCAACGGGAATCCCCTTGTGAGCAACAGCCTTTGGTCCTCATCCTGGACGATGACGTCACCCTGCTTATGTATCTAAAGGAATATTTAGAAAACCACAATTGGTCTGTCATCGCAACGGTCTATCCTCATATGGCTCTCGACTATTTTCACGACATGAACCCCGACTGCTTCATTCTGGATTTGAACATCCCGGAAACGGGCGGCTTCCAAGTGATACAGACGATTAGCGAAAAAATAAAGAAGCAATATGTGCCTACGACCATTATCAGCATCGATTGCGGACGGGAGACCCGTCTGAATGCCTATCGTTTGGGCGCAGATGACGTCATGTGCAAACCGCTTGATATGGAAGAGCTGGTTGTACGCCTTGAACGCCAGCTTCGCCGGAAGCGCTGGATGAATAGCATTTTGTTTTTGGACGAGCTCACGGGTGTCAACAATCGCAATTCTTTTGTTGATACATACCAACGGCTTCTTTCTGATGCCCAACGAACCAACACCCCCTTCTCATTGGCATTTTTAGATATCGATTTTTTCAAAGGGGTCAATGATACATATGGTCATCTGATCGGGGACGAGGTGCTGACTCGTTTTGCTGCTTTCATCGGGCAGAGCGCGGAAAAACAGGATGTATTATTCCGGTACGGCGGAGAGGAATTTATCCTGTTGATGCCGCGTACGACTGTACAGACAGGAAAGATACGCCTGGAACAAATGCTCTCTGCTTTTTGTTCGCTTACGTTCGATGCTCCTGAAGGAACGTTTTCCTTAAGCTTTTCCGGTGGAATCGTACAAGTAGATGATCCTCATAGACCGCATACGTATTGGGTAGAAGCTGCAGACACTGCTTTGTATGCAGCCAAAAATGCAGGGCGGCGCCGGATTGAAACCGCTCAAATCACAGAGACACATGATACCCCTAAGGTAAAACTAAAGGTTGCGATAATCGATGACGATCCGATGATTCGCGTGATGCTTGCCGATTCCATCCAAACCAGTTTTGACGGTTGGATGCACGTCGACATCCAGACTTTCGAAGAAGGAGCAGCTTTCTTTGGCTCCACCTGGCATCAGGGACAAGAGCCTTATCTGGTCATTTTAGACGGGATGATGCCACAGATGGATGGCCTCGAGGTTCTCCGGAAAATCCGGAATTTGCCGAATGCCAAGAAATATACGGTGATTATGCTAACAGGTCGTACGGAAGAGCAAGACATAGTCCGCGCGCTTCAGCTCGGAGCTGACGACTATATGACCAAGCCATTCCGTACACGCGAACTGGAGGCTCGCATCACGCGACTGGTTAAGCGAATGCTGTAAGGAGGTAGCAAGATGGCAACAATTATGCTGGCCGAAGACGAAGCCGTGTTGCGCATGTTGATTGGCGACACGCTCGAAGACGAGGGACACGAGCTCGATATCGCTTGTGATGGAGAGGAAGCCCTGCAAAAAATCGGTCAAAATGAGTACGACTTGATTATTTTAGATTATATGATGCCAAAGCTGACAGGCTTTGAAGTATTGCAGCAGCTCAAACAGATGGACGATAAAAAGGCAGTCAAGGTCCTGATCCTCTCGGCAAAAAGTCAACATGCCGAACAGGAGAAAATGCGTGAAGCTGGTGCTGATGACTTCATGCCGAAGCCCTTTAGCCCGATGGATCTCGTCCGGAAAGTGGAGGAAATGCTCGCATGACGGGTTTCTGGGCGTTTATCAGAAAAAGCATCACGCGTCGCTTCATAGCGATGATGCTTCTTTTTCTGTCACTGCTGATTGCGGGCGCTGGCATCGTTCAAGATTTGAATAGCAGCGTACTAACCCATTATCAGACGGAGATATACAATACCAAGGAAAAACAAAATTTGGTCGCAGACATCGCTGAGCACACGAACCAGATCTTTTTTCGCGCAAGGGGTTATTACGCTTTCTTGAGCCCATCTGAGTACAATGAGCTATTTCTTGAGAAAAAGAAGCTGGAACAAGCGCTGGATAAATTTAAGAAGCTTCCGCTCAATGATGATGAGCAAGCGCTTGTCGCTTCGATCGAATCTTTCTTTACGAACTTTTTCGCCAATGTGTTTCCTACTTTTTCGAGTTATGCAAAAAACGGAGACTTTGAATCCATGCGAAAAGCTTCGGCCAGTGGCGTGAATCAGGAAGTGAACAACCTGCTTACATACGCCGCGCGGTATCAGGAAGAGCACGATCAGCTTATCTATACGAAAAACCAACTACTGTTCGATGAGATGTCACAGCTAAGCACCTGGTTTCTCGTGTACTCGCTGATGGTGCTGGTGATCATGATAGTAGTGACCATTCAAACTACGCGGGATATCGGCAGGCCGTTGGTTCGTCTATCCCAAAATGCTGAACAGTTCGCTAATGGCGGTACACCTCTTTTGCAGGACTTGAACAGGATTGACGAAATCGGCAGGCTCTCCCGCTCCCTCGACTATTTGATCAGGCAAATTCAAGCCAAAGAAGAAGTGCTCATGGCGCAAAACGAAGAGCTGCAAGCCCAGCAGGATGAACTGATGATGCAGCAAGAAGAGTTACAAGAAGCATTGGGCAAGATGGAGGAAAACGAACGGTATTTGGAAAAGAAAAACCGTTTCATCCTCGCTTTGTCGAATACGCTGGATAAAGATGAGCTGCTATCCAGTATCATTCGTAATATAACTGAAGTCATGGATGCCGATAAAGGTGTTATCGTCATGTTGAACACTGACAGGGACGCAGCTAGCTTTGGCGTTTCGCAGAACGGTCTGGAGCAATTGCGCAAAGGATTGGATGATGGTCCATTCGTGCGAATCAGGGAAACGGGCCTGCCATATGTCCTGATGCGTGAAAGCACTGACGCTGAGCGCGGCTACACAGAGGAAAAGTCACAAACATTTGAGCTTTACCTCCCAGTGCTAGATGCTCAGCAGACAATCGTTGCCTGTATCATTTGCTCCCGTATCGGTCGAAAATTCACGAATCAGGAGCTACAAGTCATCATCGGCATCGCCAAGCAGATTTCCTTGGCACTCGACAAGCTCGAGATGTATGAGGAGACAGAGCGACAGCGTAAAATGACGCAGGATATGCTCGATTCTGTTCAAGAAGGCATTCAGCTTATAGATTTGAGTGGAGAAACACTTCAGGTGAACTGGAATTTTTGTGAGCTCATGTGTTACGACCATCAGCTCGCTTCGCAAGGATTTGACTTGGAACAGTTCCTTTCCCATCTACAGAGTCGAACCTCTGAGCCTGATCGGCTGATTCAGTATGTCAGATCTGTTGTTTTAGACGAAGGTGCCATTCCTTCAGGCAGTATTGTGTTTGAGATGACTGGACCGCAAATACGCTATATTCAGCTCTATGCAGAGCCATTGTACCGGAACCAAGAGAAATGGAGTACCTTGCTCGTTTACCGTGACTTCACCAAGGAATACGAGATCGACCAAATGAAATCGGAATTCGTCAGTACGGTCAGCCATGAGCTGCGTACTCCTCTTGCCAGCGTACTTGGTTTTGCGGAGCTGCTGTTAACGAAAAAGCTCAAGCCCGAACGTCAACAGCGGTACATAGCGACCATTTATCAAGAAGCTACTCGCCTGACTGCACTAATCAACGATTTCTTGGATTTGCAACGCATGGAATCCGGCAGACAGACGTATGAGCTAGAGAATGTTGCCATTGATCAAGTGATTCGAGATATTTTCGAACTTCATCGAGTACAGTCCCCTCTCCATCGGTTTGAACTCGACTTGCAAACGGATCAAACCGTTGTTTATGGAGACCAAGCCAAGTTGCATCAAGTATTTTTGAATCTAATCAGTAATGCCGTCAAATACTCACCGCATGGTGGTCATGTCCGGGTGGGTTGTCGACAAGATGGCAATCGCTTGCTCGTGGAGGTCCAGGATGAAGGGCTAGGCATTCCTTCCGAAGCCATCCCTCACCTGTTTACCAAATTTTATCGCGTAGATAACTCGGATCGTCGCGAGATCGGCGGTACAGGATTGGGTCTCGCCATTGTTCAGGAAATCGTCCATATGCATCATGGAGAAGTTTCCGTTATTTCCGAATCGGGCAAGGGTAGTACATTTACGGTTACTCTTCCATTGACTGAGCACGCTTTGTCCCCTGGCTATCCAGCGGGAAGTGAGGAAGCTGTTTCTCCAACTGGTCCATGCAAAGGAAACGTTGTGATCGTCGAGGACGATTTGAACTTAACCGAGCTGCTGCGTCATGAGTTAACATGCTCTGGATTCAGCGTCAATTCCTTCTCTACGGCGTCCGAGGCAGTAGCAGCAATCGAGGAGCTACGACCGGATGCTGTCGTGCTTGACCTTAACTTGAAGGACGGCGAAAGTGGTTGGAAGGTCATTGAGGAGATACGCAACAACCCGGATTTACGAACCATTCCCATCGTGATCTCCAGTGCTTTTGAGGAAAAGAAAAAGGCATTTGATCTGGGGGCAACCGGCTATCTGATCAAGCCTTATCATCCAGATACCTTGTCTAAAGCGATTTTGCTGGCCATCACGAATCATGAAGCAACGGGACAGATCTTCATTCCCGACGAACAGTAAAGATGGTATGGACAAAGGAGGCTGCGTCGATGGAAGCGCGGCCTCTTTTTTTTCCTACTACCAAAGAAAATCTTGGTATATTCACGCGCTTTCCATCACACATTAATAGAGGTTACTTTGTGCACTTTTGCCCTGCAAAGGAGGAGTTCATGTGTATTTCTCAAAAAAAGCAGTCGTTCCAATCGAAGAAGAGGAAACAGATGTATGGACGTGCAGTAACGAGGGCTGTACGTGCTGGATGAGAGATAACTTTTCCTTTGATAAGAGCCCGAGCTGCCCTTTTTGCCATGCCCGTATGGTAAAAGACACGCGCATGCTACCGGTCCTAACCAATCACAACAGCAAACGGAACTCTTGAGTCCTTCTTTTCTTTTTTCTTGCGGGTATTCTTCCTCTTCTCTACAATAGGCTCATGACGTACGAATGTTAGAGGAGTATGCCCATGAACCGAAAAGAGATGGAAGATCAAGTGATTCAAGCCTACCAGCGCGATGAGGGCATGATGATTCTCGTTTTTGCCCAATGGTGTGTGAATCACGGTCTCGATGCACGCGAATTATACCGCCGCGCTTATCCCGCTCAAGGGGAAAATACGTTACTCGCTCAAATGCTGGACAATACCGTTCCCAAAGAAGAAGCTGAGGACATTCCTGATGCGACTCTCCTCGGTGTATTGTCACTGTTTGGCAATGACGATTTGGCGTTTGTGGTCAGTGAGACCATCGATGAAATGAAAAAGAATCCGAAATAATGTATGAAAGCCATTCTCGTGCGAAAGCTACACGCGCGGGTGTGGCTTTCTTTCTTTTTAATTTTTTCCGGAATCCCCCTCTCCTGTCCAAATACGAATCAAAGAAAACTTTATTATCATAAAACCATTCACAGTTTATTGTTTGAGCGACAACGTCAGCCGACAAACGATGAAATGGAGAATATCGAAATGTATACAGATTCAAAAATCTTGAAATCTCTGTTTTACATCCAGCTCTTCTCAAGTTTTCTCGTTGTAGTCGGTCATTTCACGGCTTCTGCACTTTCTTTTACAGATCCGTTCTGGATCGTGGCCCTCAATCAGATCAGTCGCTACGGCACTGTCCTGTTGACGATCGCCACTGGTTATTTGACTGCTTATTCTTTTGAAGCCAAGAGCCCTACTGCTCGCGAGTTTTTTTCAGGGAAGCTTCTCTATATTTTTGTCCCTTATTTAGTATCTGGTGTCCTGTACCATTACTTGTTGAAAAAAGGGATGCCTCATACTGCCCAAGACTTTACGAACATTGTTTTAGGCAAATCGGGTGACCATCTATACTTTGTGTTTATGATTTGTCAGTATTACGTTTTTGCCTATCTGTTTCGTCGTGTGATTACGAAGCGCAATATTTTGGTTGTCATTTGGATTCTGCTCGGTATTCAGTACATCTACATCAACTTCATCCATCAGGGCTGGTTCGGGCTCACCACGCGTCATATGCTCCCGAGCTGGATTTTCACCCTATACATGGGGCACGTGTTGTATTGGTACCGTGAATCGATCCTTTCCTTTTTGCGAAACAACCGCTCAATCCTGACGCTGATGACGGGTGTTTCCACTGCGGCTGCGCTGTTTTTTGTTATCTCAAACAAGCTGTATGTGGCTGTGCATTTGACTTTTGTCTTCGCCACGCTTTTGTCGTTTCTCGTGCTCATGGTCTTCTTTTTGGAACGCGTCGATCGTTTGCACATCAAGTTTCGAAAAGGGCTGACGTATTTTATTTTCTTGTTTCACTCTGCTTTTTTGATCATGTTCAAAGATTATTTGTTTGCGAAATACGGCGAGGTCGCTTGGCTGTTTGAAAGCACGTTGTACTCGCTGCTGTACTTACTCCTGATTATCGGGTGTAGTTGTCTATTGGCGCTTATGCTGGTCTGGATGGTAAACAAACTGGAGCGTATCTCCAAAACCATACGACAAACACGTAGGCCGCTTCACGCTAGCAAATAAACAGTCACGTGTTTTTTCACAAAAAAATGACCTATTCATGCTGCACGTCTGTTCTCGAGCGTGCCTTCAGGAATAGGTCGTTTTTTTTTTTTTTGTACCGTTAGATATGATGGCTCATCGACATCGAGCCACTTGTACATGTGTCGCAGGGCTTGAATTGCATGGAAAACTTCGTTTGCAGATCAGTAGATTCGCACGTAATCGTTCCTCCATGTCGCTCAATGATTTCTTTGCAAACGTATAAGCCAATTCCAGTACCGAGCTCCTTCGTCGTGAAAAACGGTTCAAAAATAACCGAGAGCAGGTCAGGTGGTATTGGCGAACCATTGTTGGACACTGTAATCGAGGAGCTGTCGGGCGTTTGGGACACCTCAATGACGATCTCCTTATCGCTTGTTTTTTTATGTAACGCATCCAGCGCATTCGAAATGATATTGATAAACACCTGCTTCATTTCATCCTTGTAGCCTTTTAGTTGGAAGGTAGGATCGATACTGCATTGGATATCCACATTCACGTCAACGATATTCGGATAAAGGAAGGACAGAATCTCATCAAACAACTCCCAAACGCTAAAAACCTCCATTTGCTTATAGACCGCTCCCTTTTTCGAGACCAGCAAAAACTGCGAAACCCGGTAATTCAATTGCCGCAGCTCATTTTCAATAATGTCTACGTAAGGGAGGTTCGGGTAATCTTCTTTTAACAAACGCGAGAATCCCATAATGGAAGTAAGCGGGTTCCGGAATTCATGGACGAAGCTGGATGCCATTTGCCCTAGAATCGTGAGCCTGTCTTTGTGAGAACGCTCGATAAATAGCTTCTTCTCTTCCAAATCGTTGTCTTTGAGATCGGTATATTTAAAAACAGCATGTACCAAAAAGACATCAAAGCATTCGTTTATTTTCAATAGGGCAGGCATTAAAGTGGCAGGCGTAAAAGGACCTTTTTGGAGAAGATCGATAACCATTTCTCGGCCCATGCACACGTTGGAAACGAAATCGCCGATGTTGGTCTCTGCCCTGTTTCGTTCATATGCGACCTTGTAAGCCAATTCTTTAATATCCTCAAGAGTGATTTCCGAACGAAAATATTCAATAACCATACGATACAGTGCTTGTCCATTCAGATGGATCAATCCCTTGTATTGATCACTGTCCGAAACGGCAATTCGTCGCTTGAATTCTTTTACGATCGCTGCCTCGTGCTCGTCCAAATATACTGCCAAGTCATCCATCGGCATCTATCCCCACTCCGAATTATAGGCAAACTCACCTTCCAGCCCATTATACTATCATTATCATTAATTAACTAAATATTTTTACTACTTTAGCAAAAAAGAATAGTAAGGGGAAAGGAGCTACTTGTCAAAACCACTCGTCCTCCTGTCGTCAACAATACGATTCCCCTTGGAAACTGACCCATTATCTGGTATATTGGTGTCACGTCTATTTGGATGGAAAGGTACGGTAACTACGTATGCCAACAACTACTTTGTAATGGCCTAAAAAACTGGATAGCTTGCCCTTCGGAAAACTAACGGTGTTTTTCGCACAGGTGCAGTCTGCCCTTTTTTCCCATTACAAAGGAACGTAACGAAATCTGTAGGTGTATATCCTAACGGAGGTTCGCTATGGGGAATCTCCGTTTTTTTGTGTCCAAAAACAGGCCTGCCCTACAGGACATCCAAATAGCAGGTGCGTTCCTTTCACTTTTTATACGAGGTGAAGGACCATGCATACCATCGAGCATACGTGGGTATTACGTGAAAATCATGAAAATCAGCCAGTCCAGCGATATTGCAGCAATTGCGGGCGAACCGTTCTCTTTTTCGATACCAACGTCCGCCGCCACAACGCTAACGGCAAAAACATCTATCGCTTCGCTATCTATAAATGCGAAAAAAATCATACATGGAACGAAAAGCTGGCCATCTACAAAGCCTTTACAGATCATCGGGAGGTGCCAGATACGGAGTTCAGTGAAGAGATCGCGCCGCTCCCTATTCTCCCTTTGCTTGAATACCAGGAAAAGGGCGTTCAGGAAGTGACGATTCGTATAGAGAGTACAGAGGCGCGCTTCCGCCTCGACAAGCTGCTGTCCGAACAGATAGAAGGCTGGAGCCGCAGCCAGATTGCCCGCAAGATCAAGGACGGGCAAATTCTCCTAAATGAGCAGGAGACGAAGCCAAGTGTTGTCTTGAGTGCAGCGGATATCATCCAGATTCGGATTGGATAATAGTATGTATGGGAAAAGTCGCAGACGGAATCTGCGGCTTTTCTTTTATTTCTTCAATACGACTGCTTTTCGCGGCTCGTCCCACTCCACTTGCAAACCAAGTAAGGCGGCAAGCTCTCTTGTTTTCGCAAAAGCAGTTCCCTGGTCGTTTACATAGGAGACTTCCTCTCCGTTCACGGTTACTTTTTGCGTGGTAGGCTCCCATTCCACTGCCCCACCCACTGCCTCCGCAATCATACGGATGGGTACATAGGATACATCATCGATTAGTTTGCCTGTAGAAGTTAGTGTCAGTTCAACCGCGCACTTATCCACATCAAGCTGTGGTTTTTGTGGATAAGCTGTGAGAAACCTGTGGACATCCTGTTGAAACTTTGCCCATGCGTCCTTCGCTGGCATTCCCGTATAGGTTTGTGCGGTCGTATTGACGACAAAAAAGGCTGGGCAGTTTTTCCCCGTAATGTCGTAATGACGCCACAGGTGCTCGACTCCCCAGCCATGTCGCTTCAAGATATCCGCGGTCAGCGCCACTGTTTGCTCGTACATTTTCGCAAAGCTTCCATCTGCATTGACGCACATTTCAATCCCAATCGTGCAGTTGTTCGGATAGTTGCTCAATTTGTTCAAGGCGGCCTGTGAATAAGTCTGCGCCCCGACGTGGTAGCCCATCTCGTCCTCCGGCAGGCAGCGAATGATTTGCTTGTCGTCCACGATGTAGTGGGCGCTCGCTACTGTCGTTGGTTTGTTGAAGTAGTTTCGGTTTGCGACGGCATTTGCCCCGCTGCGTTCATTGGCCGTCCAGTGGATGACGACTCCTTTTGGGGCAATTTTCTTTTTGGGACGGGAATTTACGTTGGTCAGAAGCATCTCGGTGATATTCATTGTTAACTAGGACTCCTTTCGTTTGGCACGCTCTGCCTTTGCCTTGATTTCGGCGCTGACTAATTTCTCGACGGATTTGGGCATCGGCCAGCCTGCGCGGTGGGCATTGGCGGTCAGGCTTGTCCAGGTGTGGTAGATGAGGCCGAAGGTGACGCCGTAGAATAAGAAGCCCGGGGTGCCCATGACGCGGTCTAAGAGATTGGCTACGGCTGGTAGGGCCATGAGGAATAAAATGCGGGGGATTCGGGACAGGCCGTAGTCGGAGGAGTAGGATTGGTTCTTTTTGGCGGCGGAGATGCCTGTGATCCAGTCGAGGGCGATTAGGAAGAAGAGGACGATGAGGATGTCTTGGCGGTTGGTGCCGTATAGATAGTGAAAGGCGGGCGACACGATTGCACCTGCTGTGGTCGCCCAGGCGTTTGCTGGGGTTGCGATGGTGTCTAGGCTGTGTAGGGATTTCATAGGTTCGTACCTCCTCGCCCCCTTGGGGGAACAAAAATAGCCCCGCTAGGTACGGGGCTGACTCCAATTCTTTGTGTATGAAATAGTAGTAGCTTAAAAATCTTGGTTGGTAATTTGCTTGAATTCCTTTGGCGAGATTTCTCCAAAAGGATTGGATGTTGTTTTTACTGCTAGCCGCAGCTTTTCTGCTGTGACCCACTTCATGCTAAATGCCAACTCCCAAAATGCCATCAGTTAGCACCTCCTTTTAATTGAATGAGCTCAAGCTTAACTTGGGCTACCTGTTCGCCCATTTTTTGGATTAACGCATCTTTTTGGATGTTGCTAATTTTGAGCGAGGAGAGCTCCTGTCCCATTGTCATAACTGGATCGGTTTGTTGCTGTTCTCTAATCACTGAGATAGCCTCTTTATTTTGCATCTTCATTAATCGAACGCACCCCCATAACCATTTACAAGTACGCGTTCCTTCGCTGTTCCTTTGTCGATGGTCACCCATAGATTGATAGCCCATTCGGGAGCTGTTTTATTCTTATTGGTGAACAAGTAGCCTCGATTTCCCTTTACTGCCCCTGTGCAATCTTCCCATGTAGGTGCGTCATCTAAGTAGTTATTGCATACTTTTACACTTTCAATGGACGAGCCTTCTGGTAAGTATCGCTCAAGTGTCACTAATACACGTAATGGCATACCGTCCAGGGTGAAGTCTGCTTTAATATCTGGATTTCCGTACTCTAGCATAAATTCGATATGGGTCTCTGTTCGGGTGAATGTGTAAATTCGCTCGGATGAGATTCCCGCGCTGTCCGTGGCAACGATCTTGATTTGATGTTGTACGTCCAAATCCAGTCGAATCCAAGCGTCATGGCTAATATCAACTGTGTATCGCTGGTCGGCTATGCCAGCAAACGACCTGATTTTCTTGCCATTCAGATACTCGGTAAAGGTGAAAGTGTTGGCCTCTGGATCAGTGGCTGAGTAGTTCACTATTGGAGGCTGCATGAAGACGCCCAGGTCTTTATTCTCGCCATCAATAACTGGTGGGCGGTTCCAGACGACTCGGAACTTGCGTGTGACCTCCAAGCTCTTCCCCTGCTTGTTGTCTTCTGCCCAAACTGTGAGGATGTGGTCGGTATTCTGGGTTAAATCAACGCCTGTGAGGTCCGTATTGCCGAGGTAAATCCGCTTGTTTTTATAGGTAATTGTCTTGTCAAACAGAATAGGCTTGCTACCATCTGATATGCTGGATGCAGCCGCCTGAGAAGGTCCGTTATTTATTTTGAAAAAGAAAGAGACGATGTTTCCCGCGTCCTCGTCTACAGCGCTACCGGATACCTTGAGAGTTGCGTTTTCCATCAGAGTTTGATTCTCAGGCGTGGCCAGAGTGACGACAGGGCGCTTGTTAAGGTTCAGCACGCCGCGATACTTGACTGCGTTGCTCGTCCGATAGATCGTTGGCGGAATGCTGAAATCAGTTGCAAACGACTGGTCATAGAACGTTGCTTGATTGGTGCCTACGCCGTCTACAAACGGGCCGCTGAATGAGACAAACTCGTTGCTGGACTCAATCCGCTTGATATAGCCGCCATCCTCATAGGTGATTGTCAACTTGCCGTTTTTGTCGCTCGTGATGCTGGCGTTTGTGCCTTTGACGAGCTTCTTGGGTGTAGGGAGCCAGCTTGTGCCGTCTGTGGAGTTACTGTACCTGATCCATGGGTTAATACTGTCGCTTGAGTCCGTGCCATGCCATACAATGTACAGCTTGCCGTTTGGCGTGCGGATTGCCATGGGTGAGGATTGGGCGTAATTCCCCGGCGCGTACAAATTATTTACATGCGTCCAAGTCGTGCCGTTAAAGTTAGAAAACCCGATTAGTTTGTTAGTTGAATCGGCAAAATCCCACGCAACCGAAGGCATATTGTCCGACCTTATAACAACAGACGGATTCTTGTAATCAGTTCCAGAAATATTAGTCGCTGTAACCTGAGTAACAACACTCGGCGTCCCCAGTGTCCCGTCCGTGTTGATAGGAATGGAACCAGTGCGGATGTTGAAGCTGTTTGGAAACGTGCTGTTCTTCGTACTGGCTGCCCAATATAGCTTTGTTCCGTCAGGAGTAATTGCGCAAGTGGTTGAACCAATAGAATTTATACCACCATCAACAATTTTAGCATGTTCGAAACTTAGTGGGCTGATTGGACTTTGTACATCTACAGCGTAAAATAGAATATTCGATCCTTCGGTAACGAGAAGATATACTTTTGTTCCAATTGCACACAGTGAAAGATTTGATGGTGTTGTTAACGAGCGATATGTGAGTATATTCCATGTGTAACCGTTGTTTTTGGAAAGATAAACCCATACTGAAGTTCCAGTCGTATCTGAAATTCCAACTACCAACCATCCATTGCTCAACCGAACAGGCGGAGCCATCTTAGACACGAGATAAGGATGGCTCGCCACATTAACAGGTACGTAAATCTTCCCATCCTCTTGCTGTATCGAGAAGTTCCTTGTCTGCTTGGCTGAATCGTCTATACCGTCGTTCGCCCAAATCTGAATCGATGACGCCTCTGCTGGCAACAAACTTGATACGGCTGTCGAGCCATCCCAGAATTGTCCTCGAGAATAGGTCAGCGTCTTGCTGAACGACTTCGGATTTACCCCGTCTGCCGTGCCTACAGGAATGCTCTGCGCTGGTCCTCCAGCTATGGAGTATTTGACGGACAGCGCTTGTCTTACGCCTGTATCGGATACGGTTCCCTCTAATTTGTAGGAGCTACTTTCCGATAATGAGAGATTATTTGCTGGTGAGGTTACGGATATAACTGGCAAGGTATTGTTAATGACAAACGTTCTCTCGTCTGAAGTTGTAACTCCACCTTTGCCGTCTTTTGCGATGACTCTCCAATAATAAGTTCCTAATACAACCCAGTTGGAAGCTTCCCCTTTTATTGATGTTTCACTTCCCACATTTGCATTGTAAATATTAGATGATCCTGGCGATATTCCTACCTGAAACGTGTAGGTCAGAACGTCCTTGTCTGGATCACTGCCAGACCATTGAAATTGGATATCGCCTCTTGCGAAGGTTTGATTATTTGCAGGTGATGTTAGAGTTATAACAGGAAGGCTACTTAACGGCATGCGAACAAATAACGTCTTCTCTTCAAAAAGGCCTGTAGTCAAAGAACCGCCTGAATTTGCGATACGGACACTACTGTAAGTTGCTCCCGATACATCGAGTGGGACCATGGTAGTATTTTCGGTTTTAAACAGCAACTCCTCTTGTCCACTTGCTCTTGATGTTCCATAAACACTAATACCATAACTATAGCTTGATTGTGTTCGAATTCTATACCTATGTGTTGAGGCAAGTGGAGCTGACAACTGGGTGTAACCCCATTTGATATATTCCCAAACGTTAAAAGGATTGTCTTTATCACCTACAGCAATCGGCATTCTATTGAGCACTGTATAATCAAGTAATAAACCTGTAGTCAAAGAACCACCTGAATTTGCGATACGGACACTACTGTAAGTTGCTCCCGATACATCCAGTGGGACCATGGCAACATTTTCAGTTTTAAACAGAAGCTCCTCTTGTCCGGTTGCTCTCGATGTTCCATAAATGCTAATACCGTAGTTATTAGACGAAACCACATTAATCTGGTACTTATGTGTACTAGCTAAACCTGCAGTAGTTGCGGCATAAGGTAACTGCACATATTCCGAAACATAAGCCAACATTTCCATCTCCTTCCCTATTTCAAGTGGCCATTATTGTGACCCATTCCTGTTTCTACCATCTATACCTCCAGCCGACTCTGAGCTTCGTTATAGTAGCCCCGAATCACTCTTATTGAGCTGATAGTAGACAGGTCATCGTTGAAATTGTTGTGTACGAATCCGTCCGGCAATGTAGATTCGATTGTATTCACTCGTACTTTCAGATTTGATACATCTGCCATCAGCACAACTAGCTCTGCGTGGGCATCCGCAATGCCTCGCTCCCAACGGTTAATGTCCTGTTCGGTAACCGGGTCATCGTGTTTCCAGTCCGTTTTCGCTACATAGGACACTTACACCCCTCCTCTCACTTCGATAACAAAGGCTAGGTTTATGAACTGCGCCCCGTTCATTTCAATGTTTCCTGTCTTCTCAGCAACGACCGATCCAGTTCTGGTCCTCAACTTTGCGCTCGTGATTACTGGCACGCTGGCAACATGCTGGGCAGATACTTGTAATGCTATCCCGTCTTGTATGCCCGCAATCGGATGCGAAGCAATCTCCACAGCCTGTACAGGCACTGAAACTGAGCCGTTTATCAAAATGTCGCCGCCCGACACCCTAGCCAGCAGGTCATTCCGGACGGTTTGAAGATAGCTTGGCAGGATCATTTCACGACCTCCTTATAACGCTTGATTGGTGTCATCCCTACACGAAATTCACTGACCTTGTGATACTCCTTAATCCCAACCACTAAGATATCTCTCAGCTCGATCTTCTCCGACACAACAGGTTCAAAAGCGACTCCATTACAATGAACTGGCCTGATTCTCTCAACAGCTTGAACAGCATTCTTTGTATCGAATCGGTCCTCAATCGGGTAGACGTACCGAATCACCTTTTTGCCGTAATCTTCGACCATCTGGACATGCTTGAATGACGAGGAACTCAAACCAATTGCACGCAGCACGCTTGGGGTAAATCCAAGATACGACCAATGCTTTTGCTGGATATTCTTTCGCCGTTCCTCCACGCTCAGCAATTGCTTTCTCCCGAAATAAATCCAATCCCAGACATCCAATCCCCAGGTAGCTGACCATGGGCTAAACTGCTGTAGGATGTCCTCACGCTGCAAATTGAAAGCATCTACAACTGTCCCTGCACCTTCAAAGTGATATTCCGCCACTTTATTCTCGTACCATTGCGGCGGCAGCATCTGCCGATAGCGTTCTGGTATCATGCTGTCACCGCCATCGTTAGTGTCGAGACAGAGTCAGCAGGCACAGTCACATTCAATTCCGCGCCGTTTAAGGTGTAGCCCGTGAAATCTATTACCCCATCCACGAAAAAGAGCGCTCCGATCTGCTGATACACGATCTGAGAACGCCCTTTTAGGTAGGTTTTGATTTGCGTAGTAATTTGGTCTTTGACCTTCTCGATTTCCGCATCTGGTCGCAAAGCAAGTTTTACAGCGATAGTCACCGGATACACTTTCGCGGGTAACACCTGCAAGTCATGCAAGGCCCTGCGTTTGGCTTCCAGTTTCGTCCGTACACTCGTAGCCAGTTCCTGCCCCGCAGGGTTGCCTGTCAGGTCTGTGATATACACGTCGATAGATAGGTCATGCCGCGCCTTCTCGATAGCAACGGCTCCTCCTACCCCATCTACATTTCGCGCCCACCGCTCGTAGTCTTGTCGTCTGCCGTCTCCCTCTTCTGTACGAGCTCGATCAATTAAGCGCTGCCGATATGCGTCGTCAGTTTCCGCCTCATTGCGAGATAAGCCGAAGAATACGCCTGTGGCATCCAAAAACTCTCCATCCGCCCATGGGAGAAATCGCTGAAGAAAGCCGTACTCAAATAACTGTTGCTGATCGCTGATTTCCTCTGCAATCGGATAGCCGAGGTCATAAAAGATTTCTCCCTCTTCCGTCGCTGGTGGCGTCTCTCCACGCTTTTGCGCTATCTGGTCCATCCGATTAGCCATTCGCTGATAAATCTGATCCGGGGTTTCCCTGAGAATCGGCATTTCTGGTTTGTCTAACGTTGCCATGTATTCACCTCCATCCTAGTTGTCCCTCTCATGCCCTCAATTTCAAGTAAAAAAATGACCCGGTTTTCCTCAAACCGAATGTCTACCACTTCCGCACGCTCTATCTCACTGTGAGCCTCTAGTGCCTCTTGTGCATGCGTCTTAATCGCTGGCAATGAAATGCCCGAGCGCATCCTTCCTGTCTCATATAGGAGGTCTACTCCGTATCTTTCGGAGTAAATCTCGTACCGGAAACGACGCGTATTCAAGATTTTCTTTGCTGTCTCTTCCAGATACTCCGCATAGGTAGCCGTCCGCAAATAGCGACCATCTGGCCCTTGCATCAATTGTTTTGTAGTCCAGTCGAATTTGTATGCCCATGGAATCGGGTTATCTGATGATCGAACCAGTTGTGTTTCGTCTCCGTTCAGCTCTGGAAACATTACTCCACCACCCCGAGCAGGAGGTATTGTTCGTTGTTGCATCGCAGCAGAGCTACTTTTTTGCCCACATCTTCTTGCAACAATCGGGCAGAACGCAGTACAGACAGCTCATACGGCTCCAAGGGTGTCGGGTCCTCATCCAACTTTACAGACAAGGGCGAGAGCGACAAAAGCTTGCCGAATTCCCCTTGGGTGTTCTCGATGCCGTCTTGTGCATGCCCCCGCAGTTTTGCGATAACCGAATGCATCCCTTACGTCCTCCTTTCCAATTGGAGATCCATTGTGTATTGACCGCCTTGCCAACGCGCCTGACAGTTGGTGACGATCCAATCCGTGATGGATTTATTGTCCTTTTCCATGATTTTGATTAGCCAGCCTGCGCGAAGTCTCGCAGCATTTTCATCCTCGTGCTTGACCGAAATGGAGCGCGTCTTTGGGATTTTAGACAACTCCGCAAGCTGCTTGGCTGCCAATCCAGCCACGTTTTTGTCCTCTCCTGCATCGATGACTTTTTGCATGCGTCCGATTTGTTTGACCAGGCTATCGTTAGATTTCGTTGCACTGCTCACGACCCGATCATCTCGGTAGCGCTCTGCTGTCACAACGGTGTAAACCTCCTCGATGCTCTCACCCGTCGAACTGCTTGTGAGCAAGCTCGCCTTGAACATCGGGATGATGCTGTTTTTCCCCTCGGGCAGTACCGTCAGCTTGTCTCGCTGGTATTGTACAAAATAGCGGATGCCTGTCTTTTCGTACGCCTGCTCTGTCAGTGATGTAAAGAGAGACGTATACGATTGGGACGAGATCCTCTCCTTGACCGTAAAACCGAATGCCGGGCAGCTAAAATAGATACCTGCCGACTTAATGATTCGTGCAAGCTCTGTTCCTGCATCTCCATCCAGCTTGAGCCTGGAGACTTCGTTTTTTTGCAAATACCAGCCAAGCTCGTATGCTGTTGCAGATAAATCGCCCGTCCGATCATCCCGGTCAAAACGAACGAGCGGGCCATGGAACAGCTGCTGGGATTCTTTTAACTCCGCACCTGCAAAGAGCATCAAAAAACCCGCCGTTTGCAGCGGCGGGCCTCCCTTGATTTTCACATCACAATTTTGGGCGATTTGTCCCCTGGCCGAGGACCAGGAAAGCTCGGTAACGGCCGGGGTCAGGTCATAGCGGGTCTGTTCTTTTCCGTAAATGACTCTCATTCCATCCACTCCGTTACATTCTGTTTTCTCTTTCTAGCTTCTCGTGAATCTCTCTTTTCCTATCTTCCAACCTTTTACTGTCTATCCGTGGGGCCGCTTGCTGCTTCTTCGTCTTCTTTGCTACCTTCCCGCTCGTGTTCGGACGAGCTGGCTGCTGTCGCGTGATGACCGCACCCGGGGATAAAAGCTGGGTCTGATTGCTCCACGTAATGAACTCATCTTTGACAAACAACGGTAGCTCAATCGAGCCATGAAAATCGACGTTTTTCCCTTGGAATTTTCCGTCGCATGGCCCGATGAGCACATTCCACGCCAAATCAAGCTCGTCTATAGTCAAAAGTGCTTCAGAGCCCGTTAAGCGATCCAATCCAGCAAGCCATTGCCTAGGCCCTTGATAGCCTTGTACCTCGACATAGGGGGCCGTACTGTCTCCGGGTAAGATGAAGTCAAAAGAGATGGACTTCGGACGTCTGGAAGAGATGCGATTGCCGGACAATAACGTAATCGATGTCGAGCTTTCGATGTCGTTGCCGTAGCCACGAAACTGGATTTCCGCAGGTGTAACCGGAAACGTCAGCCTATATTTTCCCTGTAGACGGATCATTTCGTTACTCCTCCCCTCGTCTCTATTGCATCCAGCAGGGAGCGCTCGATGATGTCCTTGATTCTCTGCGCGACAGATGGATCGCTGAGCATTTTTAACATAGTTGGTATATCTTGTAGTACGCCTTGTACGTGCAGTGGAATCGAAACTTGCGGAATAGCAATGGAGACAGGCTGCGGATTCCCAGGTGAGTTACCAACAGGCGAGTGATTCGGAGCAGCAGGACCTGCTTGAATTGCTGGTTTCATAGCTGCAGCTCCCGCAGATGCCACAGGAGTCTTGTTCTGCCACCACGACTTGATCCCATCATAGAGGGCACCACCTGCTGTTGATCCACCCATTCCACCAATAAAGCCACCAACTATCCCCCCGATTGCTGTACCAATCCCAGGTAACACCGAACCAATAACTGCTCCAGTAGCCGCTCCCGCTGCTGCCCCTCCCCAGCCACCAAGTGCTTCTGCCCCCACTTGTGCTGCAGTATCCAGCTTGTTCGCTGAGCCTGCAATAGCTGTGACGCCTAGTAAAGTTCCCAGAAGAGGAACCCTTCTGAGTCCTCCTTTCAGCATTTTTTTCCAGCCACCGCTGGCAGCTTTACCAGTCTCAGCATGATTGCCGCCACTATCTGGTCCGGGTTGATTTCCTACAGAAGAGGGAGTTGGCGCACTGTTTTGATTTTTGTTTTTGCCGTCAGTTTTCTCTGCTTCTTTTTGGGGATTACCGCCACCAGCGTCCGGTTGTTTTTTTCCTGCCGTAGAAGTTGTTGGGCCATTGTTTTTTGTTTTCCCGGCTTGTCCTTGGGGCCCACCACTATTCGAAGCAGATTTCTCTCCAGTTGGAGAGCCAACCGGAGAACTTTTTTTCTTTGATTTCTTTTTAGAAGAAGGACTTTGTGTGCCATCGCAGCAACAGCAGCAGTCTTTTCCGCCAGTCTCTTCTTGAGGAAACTTTTCTTTGGTTGTCCGAAGATCTTTGATTTTTCTCAGTTGAGATATAATATGGTACAGAGCACTGCCAAGGATTAGTACTCCTCCGACAAAAATCGTAGTACTTTTTATCGACTCGTTCAAAGAGTTAAACGAGCCCATTACTCCTTCAGCTGCTTTCGAAATCCCTGTATTTATCTCAGACATTTGTTCTGCGTAAAGAGTCGCGATCTCCATGGCCTCGTTTCTCGCCATCGCTTGTGCCTGCCCAGTTTTATAATAAGCATCGTTCTGAGCAGACAGCTGATGCGCATTCACCGCTTCATTCCCGACTTTATATGCGCTCTCTTTCCCCATTTCCGGCACAAAAGCCCCTGTAGCCGTATCTTTTACTTCTCGCAGACCCTTCGCCATGTCATCTCCGGCATCGCCTCTCAAAGTATCGAATGCACGTTGTTGTAACGTTTGATCCTGGATGCTAGAAAAAGTCATCAGGAGTTTTCCGAGGGCGATATTTATTGTTTCTTTCTCCCCTGTTGCGAGACTTCGATTCAGCGTTGCTATATCTTGGGCGGCCTTGGCCTTTGCATCCTTCTTATTTTGAGCCTTGTAATGCTTCTCAAGAATTGCGGCGAGATCACCATTATCCGACATCTTCATTGCATTCTCATATAACGCACCATACGTTTTAAAATCATTCAAAAGGTTCCCTATTGAAACATAGGTAGCGGCCATTTTTTCAGGCGTATTCAGCAAATTGCCATTCTGTAGGTTGAAATGAGCCATAGACTCCACAAATTTTCCAGTCGCGGCTCCTCCTCCCTTGTTGCTTAAATACTGAACGGCATTTGATTGCCTAACGGTACTTTCATCACCAGTAGAAATCTCAATGGAGCTCATCATTTTCATGATGTCATCTTCCGTAAACCGCGTCGTGTATTTCAGCATGCTTGCTTTTTCTGCATACTTTAAACCATTGGATGCATGCACAAGTTCAGCTTTGGCCATGAGGCTGTATGCTTGATCTTTCTTTATATCAGGGTTGAGCTCACGTATGGTTATGGAAGTCTCTTCTATCTTCAAGAGTTGCTCCTTACTTTTGCCACCAGCTTCAAAAAGTGTCTTTTCTCTTTCAGTCGCCTGAGCTTCTTGGGCAACCGAACTCAGCGTTGTTCCAACACTCTTTTCGATCAAGGGAGTTAGTGAGCCCAGGAGTCCTTTTGCGAAACCGTCATATCTACCTACTAAATCAAGCGCTCCCATTATTGTTCCTGCCATTCTTTCACCTCCTTGTCCTCCTAGATGTCTACACCCAGCAGAACCCGAAAAAAGCCGGGAGATCTATCCCCCAGCCCTTTCCTCATCCTCAGCCTCAATCATCTGACAAGCAAAAATAAACAGCTTCTGCTTGTACAAATCGACTTCGTACTCAAGTAGATCCGACGGGCGGCCTCTGCCTTTTAGAAAAGCGCGGCAAATATGCCAGGCCTCGCCGTCAGATCGGATTAGTTTTTTGCTTCTTCAATGGCTTCTTCTTCCGTTTGGGTCGCATTGACTTCACGGACTGCATTGAGTAGCTTGGTGTAGCCTTCTGGGTTGTCGCGGAAAATTTTCTCGACGAGCTCATACTTGGTGCCAACCTTGTACGCTTTCTTCAGCTCTTCCTGATTCCAAGGAAAATCGTGCTCGGTGGCCTTCACCAAACGCGCATCGTTGTACAGGAACCAATCCGTTTTCTCTCCCTTGTCAGCCATGCGTTCGCAATCACGCAGCTCGGACAAATTCAGTTGGCGTACCTTCCACTCGTCACCGTCGATGGTTACGGTGATTTCTTTTCGCGGAGCTTGTTCATTGGCTTTGGCCAAAAATTTCTCGAGTTTGTTTTTGTTCATATTCAAGCACTCTCCTATTCGGTGTAGGTTGGCAATTCATCCAGGTAGTCTGGCTTCTCAATGGAAATCCCTTTTAGATCGTAGGTCGCGTGATCGTTGCCGTCTGCTTTGGCTTCCCACAGCGTAATCTCGTCTGGGTTCAGCACGATGTTGGAAATGCGGACGCGTTCGGAGTTGCCGGCTTCCTTGTCCAGCGTCTCGCCGATCAGGAATGGGAGGACTGGGGTCTTGCCTTGCGTCAATTGATCGACGCAGTAGTATTTCAACGCAGCGTTGGTTGCGGTAATTTTCAATGTCACTTCTACATGCCAGTCGTTGACGGTTTGGATTTTTCCTTTTTGCAGGCGATTTGTGTCGCCATACTCTACCTTGAGAACCATTTTTCCTTCCAAGGTACCGAAGATCGGGTCTCCGTTTTCATCGTAAATTTGGCAGTTCTTCAGTTTAATATCGCGTGCAATAGCCAATTACAGCACCTCCCAGTCAATGTCAAAGTATTCGATGGCATCAAGCGGTTTCGCAGACAAGAGGAAGCCACGGCGATCCCCGATGCCATTCTTTTTATCCGTAAATGTCCAGCCCGTATCAATCGCGCCCTGCTGCTCGCGGACGGTCATGTACGCGTTGACGGCAGAGACAAACACCGCGCCGCCCAAATCGTTGTTGCCGAGCTTGCCTTTGTATTTCTTGCCGACTTGGCTGATGTCGTTGACGATCTGATCCAGCGTCATGCTGACACGGATTTTGCCGTAGTCCTCGCGCTCATGCGTACCCAGAACAGCCAGCGTATTGACGGCGCTCTCGATGATGTACACATCTCCGTCGCGGGTTGCGATCAGCGTACCGGAGCCGAGCGCACTCAAAATATCGGTGTGCCCCCAATCCTTGAGCGATTTTTTCAATGGAACGACGACGGCCGTCAGCGATTCATGCGCAGGTGTCGCGGCGATCATACCCGCTACCCATGCGGCCCACTCCAGGCTGCCGTATACTTTTCCGTTATTGTGTTGACCAGCGATAGCACTGTTCACGACAAAACGAGCATTTTGCGCCACAGAGCGCTCGATGTGCTTCGCCATGTTCTCATCGTCAGCCGCTTTTCCACCGATTACCAGCGTGCTGAGCTTCTTGTTTTGTGTGCGACGATCGCTCATGAATTGCTTCGCTGCCGCTTGTACAGCCGCATCGTCAAAAGGCAGATACATCGTGTCAAAATCAGCTCCGGACACAGCCATGAACAGCTTGGTAGAGTCAGCTGAGGTAAGCGCTACCGTGCCACTTTTCGCTCCTGTTAGTGCTGTTTCCGGCACGATTGTAACGGCAGTCTCACCCAGCTTTTTCACACGCACATAGTTGGATTGGCTCGTTTTCGCTGCCAGCTCATTTGCATCCGCAAACGAAAACTTCTCCGTTTGCAGCGGACCTGTTACCTGAAGTTCTTTTTTACCTGGCTCGGACGTCGAGACCGTGATCGTAACCTTCAGCTCGTTACCTACCAAACCCGGATACAGAGCCTCGACTCTGATTGCATCGGCTTGCTCATACGCTGCTTTTGTGGCTGTGCCATTCGTCATGCGGTACGCGAGAATCGTCGCCCCGCCTTCTGCTGCCAGCTCCACTGTATCGACCTTGCCAAATGTCTGGGCAAGTCGCTCCTCAAAGCTCCCCAGCTTCACCAGCTCATCTGGCGCACCCCACTCTGCTTGATACGGTACCAGTACGACACCGCTCTTCGGTACTACACGTTCTTTTGCTTTTGCGATCAGTTCGACCGTTACACCCGGACGCTCACGTTGAATGGTCATGCTTACACCCCGCCTTTGTATTTGGTCAGTCGGCTCTTCACTTGTCCTTCTGCCAGTAGTTGATCATCTGCTTCAGAAAAAAGAGCACCTGCTACCTCGAACCGTTCGGCTCCAAGGTAAGCGGCGCTCTTGATCCACTCTTGTTTGTTTTGCACAAGCTCTGGGGCCTGTGCTTGTTGTTCTTTTCGTGCCACTATGATCGGACCCCCTCTACATCAAATTCGTTGATTTTTTCTGTGACTGCTCTCTGCACCGCCACGTTGTAGGTGAACTGGAACGCGATTTCCGTCCGATCCTTTTTATCCCGCCAAATACGCAAGGTGGAGCTGTCGATCTCGATAGAAAATCCAGACGTCTTGCCTTGATAACTGAACTGCCTTTGGCGAAGAAGCTCACGCAGCGGTTCGGCTGAAAGCGGCTGGTAGACGCCCGCTACCTTTGGATAGTGGAGGACGATGGCTGCTTCTGAGACCACCTGATAGGAAGTGAGGCTTCTTCCTTCTTCACGGACCCCTTGCGTCAAAAGAAACGCGATAGGCGGTTGGAATCGCTGCGCCATCCAATCGTCCACATTCACAACAGTAAACAGCTCTGGATACGCTTCCTTCACCAACTCACTGAGGACAGCTAGCTCACGATCCATCCAGCTTCCACCTCCCATACTTGCGGTATTCTCATCTGTCTTCGTCACATGTCTCTTCCCCCCACTATTTCACTTCATTTGGCAAGGTATCCACGGCAAATACCCGCCGAGCAGGGAGCGAGTGCCTTTGGCTTTGACTCGCAACATCGTGTGGCGTCAATTGCCGTTTTCCCCGCTCGCCGGACATTTGAGTCGGCGGCGTACATAAAAAGCCACCCGACAGCTTCATCGGATGGCTCGTATCTCTCTTACTTGTTTCGCTTGACTCAAGTATAACCGATTTGAAGGAAAAACCGGGAAAATGACCCGATGTGTCAGGAAGTGTCAACCTTTGTCAGCCTCAACATACTTGTGAAAATAAAAAGAAGCTGTCATCATCAGACAGCTTCATCTATTAAGCCGGGCTCTGTTTTTCATCATCCAGTCTGCTGTACCTGATCGCCATACATCGCCCATGCCATCTTCATCACGGCACTGCGCTTGATTTCATAATACCGCTGTCGGGACACACCGATTTCTTTGGCAATCAGATTGTTCTTGTCGCCATCCAGCAAAGCTTCGACTATCAACCGTTCCTGCTCTCCTGGAATCGTCTCAACCGCTTTGTTGATCCGCTCGATTTTATCCTGCAAATTTTGTAGCCTCTTCCATTTCCGCTCCCGGCGTACAACCTCTGCGTGCGTCTTATCACCATTGCTGCCTTTTCCTTTCGGCATCCCTGCATCCAGTCCGTACTGTGCGACCATTCCTTCCCCTGCTTCACGCAAAAAACGCTGGATGCGCACGATCTCGATCTGCATGTAATTGTAGTCGCGGATTTCTTCCTCCGCCTTTTGTAGAAAATCTGTAATGGGTGCTTGCTCGCTCGTCCGGGCAAAACCTTCTTTTTTTGTGGATAATGTCTTTTGCTGCCCTTTTGTCTCTTGATCCCGCATGTACTTGTCCCACTCCGGGCAAGAATCGATTTTTCCTACGTGCTTATCATGAACCTGGCAATGTGATTTCTTTCCCCAGCACGTTGCCGGACACACCTCGCATACTGCTTCCATGAAAATATCTTTGCTGATCAAGGTACTATTCCCCCTCGGTCATATATATGAAGTCCGTATGATTGCTTATTGCTTATCGGTTTTCGTTGAGTCTTGCGTCTTTTCTTAATCTTTGAGACAAACCGATCTGTCCGATAATGACTCCGACCAATAATACAACTGCTCCGATTAATGCTGCTTCTATCATTTCGTACGTATCTCCTTTGCATGGTCATTTTCTTGTATAATGAAAGGGGGCAAAGAGGATACTCACCAGTTGTATTCTTTGCCCCAAGCAATTAATGGGGATTCCGATCGTCAGTCGGGGTCTCCTTTTTTTCCTGCTGCTCTTTCTTTTTCTCTTTGTTTGCCTTTAATTGCAGGTTGAACAGATTATTGATCCGAATCTGCAAATCCACCTGCTTAAACGTGACGATTAGAGCAAGGAAGCACACGACAACCGCGAGAACCTGAACGTAATCAATCGTCATCATAGCATCACTTCTCCACTACGGATCGCCTCGAGCATCGCCGTTTTCATTTCTTGCATGCTCTCTTCGCGAGGTAGTTTGATAAAGGAAGCAAGGTACTCCATGTCAGGAAGCAAAAAGTCGAGGATCGTCAGTACGGCCCGATTATCCCCTAACTGTGCTTTTTGGAGGATCAAGCTGAACGAGTCAGCTTCTCGGCCAATTGGCGCAAATATTTGTTTTTGCATTTACTCACTCCTTGTCTGGTCATATTCAGTTTTTGGGCTACCTGTTCTTCTGTCATTCCTTGAATAACGACATGCTTGATAATGATCCGGGCTTTTTCTGGGAGCTGCATCAACACCTCCTGAACATACAGGTCGGACAGATTGTCCTCGATCGTTTCCGTTCCCCGCATCCCTTCTTTGATCACCGTCTCCCTGCACAAACGCTTCTTGGCGGCGTATTGCAATCGCCAAGCAATCCTTTTGAGCACCTTTCTGCAATGCTCTTTTAACTGCTCATCTGTCATATGCTTCACCTTCTGTCTTTTTCGAACATCCAACCGAAAATAGGAACACTCGTTCTCTTTGTAGTACAAGTATCTCATGCTATGGTAATAAGTTCAAGTTCTTTCTACCAGATTTTTGGAGATAATTTCTCCGATTAAACTTCTGCATAAATTCTAAATAAAACGTCAAAAAACACGATCCCCAGTGGAGATCGTGCCTGTGTAGAAGTATGAAATTATCCTTACACAACGGATGTTCCCACTCTATAAAAGTACAAAATCTCCATACTTTTCGAGCTTTATCTGTCCATCACACAAAAACACGATAAAAATAAAAAAGCAAGCTCCTCTCTCATTCACAACAGAAGAGCTAGCCTGCTTTTTTATCTTTCGCACTTTTTTAATCCCAAATATTCGGTCGTTCAACGCCCATCGTTCTCATATAATCTAGCAGTTGACCGGTATGTACCGACTCATGATAGGCGATTCTCAGTAGCATGTCTCCAAGTGTGCGGACATAGCCTACATCGGATCGATCAATGCGGACACTATCCAAATCGCTCTTGGACAGCCCTCTGACGAAGCGGAGAAACTCTTCTCGATATGGCTTCGCAAAGGCTAAATCTTCTTCTACGGTCGAAAACTCTTTGGTTTCATACGGATTGGGAATGTCAGACAGGGCAGCGCTTCCCCGTTGGATCAAAATCTGGTGATACAAAAACTCACCCTCCATGACATGACGAATCATTTCTCCGCACGTGAACGCTTTATCGTCGGGCTTCCATTTTAGCATATCTGTAGGGATTGCCTTCCACACCTTGATGCTTCTACGCCTTACTTCCTCAAAATTTAAGATTAAGAGATCATTTTCGTTCATGCCATTCTTCCCTCCCCGTAAGCTCGTCCTAATTTTTTTGATAGAGATCACAAGTCGCTACGTGATCATTGACCATGCCGACTGCTTGCATAAAAGCGTAGCAAATGGTTGAACCGACAAAGGTAAAACCGCGCTTTTTCAAGTCCTTGCTCATTTTGTCGCTGATTTCGGTAGAAGCAGGCACATCCTTCATTTCCTGAAAATGATTATGAATCGGCTTCCCGCCTACAAACGACCAAAGATAGCTACTAAAAGACCCAAACTCCTCCACAACCCGCAAATAGGCGTGGGCGTTCTTCACGACGCCCCGAATCTTCAGCCTGTTTCGAACGATGCCTTCGTCTGTCAGCAATTGCTCGATTTTGGCTTCATCGTATTGAACGATTTTCTCCGCTTCAAAGTTATCAAACGCTCTTCGATAATTTTCCCGCTTCTTCAGGATCGTGTACCAGCTCAGTCCGGCCTGTGCGCCTTCCAAATTCAAATATTCAAAAAGCAAACGATCCTCATAGACAGGAACTCCCCACTCGTGATCGTGATAATCCATATAAATAGGGTCCTGATTCACCCAGCCGCACCGATTCATGGAAAGAAACCTCCTCCACCAAATACGAACATATATTCCTATACAAAGAATATACAATCATTGGGTATTTTGCAAGTTTTTCTTCACAAAAAAAAGACCTCATCTATCCGAGGTCTCTCTGCAATCAAGCAGTTAAAATAATTGGCTTCCCCTTCGTTACAACGATGGTGTGCTCGTATTGAGCTACGTAACTCTTATCAGGCGTAATGAGCGCCCAACCGTCCCTGCCATCATCCACATATTCCGTCCCCGTTGAGATGAATGTTTCTATTGCCAACACGAGACCTTCTGTGAGCAAGCGTCTTTCCTTTTTGTCATAGTAATTCAAAATGTAAGCAGGCTCTTCATGCAAGCTTTTGCCGATGCCATGGCCCGTAAGGTTTTTGACCACGGTAAAGCCCTTTTTCCTAGCCTCATGGTGAACAATGCGACCAATTTGGCTTAGCTTTGATCCCGCCTTTGCTGCATCCAATGCCTTGTACAGCGACTCCTCTGCACATTCGCATAAGGATTGCTTCTCAGGCTCACCTTCCCCTACAACAATTGAAGCACCTGTATCGGCGAAATAACCATCCAGTTCCGCCGAGACGTCAATATTGATGATATCGCCATTTTGCAGAACTGTATCATCAGGGATGCCGTGCGCAACAATGTGATTGACACTGATGCATGTATGCCCTGGAAAATCATACGTAATATTCGGTGCAGACCGCGCTCCGTACTTTGCCAAGATCTCTCCGCCAATCCGGTCGAGTTCTTTTGTTGTCACGCCTGCCCGCACTGCTTTGAGCATCGTCTCCCGTGCTTCTGCCACAATGCTACCAATCCGCTTCAAACAAATTAAATCATGTTCATTTTGAATCGACATGTTGTTTCCCTCCTGCCTACGAATGTAATGATTCCTCTACATTGGAACATTTTTCATTGCCAATCGCAACCTGTTGAAAAAACAAAGAACCCCAGAAGCACCCTCTGCGACCTTATCTAGCTTCACCCCAGTCTCTCTACCAAAAACCAAACGACATTGGAAATGAGCAAAGACTGTCCGATTCCAAAACTGAATCCTGTGAAAAAACGCAGCTTGTTATTGCTTGTTCGCCACTTCCAATGTTGGGTAAAGCCATCTATCAGCATGGGCAATAAAAGCAGTCCAATCAAATAGTAAGAGGTCACGATATGCATTCCTGCAAAAACAGGCGCCGGCAGGTATCCAACTAGGATCGAAACACATCTGGCACATAGGGGCATTTTCTTACCACCGATAGAAAAGGAACGATCTGCTCGTCGATGACAGGGAATCCACTGTGTATTGATCATCATCAACTCCCACAATCTGGCTTGCAATCGCAATCTGGTGTATCACAATCCGGACAATCAACGGGAAGATAGCTGCAATCTGGCGAACCATTTTTACGCTTTTTCCGGTTTGTCGAATAATAGAGGATCATGCTAATGAAAACGAGAAGACCAAGTATGAGCAAGACTCCTCCTGTAACATAATCCCCTTGATACAGAAATACGCCTCCCGCAATCCATGCGATCATGCAAAGCGTTAATCCAACAAAAAACAGATACACCCTCTCCCTTCCCTTCTTTCTACGGGAAAGAGTATCTGCAGTTTCAACTGTGCGTTACGTTCGGGCGTGAAGTCATCGACCCTGCTGATTTGTTATAGCGTCCACATATTTATACCGCTCTGTACGTGCCGATGTAAGCCGATAAAAACAACATCCCTTCTCTTTATTTGAAATTGCTTTCGCATTTGTCTCACTTGCGTAAGACCAATACTAAGCTTCAAAAAAGAGAAGGGAATAATAGGAAGATGAGAAGAACGTTACGATTCTAAGCGTTTCGTTTTCTCCGCAGTTGATAATAGGTCACAGCCAGTGCAAGCGCCAAAACCGTCCCCTTGATAATATCGTACGCGTAATACGGCAGATTGAGCATCGTCATGCCGTTGAGCAGCACCCCGATCAGGATGGCTCCCACAAATGTACCGAACACATTTGGCTTCCCTGCTCCAAAAACGGAGAAGCCTACAAAAGCAGCTGCTACTGCATCCATCAGCATGGAGCCGCCGCTACTCACCTGCCCGGTACCGATCCGCGCTGCCAAGAGCATCCCACCCAAGCCTGCAAAAAGAGCAGAAAGCACATAAGCCAAGGTACGATAGCGATTCACAGGAATCCCCGACAGACGAGCTGCTTCCAAATTACCACCTGTCATGTACAGCATCCGCCCCTGTCTCGTATAGGTCAAGTACACATGCGTAATCGCGACAAGTAAAAACGTCAGGATAACCGGAACAGGAACGGAGAGAATTTCTCCTTGGCCCAGCCACAGAAACCATTCCTGGAATTTTCCTGGAGCCTGCGAGCCGTCCTGCATCGGCATGTTTGCGTAGATCGAGTAGCCTTGGGAATACGTCATATGAATGCCGTTGACGATGTAGAGCATCGCCAGAGTAGCCAGCAAATCAGGAATGCGGATTTTTACGACCAGGAAAGCGTTGACCAGCCCGACGAGCAAGCTGAGTACAATCGGAACAACCAAAGTCGTGAAGACTCCTTGTTCGTACCAAACCATCATCGAAGCAGAAACGACCGTGGTCAATGAAACCGTCGATCCTACAGACAAATCAAAGCCTCCGACAATCAGCGAGAACGTAACGCCTATCGCGACAAATGTCACAATCGAGATGGAGCGAAGAATGTCCGTCAGGTTGTCGTACGTGAAGAAATACGGGTTGGTCAGACTGAATAACAACATGACAATGACGATGACTGCAGCCGTTCCGTATTTGTAAACAAAATCAAACAAGCTAAACTTTTTATTTGCCACGTTACTCACCTCCGCTTGCGTAGTACATAATCAGCTCTTGTGTTGCTTCCCCGCGACTCAATTCCTTCACGATCTTGCCCTCGAACATGACGAGAATCCGGTCTGCGATCCCGATGACCTCCTGAAACTCACAGGAGAAATACAGGACGCCCTTTTTCTGCTCGGCAAGATTTCCAATCAGGCGGTAAATATCGCTTTTCGCCCCGATATCCACTCCTTTTGTCGGCTCGTCAAACATAAGGAGGTGAGCGTTTGTATCCAGCCATTTGCCGATCGCGACTTTTTGCTGGTTTCCGCCGCTGAGAAAACCGACCAGCTGCTTGATGTCGGCTGTTTTTACACCAAGGCGCTGCACCAGCTCTTTTGCGTTAGCCGCTTCCGCCCCTCTTTTGATAAAACCGAGCCAGGACTTCTTTTTCAACGAGGAGACAGACAGGTTGTTCTGCACGGACTCTTCTACGAAAATCCCTTCTTTGCGCCTCTCCTCCGGGACGAGTACGATTCCGGCATCGACGGCGTCTTTTGGCGAGCGCAGTTGGATACGTTTTCCATGCAATTGAATGGCTCCAGCCTTTTCCTCATCTGCACCGAAGAGCAATCGGGCGAGCTCAGTCTTCCCTGCCCCGACTAGACCGACGACACCTACGATTTCTCCCTCGCGAACCTGCAAGTCGACTCCGTGTACCTTGCCGCCAGTCACACCTGCTGCCTCAAAAATCGTTTCGCCAATCGGCACTGCAAGCTTCGGGAACTCCTCGTCAAAGCTTTTGCCCAGCATGTTCGCGATCACTTCGTCCATGTTGGTCTTCGCCGTCTCTGTGGTTACGACATGCTGTCCATCGCGCATGATGGTGATCTGATCACAGATTTCAAAGATTTCCGGCAGGCGATGGGAGATATAAATGATCCCGACTCCAGCTTTTTTCAACTGCGCAATAATTTGAAACAGCCGCTCGCTCTCCTTCGTGCTCAACGGCGCTGTCGGTTCATCGAAAATGACATACTTTGCCTTTTGAACGGTCGCCCGTGCAATCAAAATCAATTGCTTTTCCGACAGCGTACATTCTTCGACGAGCATCCTCACCGGAATGGAAAAGCCGAAGTTGTTTAAAATCTGCTCCGTTTCGTTGTACAAGCTCTGCCAGTTGATCAGTCCCTTGGTTTTCGCCTGGACGAGCTGGTCCGCCAATATGTTTTCGGCGACACTCAAATTCGGGATCAAGGCGGTGTCCACTTCCTGATATACACATTGAATGCCCTGTGCTTTGGCGTCCTGCGGAGATTGAATCGACACGGCCTGTCCATCGATGGTGATCGTACCGCCATCTGCCTGATAGGCTCCCGTGAGAATTTTCATCAGGGTACTCTTTCCCGCACCATTCGCTCCGAGCAGTGCGTGAACCTCTCCTGCGCGCACCTCAAAATCGACGGATCGCAGGGCAGGAACCCCAGAAAACTGCTTCGCCATCCCTTTCATCTGCAATGTGGACATTTTTCACACCTCCTGTTAACCTGCGTGTTCCCACCGCTATAAGGAAAAATCCCGTTGACGGATACAGCTCAACGGGAAAAGCCATTTTGGTTCTTACTTGCCCCACTCTTGTACGTATTGGGACAGGTCGCCCATCGTTACTTTTTTATCCTTCGGCAGGTCTTCTTGTTTCACCAGTACTGGGTTCAGCTTCACGTTGTCTGGCACTTGCTCGCCTTTGATTTTTTGGAACACGGTTTGGGCATGAATGCGCCCGATATTGGATGGGTCTACCGCTGCCGTCGCTGCCCACGGAGAGTTTTCTGCCTGGATCATTTGCAAATCCTCATCGCTCAAATCGATGGAGTATACTTTGATTTCCGTACGGCCTGCTTGTTGGATGGCACGTGTCGCCCCTTTGGCAAATTCATCCCAAGCCGCCCATACCGCTGTGATGTCGCCTTTGTTCGGATACTTTTTCAAGATCGCTTCCATCTGCGTTTGTGTATCGAGTGCTGTATTGTTGGTAGCAGAACCGAATGCCGCAATTTCTTTCAAGTCCGGGTATTTCTTCTGGAAAGCTTCATACGTCACTTGGCGTTTTTCCATGGGCGCAAAGCCAGCTACCCAAACTTTTACGATGTTGCCTTTGCCGTTTGTATCTGCCGCCAGCTTCTCCAGGCTCAGCTCAGCCAACTTGTTGTCATCCTGCGCCACAACTGGCACACCCGGAATGTTGATGTCTGTATCAAACAGGACAACCGGGATTTTTTTATCCACGGCCTTTTGCGTGCCCTGCTGCAACGCTTCTGCCGTACCATGATCGATCAGAATGCCATCAAACCTTTGGTTCACAGCCGCATCGAGGTTGGACGCCATTTTTGCCAGATCGGTATCTGCGTTGAATACGGTCAACTCGCCGCCGTTTTTCTCCACCTCTGTCTTCACGCCATTGATATATTGAGCGGAGAACGTCCCTACGTTTTGGCGCATGATCAGTGCGATTCTCTTTGCCTTCTCTCCCGAGGCACCGCCGTTTGTGCTGCCGGTTCCCGTTGTTGCCCCACTGCCGCATGCCGTCACGAGAACAGATGCTGCTAAAACAAGTGATGTGATCAGACCGAGTTTCTTTTTCATTGAGATTTTCCCCCTTTTTTCTTTTTAAAACAGATAACAAGATGAAATTTTTTTGTTTCCCCTCAATCGATTGAAGCTTCTTTTGATTTCACTTTCAAAAAGGAATAAAACTTCGTAGAAGAAGCGCATTTCCAGTCCAAGCGCCTCTGGAGCCCATCTCAGCTTCGGAATAAATGGCGGGGAATTTCAGCTTCACTTATGAAATCCTTCCTGAACCTTCTGCGTTTGAAGCGCTCCCGACATTTCTTCCGAAGCGGACAGTCTTCACTCACAGCGGGGCGGAGGCCGAAGTGTAGACTGGAAATGCGCTTCTTCCCCACGACAGCTACGCAAAAAATCCTCTTTCACAGAGAAAGAGGACAAAAATCGACAAGATTCTCGCCTCTTATCTGTCAGGTATTCTACCTGTTGGAGTTAGCACCTTGGCTCGAAAGAACGGATTCTCTCGTGCTAGGTTGCCGGGCTTCATAGGGCCATTCCCTCAGCCTTCTCTTGATAAGAGTAGTTTCTATTTTCAAAACGTTTGTATAAGTATATACAGAATATAATCTGGCAATTACCTATCTGTCAACTAGGTTTACCGAAAGAATTTTCTTGATAAATATTCCAGTTTCTTCTGTAACATCAAGAGGGATTTTGTTGTGTCTTGTCGAATTATCGTAGATTGATACAAGCCTAGCAAATATTTGCGATGGGGATGCTACATGAGTCTATTAAAAGAAGTTATTCTTCAATGGTTTTTCGCCATTATCCCGTTTGTGTTTTTCAACATTTATTACCGTGACAAAATGAGGAACTACAGCCGTTCCTTTATTGCCATCACCAGCTCAGCCTGCATGTTTCTCGCGATGACCTTCGCCCCGAGTGTCACGAATGGCATGTTTTTTGATATCCGACATGTCATCATATTTTTCGGACTCGTTTATGGCGGAATCGAGATTGCCTTGCTCCTTCTGATTGAATCCTTGGTTTATCGGTACTACCTTGGTGGCGAAGGAACATGGGTTGCCTTGCTGATCCTTACAGTCAATTTTGTGTTGTCACTCTTTTTGTATCGACACTACAAAGCCAGTTATCGGAAAACACTGTATCTTTTTATGACGAGTGCGATTTTTTCTACGGTTGCTTTAGGGACTACTTATTACTTTTTTCCCACGTATGTAACTCAACACCTCGTTTACTACACCATAGCGATTCCTATTCAAAACTTTTTCGGCCTCTGGTTATTAATGTCGCTTTTCAGCAAATGCGTTTCGGATAAGGAGCTGTTTATCCGCCACGCGCAAAACGAAAAAATCCAGACGATGAGCCATGTTGCTGCATCGCTCGCACACGAGGTTCGCAATCCGCTGACAGCAGTCAAAGGATTCTTGAAATTAATACAGGAATCTCCGGAAAATTTAGTAAAAGTCGATCAATACATTCGCATCAGTCTCGATGAAGTTCAACGCACAGAAGCCATTTTGACCGAGTACCTTGCGATTTCCAAGCCGCTCAAGGAACGACATGAGATCATTAATCTTAGCGAGCATTTGCATGCCATCCGCGAGGTGATGCTCCCCTTTGCCAATATGCATAACGTGGAGCTTACGCTGCAAGATTTTGAGAGACCTGTGACGATCAAGGCCAATCCAGACGAGTTCAAGCAAGTGTTGGTGAATTTCATCAAAAATGCTATCGAGGCGTGCTCGGATATTTCGGACGGAAAAGTCTCCCTGGACTTGCTCATCGAGCGAAACAAAGCCCTATTGGTCATCAAGGATAACGGCGTCGGCATGGATGCAGGACAGATTAGCCGTCTCGGAACGATTTACTTTTCTACGAAAACAACTGGGACCGGTCTTGGATTGACGTATTCCTATCATGTCATTCATGCGATTGGCGGAACGGTCAATGTATCAAGTAAACCACGAGTAGGAACCAAGTTCACCATTATGCTCCCGTATAAGGCACAGTGACTTCATGCAATTTTGCAGAGGGACTGTGCCTTTTTCCATTCGATCGCTAATGATGCAACGGGGGTACTTGTGGTTCTTTTTTGTTTTTCAAGGAAAACTGCAATTCATTTTGGCGATTGATCGTCGCGAGAAAGACTTGTTCGGATGCGATCCCCTTTTTCTTCAATTCGTGCGCAAGCCATTGCTCATCGCGTTTCCGGTATGACAGCACGTCCGGATAAATCTTGCCTTCTACAATGACCGGCAGCGACATTCCCGCTGAAGAAGTGTGGATGCCCAAGTCTTGTTTCGTTACGACCTGCTGTTCTACTTTTTTGAGCACAGTCAACCGACCGTTTGCCTCGATAATAGCCAAATCAATCTCTGCCAGGTCAAAAATATCTTTTTCGCGAAGCATATGGAGGACATTATCGAGCGAGTAGCGGATTTTTTTCAAGTTTTTGATGTGAAAAGCCCCGTTGTGGAAAATGACGGTCGGTTCAAATGTTACCATTCTGCCAAACCAGCGAAAGACAATGGACAACTGCGATACGACCCGTTGCAAGACCCCCAATGTCACAATCGCTACTGCAATTGAAATATGCCGGACATCTGGCTCTGCAATGTCAGCTCCGGCCACTGAGCCCAAAGTAATAATGATGATAAAGTCAAAAACAGGTAGCTCCCCAATCGAACGCTTGCCCATGAATAAGGTGATGATCAGTAATAAAGGAATAATCGTACATACGCGCCCGATGACAATCATGGTTTCTCCGAATCCTTCCACGTTTGTCCCTCCCTTCACGCTTTACTATGCAATTTCTGGGAAGGTATTATGCAAAAATACCCATTTGTTTCGAAATAAAAAAGGCCAGTCAAGCCTTTGACAGGCCGCCTAGCCGTTGCGAGGTTTTGAGAGCGACATCCTTTACCCGTTCAATCAAATACTGGAGTCGTTCCTCCTTCAAATCATACGTGACAATTCCAATGCTTAACGCCCCAATTACCTTTTGATTGTAGTCGATCACCGGTGCTGCGACAGAGGCCGTGTTTTCCGTCCGCTCCGCAAAGCTGACCGCATGACCAGCACCTCTGATCTCCTGGAGCTTCTCCATAAAAGCTGGCACCTGCTCTTCACCCACGAGTTGGACGACCGTTTGTCTGGCTTCTTCCACAGGCATGTGGGCCAGCACGACTTTATTGGCCGCACCGATATGCATTGGAATCCGCAAGCCCAACTGGTCGTAGATGCGGATATTGTGCTGACTGTCTACGCGTTCGACGACAATGGATTCGAGTCCGCTAGGTTGACTAAAATAAACACTTTCGTTCACTTCTCTGGCGAGCTCCTCGATCATCGGCTTGATCACCTTCCGATAATCGATCCGATCAAGCACCCGCAAGCCGAACTCCATCCATTTAATCCCCAACGTATATTGCTTGGTCGCAGCATCCTGCTCTACCAGTCCATGCTTCATCAACGTGTACAACAGCCGATAAATGGTACTGACCGGGAGCTGGCATTCCTTCGCTAAATCATTGATCGTCCACCATTTTCTATGTTCATCCGACGAAAGTGCCGTTGCAATCGCCATCGCTCGATCAAACGATTGAATCACGGTCATCCCCCCTTTTCTATCTATCTTCACCTATGAAACTATGTTAAACCATTTGCTCTAATCTTGTGAATCGCAAAAAAACTCCCGAAAGGAATCGCAGATTGACAGTCAGAAATCAGAATGTGTAAACTAATGGTGAACATTTCGAAATATGAATAATATTCTGCAATGTGGAAAAAGGGAGGCAACTATGTTCCAAGGCAGCCAATCCATGGTCAAGAAGATGAAAACCGTCATCATCAAGCATCCCCATCAAGCATTTATCAGTCAAGAACATCTCGATCAATCGTGGAAAACCTTCAACTATACAGACCGCCCTGACTGGGACCGTGCTCTGCATGAATACGCCAAATTCGAATCGATTTTGCGCGAGCATGTGGAAAACGTCCTGCACTTGCCACAATCCGATAAAACCGGACTGGATTCCATTTACGCCCACGACCCGGTGAAATTTACTTCCAAAGGGGCAATCATCCTCAAATCTGGTAAAGAGCTCCGACAGGGAGAAGCAGAAGTATACAAAGCCTTTTTAGAAGAAAACAATATTCCGATCCTGGGACAGCTCACAGGCGATGCCTTGTCAGATGGCGGCGATCTCGTCTGGCTGGATGATAAAACACTCGCGATTGGCCATGGCTTTCGTACGAACGAAGCGGCTATCGTTCAAATTACGGAAATGGTCAAGGATTTCACGGATGAAATCATCGTGGTACAGCTTCCTTATGATCGCGGTCCGGCGGAATGTTTGCATCTGATGTCGATTATCAGCATGGTCGATCGTGATTTGGCAGTCGTCTACTCCAAGCTGATGCCTGTATTTTTCCGTCAACTGCTCATCGACAGAGGCATTCAGTTAATCGAGGTGCCTGATCCTGAGTACGATAATCTCGGCAGTAATGTTCTCGCGCTTGCGCCGCGTGTGTGCATGGTCGTGGCAGGCAACCCGATTACGAAGCAACGCCTTCTCGACGCAGGTGCGACTGTGTACGAGTATGAGGGCGAAGAGATTTCTTATAAGGGAACAGGTGGGCCTACTTGCCTGACAAGCCCGGTGGAACGAATCTAGCCGTTAACAAACTGAACTGCACCTCCATTGTTAGATACCTTTAACGATTGGCGGTGCAGTTTTTCTATGACCAAAAAGTTTCCTTAAGCAAAAACTTTGTTGCCTAGGAAAGAATCTTACCTTAAACTAAAATCATAAGATATCGACTACGTGTACTTTTTTTTACCTTCATTTTTGCCCTAAGCCAACAGTTTGTCCTTAATGAAAAAAGGAGAGTGAACCTCATGCCATCCATCAGTATTCCTTTGTCTGATGCCTTGATTGGTAGCCACATCTGTCTGGATCGTATTGACGTTCAGGGTATACTGCGCAGACGATTGCTGGATCTCGGCTTCGTCCCCGGCAACATCGTGGAAGTCATGCAAAAAAGTCCGTTGGGCGATCCCACTGCCTTTCGGGTAAATAACACGATCATCGCCCTGCGCAAAGAAGAAAGCTCCCTCATATTCGGGGAGTACGTAGGAAGTGACGAAACATGAGTTCATACACCATTGCGTTGGCAGGAAATCCGAATACCGGTAAGAGTACATTATTCAACACATTGACGGGACTTCGCCAACATACGGGAAACTGGGCAGGGAAGACAGTCGTAATGGCTGAGGGAGAATTCTCTCGGGGAAATACGACTTTTCGGATCATCGATTTGCCAGGTACGTATTCCTTGTATTCCAACTCGGCGGATGAAGAAGTGGCGAGAGATTACATTATTTTTGAGCAACCCGATGTCACCATTGTGGTACTGGATGCAACTTCATTGGAACGGAATCTCAATTTGGCCTTGCAGGTGTTGGAAATGACCCCTCGCGTCGTCGTATGCGTCAATTTGATCGATGAGGCGAAAAAGCTGGGCATTCGTATTGATCTGGAAAAAATCTCGCAAAGATTAGGCGTTCCTTGTATCGCCATTTCCGCCAGAAATCATATCGGGATCGAGAATTTGCTCGATCAGGTGGAGAAGGTAGCAAACGGAACCACCGTGCCCACTCCTGTACAGATAACCTACAGTGATCAGATTGAATCCAAGCTGGCACAGTTGGAACCGCTCATCGAGAAAACCTTGGGTAGTCGTTTTCCGACAAGATGGATCGCTCTGCGGTTGTTAGATGGCGATGAGAGTTTGTTGAATACCTTGCGGGAGCGAATGCAAAAGCCAGCAGAGTCTTTCGGAGAGGAGCGCTTGACCCATGGCCAAACCATTTGCCACTAATCCGTCCGATCCACTGGATGCGCTTCTTTCCGTGGCCCGCGCCTCAGTAGCAGGAAGTGAGATTCGGGACACGATTGTAAGTGACATATACCGCACCAGTCGGAGCATTTGTAAGGAAGCTGTGACCTACGAAAACAAGCAAAAGCTGTCTCGCGCATACAAGCTCGATAAAATTGTGACGTCCAAAGTATGGGGCTACCCCATCATGCTGGCGATATTAGGCGCAGTATTCTGGATCACAATTGCAGGTGCGAACGTTCCATCCGGAATGCTTGCCGACATGTTCGGTGTTGTCGAGGGTTATCTGACTGCTGGCTTTCAAGCTGTACACGCACCTGAGTGGCTGCACGGGATTCTGGTTCTCGGATTCTTTCGCGGTACCTCATGGGTTGTCAGCGTTATGCTGCCTCCGATGGCTATCTTTTTCCCAGTCTTTGCCCTGCTCGAGAACTTCGGATATCTGCCGCGTGTAGCGTTCAACATGGATCGTCTGTTTAAAAATGCTGGCGGACACGGAAAACAGGCATTGACCATGTCGATGGGGTTCGGCTGTAACGCAGCAGCCATCCTATCTACCCGAATTATCGAGTCTCCCCGGGAGCGAATGCTGGCGATTCTGACCAACAATTTCGTTCCGTGTAATGGTCGCTGGCCCACACTGATTTTATTGTCTTCTTTATTTATGGCGACCAGCGCGACAAGTGGATGGCAATCTCTGACTACTGCTCTCATTGTAATGGGTATGGTTATTTTTGGAATCGCTATCACTCTTACAGTTTCCTGGACATTATCCAAAACAGCCTTGCGCGGAGTACCGACACACTATACGTTGGAGCTGCCCCCTTATCGCCGTCCTCAGATTTGGAAAACGATCCTGATCTCAAGCAAGGATAAATCGTGGAGCGTGCTGAAAAGAGCCGTCATTGTGGCCGCCCCTGCCGGTATCATCACTTGGGTATTGGGCAATATCTATGTCGGTGGGGACAGCATCCTCGCCCATATGGCTGCCTTTTTTGATCCGTTTGCGCAACTCATTGGTCTGGATGGCTACATTCTCATGGCTTTTATTCTCGGTTTGCCTGCGAATGAAATCGTACTGCCGATCCTTCTGATGGGGTACATGTCCTCCGGTGCCATGGTTGATGTGGAAGGCCTCGACAACATCAAGGATGTCTTCTTACAGCACGGGTGGACTTGGTTAACAGCACTCAATATGATGCTATTCTCTCTGCTTCACTACCCTTGCGGCACTACCTTGTTCAATATTTACAAGGAAACGAAAAGTGTGAAATGGACAGTACTATCCGCACTCATTCCGCTCGCCATTGCGATCGGAGTAACGTTCTTGACTGCCCAGTTGGCAAGAGCACTCGGCTGGGTGTAAAAAACAGTAAAAAGCCTTTGCACAATACCAGACCTCCTGGTTCGTGCAAAGGCTTTCTTATTTCGTAATAGGTATTACACCTTTAAGGGGAAATCTCTCAAACTCAAGTCCGCTCATCTCCAGCTGATACGTATCCTGTTTGGGTACCTCGAAAGTAAGTGAAACGGTCTCCAGGTTCTCTGCGATAATAAAATCCTGGTAGTATCGACCTTCTACGCGCAAGATAATCTCTTCCGGTCTATTATTCGGGATGACGATGAAAAGCTTGCCTTTGTCGTAATACACCTTTTCGATGTTCAGCTTATTCTTTTTGCCAAATGGAATGCTTTGCGGGTATTTGGCATTCCGATCCAGCATGATGTTTTCGCTAATGGACTTATTCGCAGATACCTCGTCGAATCGAAGCTCGAGTTTTTTCGGTACGTCTTCATAGAATAGAGATGGGAAAAACTGTATTGTATACTTGTCGCTGCCTTGAACCCGGGAAGCATCGCCACCTCGAACCCGTTCCAGATTCTCATTAATTCGGTCATCTATTGCCGGATATTCCTTTCCATTCCCATCTACCAGCTTCACATTCTCCAAGCGATACAGCTCGAATCCATCCTGCAAAGTAGCTTCTAGCTCCGCTTCCATTATAGTCGGAGAAGCTATTATCTGGTTTACTTTCAGACTCGTCAACAGACTGTCTGTTTCTAGCACACCATCTACTTCTGCGTCCGGTTGAATTACTTTTTCTGATACAATGACGGACTTTGGCAGGGGCAGCAACAGTTCAGCTACCACTTCATCAGCATCATTCTTGTGCATATCTACAATTTGCACAGGCAAGACGGGCTTCGTCTGATTCATGAACTCCCGCATTTTTTTCTCGTCAATTCGGTAATTCGGTCTGATGATAAGATAATGCACACCATCGATTAATTGAAAATCTTTCGGAGCATGACCTACTTCATTCAGCTTCCCCAAATCTACACGAAGACTCCCATAAAGCATATCGCTTCTTTTCGATTCATCCGGAATCCGTGCAATCTCCTCCATTTTTTCACCGGAGATTAACAGCGTAAACGTAATCCGTCTGTGGTCGACCATAGCATCCCTGATCTGATAAACAAAACCGTCCTTCTCCACTTTCACCTCTGGCAGAATCGGATAACCGTTCTTCAAAGCATGCATAAAGCCTTCATCTGGCGTGATCCATTCAAATACTTCCTGACCTCGCTCTGCACCAGTCAGTCCCCACAAGCTTCCATCGAAGGGCTGAACAATCTGGAGGAAAAAGGTAGCAGCAACTACTACTCCGGCTGCCCAGGAGGTTACTTGCCAGCGACGGCGACGCTTCTCACGCTGAATTTTTGTGAGTACTTCCTGCTCGAATTTCCCCAAATGAAACGGATATTTTTCACGAACGGATTGCTTTGCTGATTGACTCCATTCCCTCCACATGCGATCGTCGCTCATCCTTTTACCTCCTTCGACATGGTTTCCTTCAATTGCTTCCTGGCACGATGCAAACGCGTACGGACGACCTCCTGCGAAACCGCGAGAATGTCCGCCACTTCCGCAATCGACAGGTCTTCGTAATAATGCAGGAGAATAACCTGCCTGTACTTGGGTGCGAGGGATTGAATGTAGGTGACGATCTCTTCCCGCTTCACCCGGTTTAAAATCTCTTCCTCTACCTGATTGTTTGCCTGCCGATCCATCAGGTCGCCCAAATGATCATCCATCGTCGGAAAAATGTTGCGGAATGACCACGACCGAAAATGCTTTTTGCTTTCATTCATCGCGATCTTGTAGAGCCAATGCTTGATCTCTCCGTCCCCGCGGAACTGATCGAGATGTCGATACGCTTGGATAAACACGTTTTGGGTAATATCGTCCGCCAAGGCATGATTTTTTACCGTGAGGCTTACCAGATGAAAAATCTTCTCCCCGTATTGCTGCATCAGCCATTTCAGTCTGGCTTCCCGTGTAACCTCCAGACTCACTGGCATTGTTTCTGCTTCGTTCAACCCGTTCACCTCATCCGTTGATTGCTTGCTATTAGGTATGATCCGTCTCACGGCAAAAAGGTGACAGAAAATGCAAAAAAGAAACCGCTGTGGTTTCCACAACGGCTACTTCGCTATCGCTCTACAAAAAATGCTGCATCCAAATATTCGGCTCGATGTATACCACTTCGTCCTTTTCCACGTCAACCTGTACGGGAACTAATGCGTCTGGAATGATGTACGATCCAGACTCGGGAAATTTCATCCCTGTCCAGCTTTCCCAATCTGTCAGACTTCCTCTGATCAGCATGGATTCCGGCGCTACCTGCATGATCGTCGCACCCAGTTTCCAATGCGTGCGCACCCACGGATCAAACGGAGCGTCATCGGTCGTTTTCCACTGAACATACGTGTCCATGGGCGTGAGCGGGTACTTGTGCTTGAGCGATGGACGTACGGGTGCCACCAAGTACGCCAAGCCATTTTCCTTGGCGATATCCTTCATCGCCGTAACCATCTGCTTGCTCAGACCGAGTCCGCGATAGCGGGGATCGATGGAGATGGAGAGTGCCGATAATGCATTTGGCTGTTTTTCTTGGCGGTAGTCTTCAATCCCTTGCAGAAAGACATCATCCCAGCCTTTTGGGAGTCCTTCCACAGTGCCATCCCAATAAAACGGAATCGCATTTCCTACAGCCATCACCTTGTCAGCCTCGTCCGTCAGCACGAACTGATAAGGCGAGAACCAGTCATACAAATGATTGTAATATTCATTCGCCACTTCATCATTGAGCATGAAGGCAGACCAGCTTGCCTCGATTAGTACATCAGCTTGATCATCTAGATCTGATCTTTGTGCGAAAGTGTAGATGTTGTATGACATGCTTGGAATCCTCCTACGAACTCAGATGTCTAGCTTCCCATCTAATCCCTATTCGAGTTTCTTCGACATTTTCCTCTTGCGTGTGTCACACATCGCTTCATGCACGTTCTAAAAAAGTGTGTTCAAAATATGTTTTGAAATTCGGATACAAAAAGATCAGTGATTCTTTCAATTCGTTGCGTTCTGTATTTTCTTCATCCATTTCAAACAAAATTTCATGGTCAATTTCATAGATGCCACACTTCTCTTCATCCGGGCTTTCTTGCAAATCGATACATCGTATTTTTCCGTACTCTGTATCCCATGAAAAAGGAAGGTACCCTAACTTGCAAAGCAATGGATTGTACATATCCTTAATACGATCGAATGGCTCATCGATCCCTTGTTCAGGAATGACGTCGAAATAATGATAGTAAGTAGAAATGAAGGCTTTATACCACTCCGGAAAATTCAGCCCAAATTCTTCTTCGAGTGCAGCTACATCCTCCTGACTTACGGTAGAAGGAACTAGCTTCCATCTGGACCATTCTTCATCGATATCAGCTACCTTCATGACATCAGGGACGTCTGGTCGCATCCATCTGCAAAAACCTTCTTCTGTCACTTGGTTATATCGGGCATAGTAAGCTTCAAAAGCATTCTTGATATACTCTTTTCTATCCATCTAGCAAGCCTCCGTTTTTTATAGGAAGTCCGTTCTTCCACAATCGCTTCGTTTCCACGAGTACCTCATCCTGAAATTCCATTTTGTATATATCAGGCTTGGACGTCGTCAATAAAAAATCCAAGTCGTACTGACTGTCAAAGTACCCCATCATCAATGTCATAACGGCACCATGCGTTCCGATTGCAACTTTCTGCCCTTTGTATTTCTCTAAAATGTTTCGAAACGTTCTTACCACACGATTCCGACAAATGGTGATCGACTCTCCCCCAGGCAAAGAAAAGTCTGGCTCAGTAAACATCTTCTTTACTAATGGATACAATTCGTTATCGGCCATGATTTGATTGTCTCCGATAAAAACGAGTTCTCTCAGCTCTTCAAAAACGACGATCTCTTTCCCTACGGACTGGGCTAGTTCTTCTATGGTTGCCACTGCCCTTTGATACGGACTTGAAATGAACGCATCTATCCCCTCGTCTTTTAACAACTGAGTAATGATACGGGCATCTGACCTACCTTTTTCAGTCAGTCCTCGTGTTCTTTCGTCCCCTTCGGTTTTTGGTGATTCTCCGTGCCTGACCATGTAAATATAGGTTTTCATGCCTAACCTCCGTGGTTATTTTCCGCCTAGATCCTTCCTGCAAATATATTACAACAAAAACCCCCTTCCCGGCTTTCACCAGAAAAGGGGCACTCTTAGATTTTGAACCGATGCACGATCTCTTCCATCGTCTGCGTCAAGCCGACATTTCGCTCTGAAATAGCAGCGACCTGTTGGTTGTTATCTGCGATAATGCGAGATTGCTCTGTGATCGCCTCTACACTGTGGGCACTTTTCTCCATCGAATTCGTCACTTGCTCCACGACAGAAACCACACTACTGATTGTGGAATTCAACTCTTCAAAAGACGCATTGAATTCTTCTAGCAACGTATGGAAACGATACGCATCCAAATTGTACTTCTCCGATGTTTCCATCATGCTGTCATAGTCAGGAATGACTCGCGTTTCAATGAAGTCCAATACGCTTGACGAGTTTGCAGCCAGATTGTCTACGGATTCGCCCGCGACCTGGATAATGCGTTGAATATCGATCACGACCTCAGACGATTGCGTAGCCAGTCTGCGTATCTCATCCGCTACGACAGAGAAACCTCTCCCACTGTCTCCTGCACGTGCAGCTTCTATCGCCGCATTCAATGCCAACAGATTCGTCTGCTCAGAGATCGTGAGTATCGCCTCTGCCAACAGGTTGATTTTTTCCATCGATGCCTTCGAGTCCGTGATCGCTATTTCCGTTTGCGCCTTCACATTCAGATAGAGCTCTGTCGTCATTTTATCCGCAGCCAATGCATGTTCCCTCAAATCAGTTGCCCGCGAGCTGACATCCTGCGCGGTCGCAGCGGCTACTTCCGTTCTTTTCGTAATCGAGTGAATGACGGTCTCCATGTCGTTTAAGGTCGCATTCATCTCTTCTGTAGCCGCCATCGTCTCCTGCATATGGGCGAGCAAGATGCCCGTAGCCTCCGCGGTTCCGCTGGACTGCTCGCTTACTTTGTTGGTAGATTGTTTCACGTTCTGCGCATTTTCAGCGACCGAGTGTGACACATCTGTCAGCTTTCTCACAACCTCGCTCAATTGCTCACGCATGACAATGATCGACTGTGCCGTCAATCCAATCTCATCCTGCGAGCTCTGCTCGTTCACCGCCATTTTTTCCCGCAAATCAAATTGAGCCGTCTGCGTAATGATCTCCCTCATTCGATCAATCGGGCGGGTAATCCAGCGACTCAGCAGGAAGGATAGAAGCAACGCTCCTGCCACCGAACATACCAGCTTCCAGACAACAGACTCTAGATTGTCCGCCAGCTTCTGGTTTAGCTTCGTATTGTCATACACAATCTTGATGACGCGTGATCGGCTGAGATCGTTGGGATCTTTGCCTAGCTTGTACGGGACGAGGCGATAAGTGAGATCTTTCTCCTCTGTTTTTTCATAAAACTCTCTGATTTCTTGTGATTGGTATGCTTCCGTAAAAATCGGCAAGTGACTATCGATCACTCGCAAGGCTTTCCCGTCGCTTCCTGTTCTCCCCAAAGCGTACCCATCATGCGAAAAGACCAGAATGTCTTTTACCATGTCGTATTTCTCCGTGATCGCCTGTGACACAGCCAAGAAATTAAAGGTCTGGAAAAGAGCACTATCCTGCAAATTCACACTGACTTCAAACAGGTACTTTTGGTCAGTCGTAGGGAGATAAGCGAACTTTTTAATTTGACCTGTATTGACGGAAACCTCCATGCCGTCGGCAGAAAACTCGTTGCCATCCATCCGCTTTTTCAACAGCTCCGTAAATGCCCCGGCCTTGCTAAAATCAAGCCCAATATCGGTTTTGACGCTAGAATGAACGACCTTGATATTTCGGTCAATGATGAAAATATCCATCCCATATTGCTCACGCAGGGCTGCATAGTCCCACGTCCCCACCGCCGGATTTTGGCGATAGTTGTTCGTTAACACTTGCAATGTTTGTTGCATGCGAGTTTCCATGTCTTTCTCAAAAACGCCGTACGCCATATCCACATTCTTCACTGCATTCGTAACATGATCCTCTACCAGCTGGTACTGTATTGCTTGGTCAGAAATAATATTCGCCTTGAATTGAACATAGTCAATAATAGACAACACAATGGCTACCAGCATCGTAAATAAAGAAATCATCAAGGTAAGCTTAGTACGAAAAGACATCCACATTCGTTTCATAAGTCTGCTCCAAGAGGTTTTATTTTTTTAACATAACTTAACATAATTTACCACATCTTAACTTGTCAATCCTTTCATGAGTTTACTGTATTTTGGCAATATATACACTAAGATTTACCATTAACACCGTGCTTATAGTGTCAATGAACACCGTATGAACTTATGCCCCAAACCGCACTACACCGCCACTTGTTATGTTAAAATCGGCACGAACAAAGATGTGCAAAACGTATGTAGGAGGACACCCACATGCAAAATCGTCAAAACGAAATTATTATTCCTGAAAATCCTGTTTCACACTTCCTGTTCACCAGTACGAAATCCGCTGCGATCTGGTTGATTATCAGATTGTATGTCGGTTATTCATGGATTACTGCTGGATGGAAAAAAATCCAGTCCGAAAGCTGGACTGGAGATGCGGCTGGCGGAGCGATTCAAGGTTTCGTAAAAGGCTCCTTGGCAAAAGCAGCCGAAGGAAAGGACGTAACCGGGTGGTACGCCTGGTTCCTGGAAAACGTCGTATTGCCAAATGCTAAGGTATTCGGCTTCTTCGTCGCTTATGGTGAGGTACTCGTCGGACTCGGCTTGATCCTCGGATGCCTGACAGGGATCGCAGCGTTTTTCGGCGGCTTGATGAACGTCAGCTTTCTGTTCGCAGGAACGGTCAGCACCAACCCACTCCTTTTTATTTTTGCTACTTGGCTCGTTTTGGCTTGGAAGGTTGCGGGCTGGTATGGTCTTGATCGCTGGGCGCTTTCTTATCTCGGAACACCTTGGACGAGAAAATCGCGCGACGGTGTTTTGCCGATGAACAAGTAATCCTTTCTTTCCTCTCGAATGACAAAGCCACCTTTTGCGGGTGGCTTTTGTTGTCCCTTCAGTTCAATCGTTGCTGACGTAACGGACAAATTGTATGAATTTATTCCAACATGTACCCGTGATTTTTAATGAATATTTATACATGATGTTGAATGACTGTCTGATTGCTGTGCATTATTCTTTTGAGGAACTATAATTTTCTTATTTTTCAAATAATTAAACAGGAGGACTGTATGAACAAGTGGCTACTAGGCATTTCTACTGCTGTTTTCTTATTTAGTCTCTCAATCGGCTGTAGCTCAAAGCCCGCCGACAATCTCCAATCCCCCTCAGCGGAAACGACAGCAAAGCCTACTACCTCAGAGCCAATGGTCTTGCAATGGAGCATCACCGGGGAGCCGTCTACGATGGATGCCGGCATTGCAACAGATTCGACCTCGATGGACATGATCAACCTCACCTTCGAGGGACTGACCACTGTCGACCGTCAAGGCCAGATGATCAACGCCATCGCGGAGAGCTACACGCATACTCCTGACTTCACTCATTTTACTTTTACCATTCGAAAGGACGCCAAATGGAGCAATGGCGACCCTGTAACCGCTCACGATTTTGAGTACGCCATCAAGCGCAATCTCGACCCCAAAACCGCTTCCGGCTACGCGTATCAGCTCTTCTATATCAAAGGGGGCGAGGATTTTTACTCCGGAAAAGGCAAGCCAGAAGACGTCGGGGTAAAGGCAAAGGACGACTACACACTCGATTTCACCTTGCGCTCACCAACACCGTTCTTCCGCGAATTGACCTCATTCACTACCTACTACCCGCTTCATAAAAAGACCATCGAGAGCAACCCCCAGTGGGCAACAGAAGCCAAAACAATTGTGGGCAATGGCCCGTTTGTGATGGATAAGTGGGAGCATAAATCCAAGCTCACCTTCAGCAAAAGCCCTACTTATTGGGACAGCGCCAACGTCAAGCTTGATCAGATCCATATTGTCATCATCGAGGATAACAACACCGCCCTGTCCATGTTTGAAAATGGCGATCTGGATTGGGGTGGCTACCCTTCCTTTGGCTTGTCGCCGGATGCCGTTGGTCAGCTCAAGGAAGAGGGCAAGCTGCTCGTCGCAGATAACCCAGGTACCAAAGCCGTCATCTTCAATACAAAGAAACCCCCTTTTACCAATAAAAAAATTCGCCAGGCGTTTTCGTATTCGATCAACCGACAGCAATTGGTGGATAACATCCTACAGACTGGTGTTCTGCCCGCTTATGGCTGGGTTCCCGTTTCCATGGGGTTGAATCCGGACGGCTACTTTAAAGAGGATGTGGCGAAGGCCAAGCAGCTCTTGACAGAAGGCATGGAAGAGCTTGGGCTGACTCAATTCCCTAAAGTCACGTACTACTACGACACCGGAGAAACGGACAAGAAGTTGGCTCAAGCACTCCAGGACGAATGGAAGAAAACACTGGGGGTCGACATAGACATTCGCACCTCAGAATGGAAAGTGTTCAACGAGGATGTCCAAAATGGCAAATACGACTTTGGCATCTGGCTATGGGGCGCCGATTTTAACGACCCGATCAATTTCCTCGAAATGTTCAAGGACTTGGGTGGCAACAACGTCGTTCGCTTCGAGCACAAGGAATACCGCGATATGCTCGATAAGAGCTACTATGAGATCGACGAGAAAAAGCGCAAGCAACTGTTGTTTTACGCTGAAAGAATTCTCATGGAAGAAATGCCGCTGGCACCGCTGCACTTCCGTGGCAATGCTTATGTGAAAAACGATAAGGTGAAGGACTTTGTGATCCTCCCTCTCGGCGGTTCCTACTTTAAATACGCCTATATTGAAAAATAATAGAGCGCGGGCATCCTCTCTAGGCGAATCAGATAGAGAGAGATGCCCGCGCTTCCATCATAAATACCGAGCGATCATCCGAACTAACTTTGCAGGGAACTCCTGTAAATTGGTAATATCCAAAAATCTTTCATTCCCATAGATTTCGCTGATCACATCTTTGTCTTGACCGATTGCGGCTGCAAGAAAGGTAACCCCTTTTCGTTCATACTCCTGTATCGTCTGTTTCATATCTGTAACCGCATAGCTTCCGGTATAGTCATCCATTGCTTTCGGTTGTCCGTCACTTATGCTAATCAGCAGTTTTGTCTTTTGGGGGGAAGCGGCTAATCGTTCCGCCATAATTCTTAGAGCCATGCCATCGCGATTATTGCTTCTGGCATGAATCCTCATTAACCGGAAGCGATCATTGGCATCCGCTTTATCAAAGTCGGCATAGGCAAAGATCGACATTTGCTCCAATCTGGAAACATCCGCCGTATCGCCGTAGATCAAAATGGGAATATGACAAAGCTGACAATATTCATATACCGCGATTACTGCTCGTTTTGCTGCTTCTAATCTCCCGTAAGCTGACATCGATGCAGACTCATCAACCCTAAGACCAACTACAAGAGAAGGGGATTCCGTTGGCGGACGTTTCTTGGCAAAATACTTGTAATCCTTGTAAGCAACGCTGTCTGCTTGAAATTTGCTGCCATAGTAACGATTCCTCGAAAAGTCGGAAGAGATCTCATGTTCCAGATACGGAAGTGTCTTTCTGGCGATCTCTTGCACGATCGGCATGAGTCCCTGACAAAGACGAACATATTCCTGTTGGTTTTCCTCATCGTAGTCTGGACGGTGAACAATGAGCTTTACTTTTTGATGAATGGAATCGGAAATGACCTCTCTTGCCTCTCGATTCAGCTTTTTACGGAAATCACGTTCCTTTTGTTTGGCTTCCTCTGACATGGATTCAGGATTTGCCTGATGATAGTTGGGAGAGCCATCTTCACCCAATCCCGAACGTTCCATATGAGTAGAATCATCATCAGAGACACGGGAAGAGCTTTCGTCCCCATCGGCAGATTTTTTCAAGGCGATTCCCTTTTCTTCTATTTGGTTGTCTTTGCTAAAACCAGTGTCGTCAATATCTCCCCATGTCCTTATCTCTACGGCGTCGTCAGATTTTCGTTTTTTTTTTGCTCAATCTCTGCTTCTTCCAAGCTGGCAAGCAAACCATGATTTTTCAGGGCTTCTTCCAGAAGTTTTATTTCTTCCGAATCGGTTGTGATCTTGTAGATGACTTTATGATAAAGGGATTCTTTTGCGGAGGCTCCTCCGGCAATCGCATCCACCCAGTAGAAAAAGGAACGCATTCCAGCCACGCCCTTGATCGCATTGGCCCGCGCTGTTCTGTCTAAAACGACAATCATGTCCGCTAAAATACCCAACATCTTTCCATCCTGAAAACCAGTTTTGGCCATTACACGTTCGATCATGATTTCTTTGGTCGGCAGGTCCATCTTTTCCGTATGCTGAACCCTGTCTCGCAGCGCTTCGTTTAACGGTCTGGTTCCCGCATAACTGCGGTTTGTCGTGATAACCGCGATGAAGTCCGGGTGCCTGCGTATAATCTCGGTGGGAAGATTGATGCTCCCATCCAGCTCCAAGGCAGAGTTTAATGCCATTAACACCGCCGCATCACGAATAACGTTTGGTTCTTGAATTTCCAGCAGATAACCGTTTTGATAGGCTCTGACGATCTCGGAAGGGTAAAATCGGTACTCAATCGCTTCGCCATCGTTGTTTTCCGCTGCTGCACGCTCCAATAATTGCTTCATTTTTAAGGCAGCCTGTTCCTGTGTAATCCCCAGTGCTTCCATCAAAATGTCAGATATACTTTGAAACCCATCGCTTTCATATAAGGCTTTCCATAGCGTTTGCTCGGCAGGCTCCATTTTCTCTAGACGTTCAGAAGAAATGACTGGCAAAATAGCGCCGATAATATCCGATTTATCCATATCAGCAAAACAAGTCACTTTTGTATACGGCAGCCCGAAATTAGCGGATAATGCCTTGGCTAATTGTGTTTTCCCAGAACCCGCGTCACCTTCTAACAATAGATTGGCGATTTTCATTTCCCCGCGATGCCAATTGCGTTTGACTTCTTTACTAATGCGCTGTTCTTCTTCACTGACCTTATGCGTGGATGGCTTTTTCCAAACGAGCTTTTTTTCTGCATCCGTCAGCTGTCTTTCGGGTGACAGATGATCGTTTTCATTTTCAGTCATTACATTTCTACTCCCTTCATAGCGCTGGGCCACTCTGATCTTTGCCCCTTTTCTCAACAAATAGAGGAAGCAGCAAAGCCGCACCGATTATAATCAAAACCCCGCTCACCACATATACCGCAACGAGGGATAACGTCTCCTTTAAATAGCCGGATATAAACATGCCAATCACCATCATCCCCATAAAAACAGGCGTGATCGTACCAGATACCCGGCCCATAAATGCCCCTTCTGTGTTCCGCACAAGCAGCGTCTGGATTCCGCTTTGAATACAAGGGAAAAAGAAACCGCTGATCACTAATAGAACAATCATCAACCAAATCGATGTGGTAGCCCCCATTACCATCGTGCAAACGGCAGAGACAAGCAAGCCTACCATAAGCAACATCTGTGGCCTTACCTTTTTGGCTATCCCGATGATAAGAGCCCCTCCTGCCAACATGGCTGCTCCATTGGCCATAACCAACCACTGCAAAAATTGTTTGTCCCGTCCCAAATTCTCGATGACAAGAAAGATTTGAAGCGGCTGTGTCAGACCTGACGCCAATCCGACAGCGAAGAAAGTCAAACAGAGAGTTCGTAAGGATTGATTGGACCCGATATAGCGCAGTCCGGCCTTCAATTCTTCTATGAAGCCGCCGGCATCCTCAGACTTCGGTTCCTCCGCGTCACGGGGAAGCGTCGCTAAGATAAGGGAAGACCCTAGGAACAGAACGGCCGTCAAAATCAGAGAGACTGTAATTCCAAACTGGATGAAAATAAACGTGCCGATGACCGGACCTAAAACCGTAAAGACAGCGACAAGCGTTTGGGACATAGCCATTGCGCCCTGCAATTGTTCAGCCGGTACATGCCGCTTGTAAAGTTTCATGGCCGAGGGCTGAGAAAATTGAGACAGGCTGGCGGAAATAAAGGTTCCGATGAGTAGTGCCACCCATCCCCCATTCATGAGTGTAAGCAATACAGCCCCGACGGACACGGCAGACAGCAGATCGCTCCAAACCATTGTCCGCTTCGGTCGCCATCGGTCAGCAAAGGTTCCGCCAATCAGGCCGAATAGAAAAATCGGGGCGAATTCCGCAACCGAAATCAGTGATACATAAACCGAATTGTTATTCGTCAATTCGCTAACGAAAAGAAGAACGGCATAATTCCGGATCCAAATCCCCAAATGCAGTAGCACGCGGGAGAGGACAATCGTCCGAACATACACATTGGAAAACATTTCAATACCCCATATCCTTTAATAGTTTTGATAATGTGCGTAGGCGTTCGCTGATCATCTCATCGTCGTTACTCAGCCCTTGGCTGAACAGCTTCATATCTTCATGAAGACGCTCATTGTCCGTACAAATCGCCACGTTCATTGCATCCCCTTGCAGGGCAACCCGGTCGATGACGGGCTCCTGTGGGTCATAATAATGCTCATATCTGTATGCGTCGCGAAAGTGGGCCAAAGACCGACAAATCAGTATGGACATATCAAGAACGCGATGGAGAGGCAGTTCCTCTGATTGTTTCGACCATTCTTCTCCCGTGTATCTCCATACTTTGGCAGATAGATCGACCTTTCTTCTGGAGCTGCCCTCCGACACTCCCAGAGAAAGTGCTTTCGCATCTGTGTTCCTGGCGAATCGACCATCAACACGCTCATAGTTATCCGACATGACAACAGGCTTATGGTTCAAGTTCGTCGGTATTTTCATTTCCGTTCCCTCTTTTCGTTTGATTATTGCTCTTTCTTTTTTTCCTGGTGGTATCCGCGTTCTCCGTACGGCTGGATCTGGTCAAGCCATTTTTGTTCCAGTTTCTTCAGGGCATCCTTTTCATCAAAGTATCCGTCTTCCTTCTTTTTCAAAACCTCCAACACTTCAAAGACGAATGCCTCTTCTCCGTATTCATTCCATTCCTGTTGAAGCTGTTTGTTTATATGCGAACCCATTTTGAGAGTGAACAGCTTTCCGTTCATCGTCTTGAGGTTGCGGGTGACGCTGATCCAGACTTTTTGGTTTTGCGTGTTTTTGATCTGATACACCCCTGCCTGCGTTTCCGATTCTTTATACAGTTGTTTCAGTTCTTCTCGATTCATCATTTCTCCCCCAGTTTTTCATGAATGGATTTAACTAGACAAAATTTGTTTTTGTTTATTATTTAATAAACATAATGATTCATCGTCCCTTGATTGTCAAGTGCACAAAAAAACACCGGAACATGTCCGGTGCCTAATTTGGGTCGGGTTACAACGAGTACAGGGCCAATGAATCTCCAATAAACAATTGTGGAAAATGTCTACGCAAATGCTTGTAGAGACTCCCCTTCTATAACGTTTTCACCATATAATAGCGATCGTTTCCACTACCATATTCCGCAATCCGTGTCTCGATAACCGCAAAGCCTGCTTTTTGATAGAGTCCGACTGCTCCAGTATTATCAGGGCTTACAGTTAGACAAATCTGACGGAACCCATCCTCACGCAGCTGCTCCAGCAATTGGTTCAAGAAAGAGAACCCATACCCCATCCCTTTCCGATCTGCCCGGATGTAATACCCATACATGTAGCACTTGTCCGGCTGACGAAAATCCCTCAAGAGCTGGCATACCCCGACAGGATATGCCTCCTCTGCTTCCATGAAAAGTGCAACACAGCCATGTCTCGCGAGTGGTACGAGCACCCATTCATCAATCGCTCCATGTGGGCCAAAAGCCTCCTGCTCCATTGCCTTGATCATCTGAAGCTGGCTCTCTGTCAATGACTCGACGATTTCTATGCGCGTATTTTGCATTCAGTCCTCTCCCTATACGGGTTGCCGCTTCGCTCCGATGACCTGCTCTGACTTAACCGTTATATCGGCAAGCACCGCTTCGTCTAGCTCTACACCTAAGCCTGGCTGATCTGTCACGACAATCTGACTTCCGTGAATCGTAAGCTCGGCCACATCCCGCGAAATGAACGTAGGTCCTGCCAACTCATTGGAAATGATGTTTTTCTTCGCCAGTGACAAATGTGCACCAGCTGCACTGCCAATCGAGGACTCCAGCATCGAACCGATCTGACACTCCATCCCGGCCATTTCCGCCTGATTCACCAATTTGAGAGCAGGATAAATCCCTCCACTTTTCATGAGTTTGATGTTTACTTTATCTGCAGCTTTCTTCGCGATGACTTCCCGCATTTCCTTTGTCCCGTGCAATCCCTCGTCTACCATAATTGGAGTAGTCGTTTGCTTGCGAATATCAGCCAGAGCCTCAAGATCATCTGCCAAGACAGGCTGCTCCATCCAATCAATGTGACAATCCTCGATCTGTTTCATAACAAGCAAGGAGTTCGCACGGTTCTCCCAACCTTGGTTGGCGTCCACCCGCAACCCTACGTCAGGACCAACTGCCTGCCGAACAGCCCGAATTCGCTGGATATCTGTCTGAAGATCAGCTCCCACTTTTATTTTGATCGAGTCATACCCGGCTGCCACTGCTTGCCTGGCTTCAGCTGCCATGACCTCTGGCTCTAAAATGCTTAACACATACGGGAAGGAAAGAGTCGTGTGATATTTACCACCCAGGAAATGGTATACGGGTTGACCAGCTGCCTTGCCCATCAGATCATAGCAAGCGATATCGATGGCGGCTTTTGCTGCTGGTACTCCCCAAACAGCCTGGTTCATCTTCTCGTGGATTCTCTCGATATCAAACGGATTCTCACCGATCACAACAGGCGCCAAGTTATGAACGAGCATTGTATAGGTAGACTCCCATGTCTCTCCGGTGACATTTTGATCCGGTACCGCTTCTCCTAGCCCGACCAGGCCATTGTCTGTCTCCACTTTTACAATAATGGACGGCATATCCTCATAGGAGGCGTACGCGATGATAAATGGGCGTATTAGCGGCAACCTTATGGCATGGACACATACTGACGTTATTTTCATACTCGACTCCCCTCCGCAGCAGCTACTCGTGGAATGATTCGATAATAAAGAGACATGGCTTTAACAGTGCCATCTTCGCCTTTTACAAAGCCAACTGTCAGCTCGCTTCCCTCTCTATCGGTGATAAATTGATGCTCCCCAATTGGTCGCAATAGACAGTTCAGTTGTTTTCCTCCACCAAACACATCCGACGTTTTATCTATCATCATCAGGACATCCTCTACCAGATATACGATGATATCCACGCCTTCCCCACTGACGTATCGACCGACATACTCTTCTAATTGGGGAAGAGGGACGCTGTATGTCTCGAATTGGTACTGTGGCGTATTCAATGGACGCCCTTCTACGGCATGGAGTGCTGTCAATGTGGCTTTTTCGACGGGGCTTCCGATCAAATTGGCCAAAGCCATGGATGTAATTCCCCGCTCTGGAACAATCGCTAAATGGGCGGCGACACCTTTGATCGCTCCACCGTGCTTGATCAAGGTCCCCCCATAGTAGTCGGGTTGAATAGATAAGCCATACCCGTAGTACCTGCTGTAGCTGTTCTGGACATGCGGATAGATCATTTGTTTGACGCTCTCCTCAGATAAAATCCGTTCTTTGCCCACACATCCGCCCGTACGGAATATTTCAGCGTAGTTCAACATGTCATGCACTGTTGAATTCAAATGCCCCGATGCCGCTACCAGTAGCCCATCCTCCCAATTTGGATCAGGGTAAATCTCAGATACGCCATTACTCTCTTTAAAATGATAGATGGTCGTTACATCCGGTAGGTGTGGCAGATCGCTCAGAAGAAAGGTGCTGCTCTTCATGTCTGCTGGTTCCAAAATATGCTCTTTGACATAAACGTCATACGATTTCCCACTCACTCTGGCTATGACCGCTCCCAGGAGAGAATAGCAATCATTTGAATAGCTGAACAATTGTCCTGGAGAGCCCACCAGTTCATAATCTGCCAGAGCAAGAGCATCCATCAGCTCTTCGAATGTGTAGATCGGTTTCTGGTACTCCTTTTTCAAGTACCGGTGTATAGGGTTATCTTCGTCAGGCATGTCATCGAGCATGGAGTTGCGAATCGCCAGGTTATCAATGGGCAGAGGCGGCATGCCCGTCGTGTGCGTCATAAAATGGTGGATTGTCATCTGCTCCGTTTTTTGACGATCCGGGGTACGGAACTCAGGGAGGTACTTGATCACCGGATCATGAACAGAGAGCTTCTTCGCTTCCTGTAGCTGCATGATCGCCATGCATGTAAAGGACTTCGTAACGGAGGCCAATCCCATCACGGTATCAGGCGTGATTTCGAGTTCCTTTTCACGATCACGATAGCCAAAGCTTTTGCGAAACAGGCTCTGCCCATTCAAATTCACCCCCATGACGAAGCCCGGAACTCTGCCTTCCTTCATTTCTTTGTCAACCAGTTCTTCCCATTCTACTAACCAGCCTTGCTGTCTCATTTTTTCCACCTCTTTCGAATGTTGTCATACCATGCCCTACTCGTTCACCCACATGTCCTGAATAATTAAGGAGGCTAATGGATTTGGTTTGACCCCTTGAATCCGGTTACTGACGACCACGAATGTTTTTGCGGAATAGAGCGGAATCCAATAGGCCTGTTCCACGATTCTTTTTTGAATGTCTGCAAAAACCTGCTGTCGCAGTACTTGATCTGTTGTCGTTCGTCCTTTATTTAGCAGGCTATCGAGCTGTTGATCACTGAGGCGAAAGAAATTCAAGCCCCCGATCTGACTCGAATGCAGTAACAAGTGCAAAATATCTGGATCGACACTGCCATGACTCGTTGAGAACAAATCGAACTCGCCCTTCAGTGCCTGTTCAAGAGCTGTCGCTGATTCATACTTTTGGATATGCACTTCGACACCAATCTCTTTGAACATGCTTTGCACCAACTGATGTCCTGGATTTGTATCTTCGGTGAGCATCGTCAGGCTGAGCGTTTTTCCATCCTTTTCCCTTATCCCTTGCGCGTTTGGCTTCCATCCTGCTTCATCCAGCATTTGTCTGGCTTGTTCAGCATTGTACTTGTAGCCGTACTGCTCTACTGCCGCATCGTATCCGATCATCGTTGGTGGGATCGGTCCGTAGACAGGCGCCCCCTCTCCTTGCAAATCCGCCATGATCAATGCGTCTTTGTTGATCGCCAGGTTCAGTGCTTTTCTCACGCGGACATCCTGCAAGATTTCATTTTCCAAATTCATCCCAATGAAGTACTCTGCAGGCTGCATTCCTTCCAGCACCGTAAAATCTTTGTGATCCTTGTATTTCTTCGCGTCTTTCGGGGGTACAGTGGCAATATCAATCGTCCCACTGTCGAGAGCAGCCATCATGGTTTGGTTGTCTTGAATAAATTTCAGAACGAACTTGTCAGGTCTTACAGGTCCTTGATTCAGAGCAAAAGGAGCTGCCCATTTATACTCGTCGTTTCGTACCAGTGTGATTGATTCGCCTGTTTTCCAGCTCTCGAATTTCCACGGACCTACCCCCACAGGATTGCGTCCCAGCTCATTTCCGTATTTGTTTCGTGCCTCTATGGAAATAGGTTGCTGGTAGCCGCTATATGTTAAGTTAGAAAGTAACGAAGGGGAGGGCTCATCCAAATGAAAGATCAATGTGGAATCATCAGGAGCTGAAATGGATTTGATCGAGGATACGTCCGGTCCCGTAACCGGTGAGGCTGTTTTTGGATCGAGTGCACGTTCATAGCTTTGCTTAAAAACTTCCGCAGTGAGCGGTGTTCCATCATGGAACTTTACGCCAGAACGTATCTTGAACGTCATGGTCTTGCCGTCTTCCGAGATCGTGTACGATTCAGCCAGATGCGGCTTCAACTCAAACGTAAAGGGATCGAGGATCAGCAGAGCTCCTCCCAACAAGCCCCCAACAAAATTTCCCGCTGGCAACGACGTCTTTTGCGGGTCCAGCGTATCCGGCTCCATCTGGTAGCCCATGGTGATCGTCCCACCCTTTTTGGGCTGGGAGTTTTTTGCTGGTTGATTTGCTTGCTTCCCGTCTGTAGCCGGAGTGGGAGCAGAGCTACAGCCAACGATGGAAAAGACGAGTACACATATGAGTAAAACGCTGCGAATTTGGCTCTTTAACCGCTCTGATAGCATGTCGCGACCTCCATTTTTCGAGTCTTTTCCATTCGAAGCCTACTTTGTCGGTATATAGTCGCTAATTAGATCGGATTGCTTCTTAGATGAGAGATGTGGGGGTCCCGGATTGCCTTCGCAAACGGAAAACCGGGACAGGTTGATGTTACTTGAGGAGAATCATGGATGATTAAGGCGATACACAGCTCGCGGGCGTCCTTGCTGATACGGCTGTTCTTCTCCGACGATCTCTACGACCTGATGCTCGATCAGCTTTTTCAAGGCTCTTTCCGAGCTGCGGCGACTGATCTGGAGGTAATCGGCTAAATCGGAAGCGGTGAAGCGGTTATCGCGGTGAAGTTTGACATACTGCATGATTTTCGTGATAGTAGCGACACTTGCGCCAGTCTTCTCCGCTATCTCCAGCACTTCCTTGTTCTCGCTTTTTAATTGGAACGTCTTCGATTCGGTGTTCAACGGTCCAATCACTTCTTTTTCATCTGTTACCAAGTACGCACTGCTTTCCTTTGTTTTCTGGGCATGATAAATCGCTATGCGTGCGTTGGCTTCGGCCTCTTTCGCAGTTAGACCAAAACCAAACCCGATGGCAACCGTCACTTTGGCCAGCAGATCGACATTGCCCAATACTTGCATGATCTTCCCATATTCAATCATTTGCTCGATACTGCCTCTCGTGCCATAGATGATGAATTGATCCATTCCCAGCTTTTGAATGGAAGCGTCCGTCTCTTTGACGAGCTCCAGCAACTCTTGCAGCAAAATAATCGTCGCATCCTGCCATTGTGTTTCTACTGGCGGACCATCATTTTGCTGGATCGCTGCAATTCCCACAGCAATCTGTGAGTTTTTGCTAATTTTCAATTGACCATAAGCAATCGCTTGATTGACGGCATCACGAATATTTTTGTCGGGACTAACCAGCGATGCGGAAGGGATGTTCATCTCACGCAATTGGCGATATACGTAATCAACGCCAGTCAAAGCAAAATGGCTCTGTTTCTGTTCCCAAAGCTCCTTGTGGAACAAAATAATCTCCTCTACGTCAAATCTCGTCCCGCCTTCTTCAATAATCTCACTGTAGTCTTTTACATACCAAGGCGTAGAAATAATGCCCAATTCATCAGCGACCTTCTCAATATACTCCGCCTTTGGCAAATCTATCGAGATGCGGTCCAGTCCTCCTGGTACGTTCAGCAAGGTATGAAACAAAGAAAGGGAAATCGTATATTCATCGATCGGGATGTACACGGCAGGCAGCTTCTTTTGCTCTACCTTTTCCTTGGCAAAAAAATAAGGAAGTGGGCCGGCAAAAATCAGCACGTCGCAGTCATGGATTTGATCAACCAACGCAGCGCTCTCTTTGGGGTTCTGGTATGTATACGAGGTCAGTTGAATGTAATCAATGGATTGGGTATGCTTCAAGATCCTTGGCAAAAATTCTTCCGAAGAGATTACCGCTATCGTAATGGTCAATGCCCCACCTCCTCATCTCTCTTTGATTTCCAGACGTCCTTAAACACGCGGATGAAGTTTTTGCCCAAAATACGCTCAATCGCTTCATCCTTGTACCCTCTTTTGGCAAGGGCACGCACAAGCTCTGGAACCTTCGTATGTCCTTTTACGACATCAAAATCTTTGCGTCCTGCTTGGATAAACATATTGGGAGAATCGTATTTCATAAATGGCTCGATAATGTCCAGACCAAGTCCGACGTGTTCAACCCCAACCAGCTTCACGATGTGATCGACGTGGTTGATCATGTGCTCGATATCAGCCTGGTCGTCTGTGTCCGCTACGAATAGATTGACGCCATTGATGCCGATTACGCCGTTGGTGAATGCGATCGCTCTGATTTGCTCATCTGTCAGATTGCGCATGGAGCTCGCTAATGTCCGACAGTTGGAATGAGAAGCGATGATGGGTTTACGCGCTACCTCGATCAGATCCCAGAAGCCTTCGTCATTCAGATGGCTGACATCAATGATGATGCCCATTGCTTCTGCCTCTTCGACGACGCGGATGCCGAACTCCGTGAGCCCTCCCTTGCGCCCTTCCCGTACCGGACTAAAATGACTGCCATCTCCAACGAAGTTTCTCCTACTCCACACGAGACCCAAAAGGCGTACGCCCAGCTCGTAAAAAACACGGAGCATACTCAGATCATTATATAACGGTTCCGCGCCTTCCAGAGAGAGCACAAAACCAATTTTCCCCTGTCGCTTCGCGGTCTCGATGTCGCTCACGCTTTTGCAAACCATGATTTTATCAGGCGATTCATCTGCCTCTGCGTGCAATGCGCTGATTTGTTGCAGTGCTTTTCTCAAGCCCATCTCCGGCAGGAATTTGTTGTCGATATAAATCGCTGCGACAACTGTATGCACCCCACCCGCGACGAAATCAGGCAAATAATCCGTTTCAATCACTTTTCGTCTGCCATGCTCGCGCTGAATGGCAACATCCAGCAAAAGGTCAAAATGCCCGTCGATTCCATGTGTCATGCCTCATGCTCCCCCTGTTATTTCAGGTTTTCCGGGTTAAGTGGTTCAAGCTCTGGTAAAAGAAAGCGTCCGTCTCTGCGAATCAAGTGGTCATCGAACCAAATCTCACCGCCACCGTACTCCGGGCGTTGAATCATGACCATGTCCCAATGGATGTTTGACTTGTTGCCATTGGATGCCTCGTCATAGCATCGTCCCGGGGTAAAGTGGAAGCTGCCGTCGATTTTTTCATCGAATAAAATATCCTGCATAGGCTCCCGGATGAACGGGTTGACCCCCAAAGCAAACTCCCCAATGTACCGGGCACCTTCATCCGTATCCAGAATTTTGTTCAAGCGCTCCGTGTCATTGGCTGTGGCATGAACGATCTTCCCGTCCACGAACTCCAACCGTACCTTTTCAAAGGTAAAGCCTTGATAAGGCGAAGGGGTGTTAAACGACAGGACACCGTTCACCGAATCGCGAATAGGTGCCGTAAACACTTCACCGTCTGGTATGTTATATTGCCCCGGACACGGGATCGCTGGAATGCCTTTGATGGAGAAGGTCAGCTCTGTGCCAGGTCCCGTGATTTTCACGCGGTCAGTTCGCTCCATCAGTTCCTTGAGCGGCTGCATGGCTTTTGCCATTTTGGCGTAATCCATCGTGCAGACATCGAAATAAAATTGTTCGAATGCTTCTGTACTCTTATTCGCCAGCTGCGCCATGGAAGGCGTCGGATAACGGAGATAGACCCATTTCTTTTTGAGACGCACGATACTTACTTCTTTGGAAAAGGACGTAGCCAGCTTCATCTGCTCATCCGGGACATCAGACATTTCGTTGATGTTCAGCCCACCCTCGATGATGATGCACGCTTGCATTTTTTCCATTCGTTCTTTGTCCATCTCTGCCTCTAGACGGAATTGCTCCTCTGTTCCCGCTAGCAATAACTGACGACTAATCGAGGATTCACGCAGATTCACAAAGGAATGCCCGCCTGCTCGCGAAACTGCTTTGACAAGCTCCTTTATCAGAGCGGCGTCCACCTCCATCGCATCGATCAGCACGTTATCTCCCGGCTGTACATTCGTCGAGTAATTTACCAGCACATTCGCCAGCTTCGTAAGACGTGGGTCCAACATCTATCTATCACTCCTGTTCCCTTATTTTTCATAGAGATGACACGCAACCAGTCTGCCGTCTGCTTCTGTTAATAGAGGGGCTTCTGTTTTGCACACGTCCATGCATGCCCAACAACGCGGATGAAACTTGCAGCCCTTCGGCGGATTGGATGGAGACGGAAGATCCCCTGTTAACATGATCCGTTCTTTTTTCTCGTCAGGATCTGTGATAGGAATGGCGGAGAGAAGCGACTGTGTGTAGGGATGCATCGGACGTTGAAACAGCTCTTCTTTTTTCGCCAGCTCAATTACTTCTCCCAAGTACATCACCGCTACCCGATCGGCGATATGCTCGACGACACTCAAATCATGCGAGATAAAAAGATACGTGAGCGAAAACTGCTCCTGCAAATCCTGAAGCAAATTGAGAATTTGTGATTGGATCGATACATCCAGAGCAGACACAGGCTCGTCAGCGATGATGAGCTTTGGCCTGAGCATCAAGGCGCGAGCGATCCCGATTCTTTGCCTTTGTCCTCCGGAAAACTCATGGGCGTATCGCGACAAATGACTTTTGTTCAAACCGACGATCTCCAGCGTCTCCTCGATCATGGCTGTTCGCTCGCGTTTTTGAATACCATGGGCAATCAATGGCTCTGACAAAATGTGTTGGATCGTCAGCTTTGGATTGAGGGTATCAAATGGATTTTGAAACACCATTTGCATATCACGCCGCAGCTTTTTCATGTCTGGCTTCTGTAAGCTACGGATATTTTGACCTTCGAACACGATCTCGCCGTCTGTCGGCTCGATCAAGCGCAAAATGCATCTGCCCAGTGTTGACTTGCCACATCCCGACTCTCCCACGATTCCCAACGTTTCACCTGCGTTGACAGTCATGTTCACTCCATGAACGGCATGCACGTAACTTGGCGGCTGAAACCACCCTTTGCGGACAAGGAACTTCTTATTCAGATTCTTCACTTGCAAAAGAGGCGTCTTCATCCATTCACCGCCGTGCTCTCCCTGTTCTCTCGATACAGCCAACAGCGGCATTCCGACTGCTGATCCACATCCAGTAACGGGGGATTTTGTTCCAAACAAATAGGCATCGCCTTCTCGCATCGCGGAGCAAAACGACATCCTTTTGGGTAATGATCAGGGGTCGGCACACTTCCCGCGATGCTATGCAATCTCTTCAGACCTTTGGCGTTATGTGGCGTTGATTTGATCAAGCCCACGGTGTACGGATGCTTGGGGCTGCGCAGCAGTGTGCGAACATCAGCGGCTTCAATGACCTGCCCGGCATACATCACGAGTACCCGGTCGCATGTCTCGGCGACGACGCCCAAATCATGCGTGATCATGATGAGCGCCATGCCCAGCTCTCTTTGGATTTTTTTCATGACATCCAATATTTGCGCCTGGATCGTTACGTCTAGTGCAGTCGTCGGTTCGTCCGCTATCAGCAGCTTTGGATGGCAGGCAATCGCCATCGCGATCATCACGCGCTGCCGCATCCCCCCTGACAGACGATGCGGGTACTCGTGATAGATTTCATTGGCACGTGAAATGCCTACCTGCGTCAACAGCTCGACCACTCTTTGTCTCGATTGGGCTCGGTTCATGCCCTCATGCTTTTCCAGTCCTTCGCTCAATTGCTTGCCGATAGTCAGTACGGGATTCAGCGAAGTCATCGGCTCCTGAAAGATCATGGCGATCTCTTTTCCTCTGATCTTCTGCATCTCTTTTTCGCTATAGCGCAAGAGATCGGCTCCGTCCAGTTGAATACGGCCTTCAATGCTTCCGTTTTTACTGAGCAAGCGCATCATGGATAGGGAGGCAACGCTTTTTCCACATCCTGATTCTCCGACGATCCCGACCGATTCACCTTTTTTGACCTGCAAACAAAGATTGTCCACCACTTTGAAAGCCCTTTCATTTTTTGAAAACGTGGTAGTCAATCCTGTCACTTCCAACATGTTTGTCACGTTACTCACTCCTTTTTCCGGAACGGAAGCTCGTCAACTATGATTTGGGATCAAAGACATCGCGCAAGGCATCCCCCAGCAAATACACCGTAAAAACGACTGCCGTAATTGCAAGACCGGGAAAAGTAGCGAGCCACCAAGCTTCTCGCAAGTAATTTTTCCCTTCATTCAGCATCGTTCCCCACTCTGGTGTAGGAGGCTGCGCACCCAAACCGATAAAGCCCAGTGCCGAGGTCCCCAAAATGGCACTACCTATAAACATGGTCGTATAGACGATCAGTACGTTCGAGATGTTCGGAATGAACTGGCGCGTAATGATCCACCAATTCGAGCTGCCGATGGAGCGACTTGCTTCCACATAACCCGATTGCTTGATCGAGAGTGCCGCACCACGGATCAGAATCGAAAAGGCCGGGATCGATGATATTCCGATCGCGATCATCGCATTTTCCTGACTCGGTCCGAGTACAGCGACAATGGCTAGAGCCAGCACAATGCCGGGCAACGCCAGCATGATGTCCATGATTCTCATGATCACATTGTCAACAATTCCTCCGAGGTAAGCGCATGTCACACCAATCAGCGTTCCTGCTACAAACGTCATGACAGACGCCAGCACAGCTACGGTCATTGTCACTCGTGTTCCGTACAGCATCCGGGAAAAAATATCGCGGCCAATCGCATCTGTCCCTAGCCAAAAGTCTTTCGACGGTCCTTGCATAAATGCTTCGTAGTACGTTTTCGTAGGATCATGCGGAGCAATCCACGGCCCGATGATTCCAAGCAAAACAATGCAGAGCATCATCAGGAAGCTGTATTTCGCTTTCTTTTGCTGCATGATCTTCTCAAATAATTCGAAACGAGGCATGGACCATTGTCTGCTCCAGAACATGCTATACCCCCTCCTTCGCGGCGTAATCAATGCGAGGATCGAGAACCGCGTACAGGACATCAATCAAAATGACTACGAGGACATACACCGCTCCGATAAACAGCGTCGTTCCTTGAATCATCGGAAAATCCCGCGAGCTAATTGCTTGAATCGCCAAAGTCCCCACTCCCGGCCAGCCAAAAACCTGCTCGATAATCACAGCCCCACCAAGCAAGCCAGCGAGTTCCAAGCCAATGACAGCCACAATTGGAATCATCACATTGCGAAAAGCGTGCCGCAGCAGCACAACTCGCTCATTCATCCCTTTCGCACGTGCTGTTCGAATATAATCATTGGACAAAACCTCTACCATGCCAGCACGGGTGAGTCGGCTGAGTGCCGTCGCCGTCAATGTCCCCAGAGTAAACGCTGGAAGAACCATGTCTTTTAACCCCGTTCCTCCCGCAATCGGAAACCAGCCCAAATGGACGGAGAATACAAGGATGACGAGTAAACCTAACCAAAAGCCGGGTATGGACATCCCAAAGGTGGAAAAGGTCATAATCGCTCCGTCGATGGGTGTATCCTTGTATTTTGCCGCTAGGACACCCAGCCCGATACCGATCACAACTGCCACTACGAGGCTGGCTACTGCCATTTTTGCTGTCGCTGGAAAGCGATCAGCAATTTCTGTGCTGACAGGTCGACCCGTTTTCAGGGAAGTGCCGAGATCTCCTTTTAAAACGCCAGAAGCATAGTCGAGATACTGGACTACCAAAGGCTTGTTCAAGCCCAGCTCTCCTCGAAGCGACTCGATTTGTTCTACAGTCGCCCGCTGCCCCAGCATGATCCGCACAGGGTCTCCGGGGATGAGATGAATGAGCAAAAACGTAAAAACGGAGAGTCCAAACAGGACAATGATGCCCGACAATAGGCGCTTCACAATATACTGCTTCATGAGGTCTTCACCCAGATGTGAGAAACGGTATGAACTAGCTTCTTCTTGTTGCGCTCCTGCACTTTGCTCTCCTCCCTCTTTCTCCACTAACGTCACTTGTCGTTATAGTGTCGTTATTAGTTAAAAATAGTCTATTCCAAATTCACAGAAAGTTCAACTTGTTTTTTCTCGCCCCATTCAAAAAGAGCATGGTCCCTTTCTACCATGCCCTTCTGAAGAATCGTTCCGTCGTCATTCCTTGCCGTGCCTCATCTGTAGCAATACGTTTGCCGTTAGCTGTGGATGACTGAGGGGAAAATGATGAGCAACGGAGAGCCTTTCAATCTCTACATTCGCTTTCCTGAATGCATCCTCTGCTCCTTTTGTCAGCTGATACGTTTTATCCTGAGTTCCCCATACGATCTGGGCTGGAAAAGGGAGAGGCTGTGTCGCTACCGCCATTTGCCGGAATTCGTTCATAAAGTAGCGCAGCACGTCTGTATGCGTCTTGCTGATGCGCGGGGATTGCAGGAGCTTCCCTGCCTTTTCTACATAGCCTTTTGGCATTTCATACGTAGACTGAAATACCCCTTGCTCAAGCATTGCTTTTTCCAATTTGGCTGACGTTAACTGCTTTTGCAAAAAAAGCTGAAGGAGGGCTGGACTCTTCCCCAATCCCGCCTGCAGCCGAGAATACTTCGGGGCATGCAGGGGTGGCTGCAAAAGGTATAGCTTCTCGATTTTTTCCGGTACTCGCTTTGCTGCCTCCCATGCCAAAAACCCGCCAAATGAATGTCCTGCAAGATGAACCGGAGATGGCAGCTGTCGCAATGCCTCGGCCACTGCCTCGATAAAGCCCTCGAGCGGTTTTTCGTGATGGTGATAGGGCGATCTGCCAAATCCGGGCAAATCCAGTAACCATACTTCCTGTTCACCCAGCTGTTCAGCGAGCGGGAGTAAATCGCTCATCTCACTGAAAAGCCCGTGCACGAGCAGCCACGGAGTACCCGAGCCTTCTTTCTTGTACGCGGCCATGCCTGCGATTTGCTCTCGGTGAAAGCAAGGAGGTACTTTCTGATCCTTGACCGACAAACGGTAGTCGAGATCGGCAATCACACTGGGAAGATACGCCGCTACGTCGTATGCATCGATGCTTTTTTTCGCTTTCATTTGCTGAAAGGGAGCGAGCGGGAAGTCTTTCTTTACGAGAAAATCCATCGAATTGGCAGGTACCCCGAGCAAGCGGCTGCCGCCGTTATGGAGAATTTTTTTCAAGACCGATACCGGGAAAGGAATGGTTGGTGGCTTCATCCGTAATTCTTTAGCCATCAACGAAATCAGCTCTGAAAAAGCTGGCGTGGCACTCCGCTCATTTAAGGCGTAATACGTTTGATGCTCGATGTGATTTGTCTCTACAATCCCCACAATGACCTGGGCAAAATCGTCGACGGAAAGCAAGGGCAGCCACCACTCCTTACCACCGGGAAGAACAGGGATCTTACCACGCCGCATGGAGCTGATCACGAGCCCGAATCCATCTGTTTGTTCTGTGTTCCCGGTGCTTCGCGGGCCTATGATCGTACACGGATTTACCACGACCAGCGGCATTCCTTTTTGGTACGCCTCTTGTCTGAGGTATAGATCTGCCAGAAACTTGTATTTCTCGTAGCCCCCTGCCTCTCGATAAAAATCGGTTGGCGCAAAAACATCTGTCGCCAGCTTTCCACTCTCATCGTCAAACGGACTCATGTAGCCAACGATATGAATCAGCTTTTGTAGACGCTGTTGTTTATGCAATTCGTTCGCTAGTGCTGCAAGGTGACTTGCTCCTTGTAAAATCAATTCCCTCGCCACCGTTTCATCCAGCGAAATATCCATCGGGGCACCTGCATGGATGATAGTAGTTGCGCGCAATACCTGCTCGTAATCGCTCGCTGATAATCCCAAGCCCTCCTTTCGCAAATCACCCCGCACGGCCTTGCAATTAGACCTCTCTGTAGGTGTCATCTGCATCAGCAATTCATCCCACTTCTCAGGAGAACGAACTAGCGCCAGCACGGTATGACCAGTTCGTGCCAGTTGTTTTGTTACCTCCTTGCCGATAAATCCAGTCGCGCCTGTTACAAAAACGACAGCCATTGTTTCTGCCTCCTTTATATTTATAGAACTAGTCAGTACTAATTCACTTCAAAAAAATCCTACACTTGAATCAAGTGTAGAAGTGTCTGACCTGCGCCTACGAGTACCTGTGCATGACCCTGCGATTCAGCCATGAGCATCGCTCCCTCCATAATGGTCACGAACAAGACTGCCGTTTGCTGAATCGAGATATTTTCCTTGAATTCTCCACGGGCGATTCCCTCCACGAGCAGCTTTTCCGCTAGGTTCTGCCATTCGATCAGGAACTCGTTGATTCGCGCTTTGACCTCTGGTATTTGTGCCGACAGCAAGGAAAGGATCGGACAGCCTCCTACACAGGAGCGGCCCTCCAGTTCTTCTGCGATGGTGGTAAAAATCAGCCCTACCCGTGCGGAAACAGACAGGTCTGTCCGTTGCAAGATGGCTTCCAGTGCTCCTCTCAGGACGTTGATTCTGTAGCCGAGTACAGCTACGACGAGCTCCTCCTTGCTTTTGAAGTGGTAGTAAATGTTGGACTTGGAGACTTTGCTCTGTGCTACGACGTCATCCATGCTGGTATTCATGAGTCCTTTTTGCAAAAACAAATTAGATGCAGTGGCGATGACATGGTCACGGTTTGAGGATCGTTTCATAATTAGGACTATATAGTACTAGTTGGTGATTGTCAATCAGTGGAGGAGAAGAAAAAGCGCAGTTCTCTTCGACTCTGACACGCCGGCAAGGAAGATTGACTGTCCGTCTCCACTTCAAAAAGGAGACCGTCGAGCCAAAGCCACCCTACGGGCGGAAGGTTCTCGAAGAAGAAGTGTTCGACAAGCGTGGTCCCCTTTTTGAAGTTCCGACTGGGTAGGCGTTGTCAAGGTCTGCGAGCCCTGCGCTTTTTCTTCTTGCCAGCTTTGTTGGTTCAATCGCTACCTTTTAAAACCTCGTATAAAAAAGAAAAGGTTGATGCCGTCTAATACGGTATCAACCTTCATTCATTAACTAATCGCAAACCTGTTACATTTCGTTACGGCAGCAAGCATAGCTGCCGCAAGTTCATTTTCCCGGCTATCTCGTGCCCTTCTGAGATACAGGCAACGCAAAAAGTTTTTGCTGTTCACTCTAGCGATAACCTGAGTATGACTTTTCGGCAGTTCTGCACAGCTTGCTAGACCATTGATCCAGTCAGCAAGTTCCTGTTCTGGAAGCAAGCCTTTGTCTATCATGGTATCTACGATGCTCGCGAGACGTTCGTCCTCTTCGTCATTGAAAATGTGCTTTCCGTTATGTAGCACGCCCTGGATCGCTTGAAGAACGTCTCGCTGTACGGCTTCATCACTCTCTGGGCACTGCACTAGCTCTACGAATACGTCTGCTCCGTGAGCGGTACTGTGAGCCCAGCCCCCCTCGGACAAATAGCCACGCAAATCCTGTTCCTCTTGAAAATAGCGGAGCATGGCATTTTTGACGTGCTGGAAATCGGCAAGCTCCAAAAAGGGCTTCTGTCTGTGACGGCGCAAAATCAATGCAATCGGCAACGAAGAGAATGTCCTCGTAAATACAGATGGATCACCCTCGCTGCCGATCTGATAGAACAAATGCTTTTCGTCGGTCAGTTCTCGCAGAAGGCTGCGCAATTGCGCCTCCGTCAGCTTGTCCTCGTCGAGAATCCAATAATAAAATGCCGGGTAGATGAGATTATCCCGCAATTCCGGGTCGGGGTCCCCAATGTATTGCAACAATCGTGAGACGAAATCCTCCAATTGTTCCCCTTGACGCAGCTGATATTGTTCCTGCTCCAATCTTTGCAGATCCAGCACAAGCTGGGTTCTTGTATCGCTCACTTGTTCATCCCCCTTACCATAATCAAAATTTCCTCCACCACCATTTCCGGTTCATCGTGATGAATATAATGCCCGCTGCGAGTAGCTATTCTTTGCTTGCTTGAGGTTGAAAGCCGCTTGAAATCGGCCTGCAGACGTTGATCGATTGCTAAGATTTCCTCGTTCGGCCATTCCTCGTCCCACACGTCCGGCAAGCCTCTCGTAATAATCGTGACAGGTATGTCGCTTTGCCGAAAAGAGTCAACAATCTCTTGATAGCTCCCTATTTTATCGATCTTCTCGCTGTTTCGCATCGGATTCTCGTAATATTCTCGATTGGCTGCGATCAGGTTGTCAGGTAAAACCTTTTCATAGGCGAGCTCCTTATATTCGGGAACAGCGTCCACCAAAACCAGCCCCGAAACAAGCTGCGGATACAGGTTCGCAAACAATCTAGCAACCAAACCGCCAAAAGAATGTCCGATCAAAATACAAGGCGTCTCCACCTTTATCTCTTGCAGCAAGTCATACAGCTCCTCAACCAGATCCCGGCAAGTCCTTGGGACGACCGCGGCCGCTGGACTCCTGCCAATCCCCGCCCGATCATAGGATAAGGTAGACGCTTCCTGCGAGATGCGGTCTTGAACGATCTTCCATGTCTCCCCGCTATCGCCCATTCCTGCTAGGAAGATTACACTAGGTGTCCCACTTTTTCGCGAATACAGCCTATGTATCCGTCGAGACATGATCCCAGTCATCCTCCATGTAACGAACCAGCCAATTCAATGCTCGGTGTCTTTCCACAACTACTTCGTCATTCAAACCACCCGCAACCACACGATTGTTGATGCGCGCATCCACACACGCCCAGTCATAGCGGTAGATTAAATCTGCTTGGTCTAGAATCTCTTGTTTGCTTCTCACGACCGCATTGCTATAGAAAGTATCATAGTCACCTGCGCTTCTGAGGGCGTCAATCGCGGAGTTCACATCACAAATCTCATCTGGGAAATGGAGCTCTTCCACATAGCCGAGTGCCCACAGCAGTACCCAGTAGCATTCGTACATCCAAACCATCTGAATCATATCGGTTCGGTCTGGCTGTGGATCATTCAAGAAGTCTCTCTCTTTTTCCGTAAAAAATTCAGTAGCGCCAAACTGCTCAATAATTCCCTCGATAAACTCCCGCTCTTCCTTGATTTGTCCGTTTTCGGCAATCCCTCCGGCATATACCGCAATCAGACACAGGGCAATCGCTCGCTGAACCATCTCATCCTTACTCCTGATGACAGCATCCTCATCCCCTACGATGACAGGAAGATGCGGGATGTACGGGATATCTTGCTCCTGCAATAGCTTGATGCTCCGCTCCTTGCGCGCTTCGCCTGACTCGGAGGGCTGAATATGTCCATCGATCAGGTCTACACTGACCGTCACTAGAAAATCGTCCACTTCGGATTCTCCTGCCGTATTGAGAATCAGCCTTCCTTGTTTATCGAGCATGTCTCCAGTAGGGAGAAAGACGATCCCGTGTACTTCTTCGGCGATCTCCATAATGGACGCAAATGTCTTCTGATCGATCTCCTTACTCGCCACGATTCCTACCGCCACATTGAGCGCTGTAATTTGGTACAACAGCTTTTGCTGGACCTTCTCGTGGGTCGTTTCAATCTGTGCGAAGTAGCCGTACATCCCTTTTTTCATCTGGAGAAACTCTTCTTGGTCATCGTCCTCGCGCATAAGATTGAAAGTAATCTTGCTCTTGCTAAACCATTTTTTATCGGTCACGGTCACGGCCCGCTCGTCTGCGGATACCTCTACCAATTGATCACGAAAAGCCTCGACAATGGCAGCGACAACTTTCTCGCATTGTTGGATGGAGACATAGATGGTGCATTGATTCATCTGGCAACCTCCTTTGCTGGGCAAACATTTCTAAAGTGCTGAATTTTGTAATCAATAGTCAATTATGGTATCCTAACCCTGTTTAATCAAGCACAAATCTTTTTAGTTATCGGCAAATCTATCACGACGATTGAAGGTGAAACCTTTGAAAAACATCCTAGTAGAGGAGTTTTCCCCCATTTGTCCGATTCAAGCTTTTGTAGAAGAGGATGAGAACGGCGTCTTTTTTTATTTGTGGGATTATCCCGGTGAGGAGCATGCCAGCATTCGCTCTTGTTGGGTAAGAAATTACGGACCTGCACCGGACTCGATTGATTTCGCTGCCATGGAGGATGGTCAAGCTCCCATGCTTCCACGCGATTGCTGCGCTCATCCGGATGGAGCAGAGAGGCTGGACCCGGAGCAGCTCTCAATCGTTTGGCTGGAGGAAGGCGATGCAGCGGCACTTTTGTATGAGGATGAGGTGCTGTGTGTAATTCCCGGCTGGGCTGGTCCTTCCCCGGACGGCTCGCACTATCCTTCGTATGCGCGAGATTGCACCGGAGAATCTGATTTATGCTTTCCGCTAGGAACACCAGAAACGAACGCCATGTATGCTCGCATCGAGGCTGCCCAGCATTTTTGGGCGAGCTGGGACGGCAACCCTTGGCCTGACATCCAGCAGCAGTTCATGGACGCGATTACCTCGACTCTCGGCCCAGTTAAACAGTATTACGGCATTGATGGCGGACACTGGCCCCCGAAAGCATTGGTGACCATCGAAAAAGGGGACGTTACCTTTGCGATAACCCTCGGCGTATCCATTTTACGTCAGCCAAAAGTCGAGCAGTTTACAGAAGAGCCAGAGCAATTACGCCGATTCGAACTGGCCTTTGCCTGCGAAACCAAATGGCTCGCCCAAAACGAACAGCATTTGCTGGCCTACGTCAGCGGCCAAACCTCTCTACCGTGGTCGTATATGACCTTCCTCGCACAGGGTCACACCATTCCGTGCCAGGAAATCAGTCAGATCAATAGCCGCTTCTCCTCTATGCTGCTCGCAAAACCTGAGGATGCCCCGCGCATTCCACTTCCGCTCATGGCGGGTGATCCTGTGAATCTATTATGGATGATCCCAATTACCGCGGAGGAACAGCAGTATGCAGAAATGCATGGGTCTGAGCAATTGCTTCAGCACTCTGCGGGAGATGGTGCAAGCTGGATTTTTAATGGGGTTGCGAAATTTAGGAAGGAAGCATGAAGTTAGAAAACAGTTTCTAGCGGAATAAAAAGGTTATCAAATGCCGAGCGAAGCTCTCAGCAGATGATAACCTTTTCGAGTAGCGTATCAATGATTGCAATAGCTACCCTTTACCATACATTATTGCCCAAATACATTGAGTTCAGCCGCACTTGTCCATGGGTTATTGTTTACCTCACTTAAGGCACGCAGTTTAATATAGCGACCTGTCTTGGCTGCAAAGCTGGTTTCTTTCAACGTAGTATCATTTGCAAAGGTACCTGTAGCTACAGCTGTTCCCCAATTCACTCCATCACTGCTGACGTAGAACTCATAGTTCTTGATCGTTCCGTTAACTTGACCATCTTGTCTGGGCAGGTAACTAAATTTGGAAATACTATACGTTGCACCCAAGTCAATTTGAATCTCGTGCGGCATTGGAGCTACGGGGCTCCATTTCGTGTGCCAAAACGTGCTGTTGTTTCCATCAAAGGCTTTCGGGGCTTCATTGTACAATTCATCGCTGTCTACATATTTTAGCGTCCAATTCGTTTTCGGAATCAAACTGGCTTCTCCTGTAGTGACTGCCACATTCATGGCAGCATTACTTGTGCTTGTCGTCGTAATGGTTACTCCCGATTTTTCTCCCGTGTAGGTATTGCTGTTCGGATTGGTGTCTGGACTAAAAGTAGCAGCATGGTTATTATTCGTGTAATAGAATGGGTCTTGGTATTCACTCACGGATTGCTCTATGTCAATGAAAGGATGCGGGTCATTCGTGCTATTACTCATGGATTCATCAACGTGCCAAACCGCGATGCCTCCAGAAACTGTTTGCAAGCTAGCATCATATCCAACTTTCTCACGATTCTCAACTAAAAAATACGTATTATCCTTTAAAGGAACCTTTAAAACATTATAATTATTCGGGATGGCTTGTAACGTAAAATTGTTAGTGGCATTTACTACAGTTGGTGTTACAAATCCTAATTTTGCTTTTGACCAGGCATCCATATGAGTGGGTGTCGTTCCAGGTTCCTCCCCTTGGAGATTATTCCAGGTTCCATTTGCCATTATACTTAGACCACTTACATGATTATTGGCACCATAGAGATCCGGAAGGCCCAAGGAATGACCCAATTCATGGGCAGTGATACCCATCGTTGCCATATGACCAAATTGTTTTTCACCCTGCGTCGTATACATCCCTGATACTGTAACACCATCATGATTTGTGTTGGGAGCATACCACTGATGTGCCCAAATATTTGGCACTGCACCACCACTAGCCTCTTCATTACCAGCAAGAACAGTTACAATGTAGAAGCTATCTTTAGAGTCGATGACTTGATCATTATTTGTATCAAAACTAGCAAAGTTCACCACAGGATCCGCTTTATCCAGTGCATCTGTTATAACCGTCCTAATGTCTTTTCCCGATGTATCCGGATGAGCGTAATCTAATCTTACTTTCACAACTCCATCATTGTGCGTACCATATATTTCGGATGCTGGGGTGATCTGTGCTTTTCCATTACTCACTTCATTATAGTAATTCTTTACCGACTTTTGATTTGCAGAAAAGAATTTGTTGCTCCAATCGTTGTCGTTATAGGCGATATCAACATCTGTAAATCCAATTAACAAAACAAGCAATTTTTGGGCTCCTGTAACTGGCGTGATACTTCCGTCGATATTTTTTTCTAGCGATCCCGAAAATTCTTGTTGAAGCTCATTCATGAACTCCTGTTTTTTATTTGCTTGAGGGTCGTACTCATTTATCCATTCCATCAAATTTTTCTCATTTACCGCTTCTGAAGGCTTTTCGTCAATTTTATATTTTATCCCCGTCGATTGCAGATCATCTGATGTAAGTTCAGCGTAATTCCAATATCCCTCCTGATCTTGTAAAAGTACATCGCCATCCTTTGTGCTCGCCCAATGGAACCATTCATCTCCATGCATCACGGCTTGAAACGATTCACCAGACGGTTGCTTCATTTTGACAACTCCATCGTATGCGGGTGCGGCAAAAACATCCGTTTGAAAATACAAAACACAAATCAAAGAAAAAACAGACGTGAACAGGCCTTTAAAACCTCTTTGCATAAATGTTCCTCCCGATTTAGAAGTTGTTATCCTGTTGGAATGGTTTCCCCTATAGATTCATGAAGATCGCCCCCCTTTTAATGGCATGCTGAATATTCCGTCGATAAATGGACCTGATTCATACGTAGAATGAATCGACAGATCATCTATACAGAACTACCAGAATGCCCTTACCTACATTATTGGGAATTTATGGTAACATGTTAACTTTTTCTATAAATCGGGGATTTTTTTTTATCATGAACTAATAAAGCGCCCCCGTTCGGGACTTTCACCCTAGAGACGAGGTCGATTCTAGACGTACTAAAAAAAGCCGATATTGCTACGAAAGCAAATCGGCTTTTACATCATTTATTGGCGGGACACCTTGACGAGCTTCCCTGTCGAAGCATCGATAAAGCTATAGCCACTCTTCCATTTCTGTTGATAGACTAGTTGCGGTTCGGGAGCTCTTTGACCATCATACTGCTCCCACACGTAGACCAGCTCCAGGTCAATTTCTTGTTGGATCGTTTCTTTTGCTTCTGCTGCACTTATAATCTTTTTGGAATCTGGAAGGGTAACGCCCGGGTTGAGTGGGTGGAGGTTTAACTCAGTAATCGTGCCCGTCGTCTTGTCTATACCCACCATATAAAACTCATCAGACACTTCGATCCCGTTGCGTTTTCCGTGAAAAGTGAATGAATACACTTTATCCTCTTCCTTATCCAGCTTGTTCTTGTCTACCCACTCCGGAATATCTTCTTCAGGAGACTCTACGATAAGCGTTAGCTCCGTTAACGCCGGGTCAAGATAAGGTACGAGTGCTGCGATCGCTTTTTTCTTCGCTTCCTCTACACTGATTTTCTGCTCTGTTTTTCGTTCGTCTGGGAAATTCAGATCGAAGTCGATGAGCCGATCACTCTGTTCATCTGTAATGAGGCTAACCATATCAAATGCAGGCGTACCTTTATTTGAATCGTTCATCCACCGATAGGATTCGATTGTCTGAAGTCCTTCTAAAAGATTGTCCTTGTGATCATCGTATTCAAAGGCCGCACCTGAAACATCAATACCAAACTGTGTTTTCAGCCATTTCTCTCCTTGTTCGCGGGAAGCTATTTTGATGCTTTTCCCTTCTCCTTTTACATGAACACTCTCCCTTGCCATTTCTGTTTCTTCCCCTGTGACTTTGCCGGTCAGAGCATCGATCCAACCAATGGTATTCAGTTGATAAATAAGCATCGGTTTCTTTTCTGCCGGTTTTCCATTTTGAGCATAGGAAATCGGTTGCTCCCATACGTATACCAGGTCCATCTTAAGCTTGTCCTTATAGATTTTGCTTGCTTCCTCAAGTGTTATCGCTTTTTTCGGATCAGGCCAGTTCACTTTGCTAGGATCGATGAAACGATACGCTTCATAGCTAATAATATGGCCAGCATGATCAACGGATACGGAGATAGAGTTGTTGGACAGAGGGAGGTTATTGATGAGAGAGTGGTATTGCACAGTGGAGTGAGCCCATTCCAGCTTGTTGCCCTTCCCGTCACCTGATCCTGCTTTTCCCCTGCTAAGTTTTTGAGCGGCTTTCAGCTGTTTGGCTTCCGTACCGAATAAGTCCTCGATAAAAGCGGAAGCCTTCTCTCTGGCAAGCTTTTCTTCGGGATAATCAGCTGAAGCCCAGGCTGGATTTTGGATATCCATGAGGAGCAATCGGCCCGTCTGTGCATCCAGCTCAAGGCTAACGGATGAGTATGCGTCATACTCTTTTTTTTCATCTGTTTTTGGCCTGTTGGTGAAGTGCAAGCTCCAGATCGGTGCCGGATAACGGCGAAAACCGTCTTCCTCATAATGCTTATGAATTAGTCGATACCCTTTCAACTCGGGAATTACCTCGAATAGCTTATCCAGAGAATTCTGAACATCTTGGGAATAATTTTTTTGAGACTCTTTCTTTTTCACATCACTTGCTGCTTGTACTGTTGGTTGATGGGTAGTCCAAGCAGGTGCAGAGGCAAGTAAGCACGCCGCTATAACCGTCATCATGGATGAATTGAGTTTCATTGGGCACCTCCAAATTGTATTCAGATTTGCGGATAAGTTCTGTTTGACCTTACCAAGGGTAAGACGGAAGGGCAATTATTCGCGTCACATATTATTCCATTTTTATTATATAATCCCTTATCTCTATTAAAAAACACGTCCTCGCGTTAATCGGCGAGGACGTGTAGTCTAAAACTATATTTTTACGGAACGTCCCGTTCTATCAGACCCCCTGAAAAGCTCGCGTACCTTCGTTTCCGTTTTCTTGGTTGGAAAAGAGGAAAGCTCATCCTGTGGTACTCCTCTCTGAAACCGTCAACTGCGCGGAGGTTTTGCAGTTTCTTCAAACCGATGTATTCGTTTGTAGAACGTACTTCTGGGGATTCCCAGAAGTTTCGCCGCTTTCGACACATTCCCGTTTGTCTTTTGCAGCGCCTCGACTATTTGCTGCTGCACTATCTTATCGCGAAACGATAGAGAAGCCCGGTGCTCCTCCGTCCTCTGTTCAGGAAAGCTAAGGCTGGTAGAGACGCTTTTGCTCAGCTCTGCGCTTTGATGGAGCAAGGAATGCAGCTGATGTAAAAGGTCGTCGCATCTGTTCATAGAGAGAATCCGCAATTTATCCAGCACATTCATAAGCTCGCGAATGTTTCCTGGCCAGGTGTAATCCATCAGCGCGGCAAAGAATTCCGGAGGGAACACAGCATCCCAGTCATGCTTTTCACAGTAATGGTGAACGAGGTGCGGAATGTCTTCTGCCCTCTGCCTGAGTGCCGGAACATGCACGGGATAGACGTACAGACGATAAAAAAGGTCTTCTCGGAACTTCCCTTCTTTGACCAGTTGGTGGATATTGCGGTGCGTAGCCGCAATCACGCGAAAATCGACGGGTATCTCTTGGCTGCCGCCCAGCGGAGTTATTTTACGTTCCTGCAAGACACGGAGAAGCGCCACCTGCATGGAGTGCGGGATCTCCCCAATTTCGTCCAAGAAAATAGTTCCTTGGTGGGCAAGTTGGAATTTCCCCTTCGCTCCGGTTCGCTTCGCCCCGCTGAATGCCCCTTCCACATAACCGAATAGTTCGCTTTCCAGCAGCTCTGTCGGGATCGCGCCGCAATTCACCGCAACGTACGGCCCGCTTGCCCACTTGCTGTTCTCATGAATCGAACGGGCGATCACTTCTTTTCCGGTGCCTGTCTCGCCTAGGATAAAGACATTGATGTCCGCGGAAGCTACCCGCCCAAGCTCTTCCAGCGTCTTTCGAAATGCACGGCTTGTGCCAGCCTCGCCGCGGAACCGAAACGGCTTGGCGGAATCCTTGTCCTGATAGACGACCTGCCTTACCTGTTGCTCCCCTGCATTCAAAAGGTAGATACATTTTCCGATGAAACCACCGTGCTCCGCAGAGCAAATCGGCACTTCCATCCGATTTCGGTACCCGCGCATGTATATTTCTTCGGTACGCATTCCGCACCAGTTCGGAATGTTCTGACGAATAAGTCTGCTCGCCGCGACGACTTTTTGACGAGGGTTGCAAATGATGAGCGGCTGTTCCTTTTCCAGTACTTCCATCGAACCTTGAATCAATTCCATCTCGTCGTGATGAGAGCGGAGCTTTACTTCTTTCTCCAGCGTATAGGCGGCCTGAGTGACAATCCCCAGCATGTATGGATGCGCCCGGTCAACTGGGCACGAAACGTCGAGGATACCCAGGACCTCCCCGTCATCGTTGCGTATTGGAGCGGCAGCACAGCTCCAACCATGGGAAGCTATGGAATAGTGCTCCGAGCCGGTTACCATAATCGGCTGCCCCAGCGACAGCGCCGTCCCAATTGCATTTGTCCCCATCTCGGCTTCCGTCCAGCGCACGCCCTCTACGAATCGTATTTTTTCGGCTACCTCCCGGACACTTTTGCTTCCCTTCATCCAGAGCACGTAGCCTTCTGGATCGATTAAAAGCGCGATCATTCCCATCTCGCTCGCGATTTGATCCATTTTTTCGAGAAACGGGGCAGCGACGTCCATCAGCAAAGCATTCTTTTGCTGTTGGTGCCGGAGAGATTCCCCGCTCAGAATGTGCCTTCCCCGATCCAAGTACGGGCTGACTTGGGCGTTCCGGGAGCGATACCAAGATTCGATGATGGATTGGTGAATCCGTGAAGAATCCAGTACGCCTTCCTGAACGAACTGCTTCCACATCTGCGAACTTAATGCGAATTCAAACAAGATACATTCCCTCCCTCAGTAACTCGCCTGAAGTAACTCCTGCCAGAATGTATGCAAGGTCGTCTCCTTTTGTCTAAATTCTAATCAATAATGGCAGCGTTTACAATGACTGCAAATCAAAATTCCCCCTGGGTTACAGGGGGCTTTTGGTTGAGTCGATGCTTCAGGCGTGTACAGCATGACCGATGGCAGACAGCAGAGCTTCGTGAACAGCTTCTGACAACGTCGGGTGGGCAGAAATGAACGTTTCCATCATATCCGCCGTCATTTCCCCGTGGATCATGACCGTTCCTTGCCCAATCAACTCCGTCGCCCGCGGGCCTACGATGGACACACCCAGTATTTCGTTGTATTCCGGTTCCGTGATGACCTTCACCTTTCCGATGGCTTCACCGAGAATGATTGCCTTGCCATTAACGGAAAACGGGAATTCTCCGATTCTTACGTCTCCGTATTGGGATCTGGCTTGCTTCTCGGTGAGGCCGACACCAGCGATTTCCGGCGACGTGTAGATGCACCTCGGTACAGCCCGATAATTGGCTTTGGCGTCCAGACCGCATGCATGCAAGGCTGCTATTGTTCCCTCATGAAAAGCGACATGGGCGAGCTGGATGCCCCCGACAACATCCCCGCATGCGTAAATATGTGGCACGTTCGTTTGCATATGCCCGTTTACGGAAATCCCTTGCTTGCCGAATGCTACACCCGCCCGATCCAGTTGCAGTTCAACCGTCCGAGGCATCCTTCCGACAGCAACCAGCATGATCTCTGCTGTGGCTTCCCCGCTACCATCCGGATTCTTGAAACGAACGGTTTTCGTCTGCTGGTCGACCGATATCAATGACGTGGAGGTCAAGATCTTCACCCCGGTTCGTTCCAGCTGATCTCGCAGAACACCCGCAATATCCGCATCTTCGCCGGGGAGAATCTGATCCGCCATTTCAATCACTGTCACGTCGCACCCCATGCGACTGTATATGCTAGCAAACTCGCATCCGATGACGCCCCCGCCGATAATCAGCAATGTCTCGGGAATCGCCGAAAGCGACATCGCGTGTCCGCTGTGGATGATCCAGCGACCGTCAAACGGCGCAAACGGTAGCTCCATCGGCTCCGATCCCGAAGCGATGATGATTTTATCGGCTTCAATAATTTCTTCTCCCTGATCCTTCTCTACCGCTATTTGGCGTTGGCTGACAAAACGAGCCTTACCCATAAGCACCTTGATTTTGTTTTTTCTCATGAGAAATCCGATTCCCATGACGAGTTGCTCTACGATGTTGTTTTTGTAGCTCTGCACTCCCGGCCAGTCAATCGATACTTCCTGTTCGGGCACGCGAATGCCGAAGCGGCCGGCATGCTTTACTTTCTCGGCCATCTCGGCGGACTCCAGGAGTGATTTGGTTGGCATACATCCTTCGTTCAGACAGGTCCCACCCAACAACCGCTGCTCGATCAGGGTGACCTGTTTGCCCTTTTGGGCGGCAACAATCGCCGCAACGTAGCCCGCAGGTCCCCCTCCGATCACTGCAATCGTACTCATCCCATCACGTCCTTCACAAGAGCATCCGGTACGGCTCTTCAAGGTATTTTCTCAGCGTGTGCAAAAATTCAGCTGCCGGTGCTCCGTCCAGTACGCGATGGTCGAACGTCAGGCTGAGCGGAAGAATGCTCCGCCGCTGTACTTCCTCACCGATGAAGACAGGCGTTTCCTGCACAGCCCCTACGCCGAGAATGCCTGCCTCCGGCGAATTCAGCACTGGCGTAAAGAAATCAATTCCGTATGCCCCAAGGTTCGTGATGGAGAAGGTAGACCCTTGCATCTCTTCCATGCCGAGCGTCCCTTCCCGCGCCTGTGCAGCCAGCGTTTTGATCCAGCGGGAGAGGTCCAGCACCGATGTTGATTCTGCGTACCGAACGACTGGAACGACCAGCCCTTGTTCGAGCGCGACGGCTATTCCCAGGTGGACGTGCCCGTACCGATGAATCCGGTCATCGATATAGGCGCTGTTTACTTGCTTGTGCCTTTGGAGAGCGAGAACCGTCGCCCTCGCGATGAGATCAGTTACGGTCAGCTTGATTTCGTGCTCTTTTTGCGTGACTTCGTTCATTTTCTTTTGCAAAGCGATCAAATCCGTGACATCGGCCCGTGTGGTGATCGTAAGCTGGGCGCTTTCCTGCAAACTGGCCATCATTCGGGAAGCGATCACTTTCCGCATGCCCGTGACAGGCAATTGCTCCGTCGTTTCCTCCACGGCAACAGCAGGTAGCCGATCATCCTCCGCTGCTACCGCCTGCTTCGCCTCCCGTTCAGCAATCGCCTTTTCTACGTCTTCCTTTGTGATCCTGCCCACCGGTCCCGTGCCGATGAGAGATTCGACGGGGAGACCGGCCGCCTCGGCCAGCTTGCGCGCGACCGGGGAAATTTTCACTTCTTTCGCACTCGTCGGACTTGCCGCAATCGTGGCCGACTCCGTCATAGCCACGGGCTCCTCCAGCTTTTTCTCGAGAGCAGCCGTCTCGAACGTCGCCGTTGCGGCCGTTTCCTCCGCGATTTGCTCGTTTGGATGACCGATATATCCAATGACCGTTCCAGGCGGCACACCCTCCCATTCCGAAACAGTTATTTTCAACAAAACGCCGTTCGCCGGTGCTTCCAGGTCCGCTTCGATTTTTTCCGAGCTGATGCTAGCGATCACTTCTCCTTTGGACACCAGATCACCGGCTTGTTTGTTCCAATGGGAAACCGTTCCCTCTTTCATCGCCATTCCCATCTTCGGCATGAGCACCTCGACTGCCATCGGTTTTCCCTCCGTTTTCTTCTTTCTTTCTGAATCAGACGCTCAGCAGCGATTTATCGCCAAGCAGTTCGGATACCACTTGAATCACCGTTTTCGGCGTCGGTAAATACAGGTCCTCCAGTACAGGCGAGAACGGAACCGGGGTATGCGGTGCTGTAATCCGCTTGATCGGTGCATCCAGACTGTCGAAGCCTTTATCCGCAACCAAGGCCGCGATGTCGGTCGCAATGCTGCAGCGTGGATTCGCCTCGTCGATGACAATCAGCCGATTCGTCTTTTGAACGGACCCCAAGATCGCATCCTCATCGAGCGGCGACAGGCTCCTCGGATCGACGACCTCCGTTTCAATTCCTTTCCTGGCGAGCTGCTCCGCCGCCTCCAAGGCTGTATGCACCTGTTTACCGACCGCGACGATCGTCAAATCCGAACCTGCACGCTTGATGTCCGCCTTGCCGATCGGAATTGTGTAATAACCGTCTGGCACTTCCCCTGTCATGTTGTATAGCGTCTTGTCCTCAAAGAAGATTACGGGGTCATTGTCCTCGATGGATGCCAGCAGCAGCCCTTTCGCGTCAGCAGGTGTGGACGGAACCACCACTTTAATGCCCGGAATGGCCGTGAACAGAGCATAAAGGCTTTGCGAATGCTGTGCCGCCGCCCGGAATCCGGCGCCGTGTGTCGTGCGGATCGTAACGGGCACCTGTGCTTTGCCCCCAAACATGTACCGGAACTTGGCCCCCTGGTTCAACACCTGGTCCAGGCAGCTTCCGATGAAATCGTTGAACATCAATTCCGCAATCGGGCGAAGACCAGTGGTCGCGGCAGCCATCGCCGCCCCGATATAGCCCGCTTCGGTAATCGGGGTATCCAGCACCCGCTCTCGGCCGAACTCCTGAACGAGGCCTTTCGTTACCCCGAGAACGCCTCCCCATGCTTCTTCATCCTGCAAATGGTCGACCTGTGCCCCGCCAGCTACGTCCTCGCCCATCAAAATCACGTTTTTGTCTCTGCGCATCGCGAGTTTCATCGCCTCGTTGATTGCCTGCGACATGGTTATTTTTTTAGTCATGTTCCCTTCCCCCTTTGCTATCGTTTTTTCAGTACGATACGTATACGTCTGTCAACAGTTCGGACGGCTCCGGGTACGGACTGTTTTCCGAAAACGCGACTGCTTCCTCGACCGCTTTGTCAACAGCTGCTTCGATTTCACCTAGCTCGTTTTCAGTAAACAGCTTTCCAGAGAGCAGATCGTTCTGGAATTTTCTGATCGCGTCTATTTCCGACAGATGCGCCTTCTTCTCTTCATCTTTTTTGTATTTCTGGGCGTCGCCCTCAAAGTGGCCGTAGTTGCGGTACGTCACGCACTCGATCAGAGTCGGCCCCTCTCCCCGACGGGCACGCTCGATTGCTTCCTGTGCTGCCTGATAAACGGCCAGCACATCCTTGCCATCCACTCGGATGCCGGGAATGTTGTAAGCGATCGCACGGTCCGCAATGGTTTTGCAGCTGGAGGCGTACGAAAACGGCGTGGCTTCCCCATATCCGTTGTTCTCTGCTACGAACACGGCTGGCAGCTTCCAAATGGCTGCCAGGTTGATCCCTTCATGGAACGTACCCTGGTTGTTCGCTCCGTCTCCAAAGAAACATACACTTACAGCGCCTGTCTGCTTGTACTTGGCTGTCAAAGCGGCTCCGCAAGCAAGCGGATAGCCACCCCCGACAATGCCGTTTGCCCCGAGCATTCCTTTGTCCAAATCCGCAATGTGCATGGAGCCCCCCTTTCCTTTGCAAAGTCCCGTGGCTCTGCCGTAAATCTCCGCCATCATTCCATTCAGATCGCACCCCTTTGCGATGCAGTGTCCGTGCCCTCGATGCGTGCTGGTAATGGTGTCGCTGTCGTCCAGGTGCGCGCAAAGCCCGACCGCAATGGCCTCCTCCCCCGCGTATAAATGGACGAAACCAGGGATTTTCCCTTGGCCGAACAGGTCGTGCACCTTGTCCTCGAACTTCCGGATCTCCAGCATTTTTTGGTACATCCAAGCTGCCTTTTCACGGGACAACGGAATTCCTTTGACTTGCTGATCCACTTTCGTCATTTGCGTGTCTCCTCCTCGAACATGTTTTATTGGGGTCCGGCCTTTGACACAATTGATATCGCAAAAAGTATGCCAACCGTCGAAGCAGGTCACATTGCGTTTTTTTGTAACCGCTTTCCTTTTGGCGGGAAACAAAAGTGGACACCTGTCTCGTTTTGTCTCCTTTTGTACACTGGCTCACCGCGTGCCTTTGGAGTGTGGCAACGCAAAAAAACCTCCCGGCGTTATACCAGAAAGGCCTCATCTGCAAATCCTATTCTATTACCTGGAGCAGCCTTATGCCGTTCAAAATGACAACCAGCTGTTCGCAGAAATTAAAGTATTGAAGTGACCCATAAAGTTGATGTTAGACTGGCTTTGGTTTTTTGAACGATCGAACCCGGTTGGTCAATGGCAAGGTTGAACGAAAAAAGGCGCCATACGAGCTTGCGCTTCTCGCCCCAGACCCGAGCCAATAAAAACCCCGCCCCTCATGATGAGAAGCGGGATCACCTATGTTTATTTGAATGCCTTTCCTGTTACCGCATCCAGCCTAAAGCCAGAAATCGTGTCCACCGTATAAACTAGAAGTGGCTTTTGTTGCAGCTTCCCATCTATTACCGGAAGCACATACCCCAATTCAACCGGATGGCCCTGCAAAAATCGCTTGGCTGCTTCTTCCCTCGATATGACTGTATCCAATTCCGGAAACGATTCGGTCGGACTCGTGAAATAGTCCATGAAATTGACGATCTCCCCAGTTTGCCCATCCACATTGACGAGGTATTGCTGATCACCAACAATCACGCCATTATGAAGGACGTAAAAGGTGAAGCTGTACGCCGTTGCAGAAGGCATCGACATCTGGGTCTCATCAATCTTTAATTCCTCCACACGGCTGTCCAGATAGGGCTGCAAAAACTCAACGGCTTTTTCCTTGGCCTCCTCATAGCTAAGCTGAGCATTTACTGGATTGTTCTGATGCTGGGTAGATCTGGCCGTCTCTGTACCACGCCGCACCTGAAAACCTGTAATTACCCCGTTGTTTGAGTAGACGGTGATTCTGCCTAGCCCTTTCTTGGCCTTGTAGGACGTCATCTGCTCGCCCTCCATCGTCTTCTTACCACCAGTGAGGATAAATTCGTCCAGATTCACCTGAAACTGTTCCGCCATAGCCTTTGCAACCTCTTCCTCCATTTGCACAGCGACCTTCTTGCCTCCAGGCGTTACCGGGATGGAAGCGGAGTACCGGCTTTTATGCGACGCTCCCCCCCATACCTCTTCTCCTGTCACCGCATTCACGTATCCAGTCGTCTGAAGAGAGTACGTCAGCGATGTCTTCCCAGTATGTCTCGAACTCGCAAAATAGGTAAGCTCCATGAGCGACGCCACTTTCTCTGTGATCTCTTCTTCGGACAATACAGCGTCCGGTTCGGCAAACGACTCCGCAGATATTTGCAGTGGCGCGGCGTCGAACGTATTGACATACGTCACACCATTACGATTGACACCAACGACGTATCGGTCTGAGAAAACGGGTAGCCCATTTGCATAGCGCGTATAGGTCACCGCATCCCAATCACTGCCGCTGGTCTGACTCCCTTGGTATTGCTTGAATTCGTCTCCCAACAGCGCTTGTAAAAAGGCAGCAGATACTTGCTTCGCTTGTTCTTCTGTAGGCGAAGTGGCCCCTTCATTCATCGCTTTCTCATTTTCGTAACGGCTCATTTTCCCCGTGACTGCTACCATCTCTACAGATGCGTACCGCTGTTCCCTTCCTTGCTCCTTTTGATAGAAGACAATCTCATAGATTCCATCTTCTTTTCCGATGACTTTGGGTTCTATCGTCTTTAATTCCGGAACGAGATTGAACAGCTTTTCCAAGGTTTGCTTCGCGGCAGGTGATACTTCCGCCAGCTTCAGCTGCTGACCCTTTAACACGAGCGGAGCCTCTGGCTGCGTCGTCATGATAGATTCCGGATTGGTAATCAGCCGGGTAAAAATCGGCGCCAGCAAAAAGACTGCGAGCAGCACAGCTGCGGATACTCCCAATCGAACTGTCGTGCGTCGCGTTTTGCTTCTGCTTCGATGCTGTCGATCGACTTCGATCAGCTTTCTTTCCAATGTGTGCAAAAACTCGCTCCGGGGGACTGCATCCGGTCTGTTCCGAAATTCCTGTAACACTTCTTCATCGCTAGGAAATTTCATGCACACCAGCCCCCTTTTCATAAGTGTGTAACGCCGTTTCCTTTACCATCTTCATCGCACGGTGAAAGTCTACCTTGACCTTCGCCTCTGTGCAGCCGAGAATTTCCGCTGTTTCCTTCACCGTATACTCTCTGATTCCCCGCAATACGATGACGTTTCGGTACTTGGGCTTCAGTTGGAGCAGCGCTTTTTCAAAATGAGTACGTTCCTCTTTATCCTGCAGCTCTTTTTCCGGCAAACCCTCTGAGCTGGGCAACAGCTTTAGCAAGGTCCCGGCAAAAATTGTTTGCAGCCGTTTCTTTCTGTATTCATCGATGGCAACATGCTTGGCAATATGCAAAATCCAAGTGCGCATACTCGAGCGCTCCTCAAATCTGTGCAAGGATTTAATGACGCGCACAAACACTTCTTGGGTCAAATCCTCTGCGGCTTCCCGACTTCCAATAAAATGATAGAGATACTGATAGACTTCTTTGGAATACATCCTGTATATCCCTGATATGTCTTGCTGACCTCGATCTTCTCGAGCATCCAAGGCTTCTTCCTCCTCTTCTCGCGACAGGACATGATGGAATCCCACTTCTCATGATAAGAAGCGGGATCGAATACGATTATTTGAATGACTTTCCTGTTACCGCATCAAGCAAGAAGTAAGAAACCGTATCGATGGAATAAACCAAACTTGGCTTTGCTTGCACCTTCTCATTCTGAACAGGAAACATGTACCCGAGCACAGCAGGAAGGTCTTTCAAAAAGTACTTGGCGGCTGCTTCTTTGGAAATGGCGGTCTTTTTGTCCGGGAACGGAGCAGATGGCTTCGTAAAGGAGTTCATGTAATTCACGATTTCCCCGGTCTGTCCGTCTACGTTGACGAGGTAATTCTGATCCGTAACAATCACTCCGTCATGCAGCGCGTAGAAGCTAAAGCTGTATGACGTTGCAGATGGCATCCTGATCTCTTTTTGATCGATCTTCAGCTCTTTTACACTAGAGTCGAGGTACGGCTGTAAAAACTGCACCGCTTTTTCCTTGGCTTGCTCGTACGAAAGCTGGGCATTTGCCGGTTTGTTGCCATGCTGTATGGCATTGGCCATCTCGACTTTCCCGCGGACTTGGAAGCCGGTCACTTCGTTGTTGTTCGTATAGACCGTAATTCTGCCATCTCTTCCCTTGGACCTGTAAATCGTTTCCCCTTCCCCTTTCATTTCCGCTGGAGTATGTGTATCCGTCTCTAACGTGATTCCATCCATCTGGATTTGAAATTCTTCTGTCAGCACGCTCATCGCTTCATCGGCATTGCTGGCTGTGAGCTTTTTGCCGCCTGGCTTGACCGCAATGACATCCGAGTAACGGCTTTTAAGGGAAAAGGCACTCTCGATTTCTTCTCCTGTCACAGCATCCAAGTATCCGGTCGACTCCAGCGAGTATTTCAAAGCCGGCTTTCCTGTCTCCTTTTTATGCGCGGAATACGTAAGCTCCATGAGCGAAGCTACTTTCCCCGTCACTTCTTCTTTGGACATTACCTTTCCTGGCTTGGCAAACAAGGAAGAGGCTGCTCGGAGCGGGGCGCCTTCAAACGTGTTCACGTACATGACACTCGAACCGTTGACACCAACGACATAACGATCGGTGAAAACAGGTACACCATGCTCATGGCGCGTGTAGGTAACAGCATCCCATTCACCTTTTGTTGTCTGAGTGGCTTTGTACTTTTTGAAATCATCGCCCAAGAGCTTTTGCAAAAATGCCGCAGATTTTTGTTTGGCCACCGGTTCCGATGGCTGATTGTTTTGCTTCTGCATTTCCTGTTCGTTTTCGTAGCTATGCAAAGCACCAGTCGTTGCATCGAGGACCACCATGGCATACAGCTCCATCTTGCCTGGGGCAATTCTCTTGTCAAAGCGCAGCTCATACACGCCGTTTTTCGGTCCGTTCATCTTTTTGTCCATATTTTTTAATTCAGGCTGGATGGTGTAGAGTGTTTGAAGTGTTTTTTCTGCTGCTGGTGAGAGCTTCACCTGCCCTTGATTGTCCGCAGCTTGTACGGTCATTGTTGGGTGTTGCAGCCATAGCGGAGTTATCGCCAACAGGCTTGCCATAAGTAACATGCTTGCCAATTTCTTTGTATGTTTCACAGTTGTTCCCTCCCGAGGAATTTTGTGTTTGTTTTTTTGTCCTATGTAATAGTCGGAAAAACCACCGGGAGGTTACAAAATAAAAAAACCACCCTTTCAGGTGGCGATTTTCATGACCCGTGAGCAGTAGATAGAGACTCTTCTGGTGCCTCTGTTTGAAAATGCTCTCCCCATTCTCGCAAATACTCAATGACAGGTCCCAAGCCTTGCCCTAGCTCAGTCAATTCGTACTCTACTTTTGGCGGAACGACCGGATACACTTCACGCTTGACGATTCCCGCTTCCTCCAACTCTCGCAATTGTTCTGCCAGCATTTTATGATTCACACCGATGATATTTTTCTTTAATTCTCCGTACCTTTTTTTCCCTTTGGACAGCTGACAAATGATGGATACCTTCCATCTTCCCGCAAAAACCGAGACGGCAAGCTCGATTGGGCAAGGATATTCCTTGCCATTTAATAGGTACCTCATTGCTGGTTTCTTCTTCATCCCACTCACTTCCCTTTTCGTAAGTATTAACCGAAAAAGTGCGTACTTACTTTTCTTTAGTGTATTCGGTATGCTTATTTTTGTAAAACACTTTTACTGGAGGGAGCTCATCATGCATAAAGATCAAATTATAGAAGCCTATCAATTCAGACATGCTTGCAAAGAGTTTGATGAAACTAAAAAAATTACGACGGAAGACTTTGACTTTATTATGGAGACAGCTCGCCTGTCGCCTAGCTCCTTTGGTTTTGAACCATGGAACTTCCTCGTGCTGCAAGATCCGACGCTTAGAGAGAAGCTATTACCTGTCGCATGGGGTGCGCAAAAACAACTGCCAACCTCAAGTCATTTCGTCATCGTATTGGCGCGGACCAAACAAGAAATGGCCGCTGATTCCGAGTATATCCAACATATGATGAAAGACACGCAGGAGTTGCCGGAAAACGTCGTACAGCAAAAAGGCGCTGCATACGATCACTTCCTGAAAAACGACTTCTCCCTGTTTGATGACGAGCGAGTCATGTTCGAATGGGCATCCAGACAGACCTACATCGCGCTTGGCAATATGATGACATCTGCTGCAATGATTGGCATTGATTCCTGCCCCATTGAAGGCTTTGCAAAAGAAAAGGTTGAGGATATCCTTGCAGCTGAGGGGCTTCTCGACAGAGAACGCTTCGGCGTCGCTTGCATGGTGGCTTTTGGCTATCGGAAAAATGAACCCCGTGCGAAAACCCGACAAGCGAAAGGAGAGATTATTCGTTTTATCGGTTAAAATTCAGAATTGGTTACACGTAAAAAGCATTCGTATTCCGAATGCTTTTTGGCGTTCATCGTGACAAAAAAATAGTCGCCCGCAAAAGCAAGCGACTCCCTTCCCTACCTATTTACTTACTCATCCGTATACTGAAAGCCTACGATGCGACCTGCTTCATCCACAGATATCGTGATTCCCTTGCCTGTGCTGGACGGAACGTCACGTCTGCTGTCACAAAGCCATAGTCATAGTCTTCAAAACTGGAACCGCCACCGCCCCGCTCAACCTTTGCCTCTACTTTATACTTGCTTGCTTGGACTTCAAGGAACAGATTCGGAAAAATAATCATTCGCTGTTTCTCTCTATCGTTAGACCCGTTACTTTTTATTTGTCAGACTATCAAAAGACATTTCGCTTTTCCCTAGCAGATGGGTTAATCGAATCCCCATGCGATCCACTCGATTGTGATGTGGAGCTGTCATCTGAGGCCCTGCATTATTGCTTCACCCATTTGTGGGGCTGGAGTACGCTACGGATAAATGGCAGACTGCAAGCGCCAAAAGGTCGGAATGCCCATTTCAAGCGCTTTGTCATGCTCGGTCATGTTGCACAGCTAAACAATTTCAGAATTTATATGGGGTGGAACGGGGCATTTTCGCGTTTTGCGTTAAATTATTTGAGAGAGAAGGTTCGCGACCGCTATATTACGTCAAACAATATATGAAAATAGGTAATTATACTCATTTTACCACAGTTTAAATAAGTGTATTTTATCCTAGTTCCCTTGGGCATGTAAGAGAGGGTGGTATTGTTCGAATATTCGCAATTAACCTCCCGTATTCCCAATATTATGCACCCCATGATAGAATCGGAAAGGAAATTCCGCACATTTCCAATTATGTATAAAAAGGTGGATCAATTCAGATGAAAAAACTAGTATCCGTAGCTTTGCTGCTCTCCATGTTGGCTGTTTCTGCTTGTTCGAACAAGCCAGCTGATACAAAGCCAGCTGAGCAAAATGCAGCACAAACCACAGACGCTGCTAAAACAACTGAAGCTCCAAAAACAGATTCTACTACACCAGCTGCAACAACAAGCGACAAGCTGGAAGCAAAAAAAGTTCTGAACGACAAAGTGGAAATCTTGATTCCAAAAGGCTTTACTGTCATGTCCGAAGAGATGGCAAAAGCAAAATACCCGATGGAAAATCGTCCTTCCTTGATTTATACCGATGAAAAAGGTTCCATTAACATTGCGTTTAGTCATACAGAAACACCTATTCAAGACAACCTTCTCAAAGACATGAAGGACCCAATGAAACAAGCTTTCTCCAACATGTACCAAGATGCGACCTGGTATCGCGATGAAGTTATCCAAATCAACGGGAAAAATGTTGGTGTGTTCGAACTTCTGACTCCAGCTGCTGATACAAAAATTTACAACCTCATTTTCTTTACAGAGCTCGACGGCAAAATGCTGATGACCACTTTCAATTGCACCGAGGCACAAATGGAAGAGTGGAAGCCGCTCGCACAAGAAATTTTGATGTCTTATAAAGTGCAATAAGGAAACAACATTTCCCCCTTATAAAGAGTAAAAGCACCCGCCAATGGGTGCTTTTTCTGTTTGATGCATCCAACTCTTTCTACCAACGAAGCAAGGTCTCCCGATGTGGAAGTAGCGGCACTCCAACGGGTAGAGCAGGAGTTACAGACTGTCGGAAACCCTTTACCACGAATTGAACGTGGCTCTCGTATTACATATCAGTTAATTCTCGATCTCGCAAGGAAACCAAAATAACGAATCCAATCATCACCTCTGTAATGTTAAACGCTACCTGCTGACCATTCCATACTTGTGATTGCCACATGGCGAACCACTCTGCACCTACAATGGCAAATCCGAAAAACCAGATGCAAAAAGCAACCATTTGAGACTCCCACGGCTAAAGCCGCAAGCTGACACCTTCGGTATCAGTAGGATTCTTGGGTGGTAGTCGAAAGTGCATTTCTGCTATCCGTAGTTCCCCCAAGTTTAGGACTGTCTCATCAGCCCATCCTAAGACAGTGCGTATAGCATCTTAGGCTGACAGACTGTTACCATCTGCCACAGGTTGGCGCATGATATTGATGGCTCCAACCCGATCACGATGCCCATGGAATCCGCATGAACATTCGTACATTCTGTCTTTCGCTTTGTTCTTCTCTCTACAGGCTGGACAAGATTGAGAAGTGTAGGCGGGATTGACCTCCACAACTTGTATGCCAGCAAGATTTGCTTTGTAGGAGATAAATTGTTGAAGTTGATAGAAAGTCCAACTATGCAGGTTCTTTGCGTTTTTACGGCTTGTTCTTGCCGTCTTGCGAATATTCTCTAGTCGTTCAAGCTTTATGATTGATACACCTTCCTGAATAGCTGTATTGACAATTTGACGACTGATCTTGTGGTTTTGATCTTTCATCCAACGTTGCTCTTTATTGCCTAGCTTCCGAATGGTAGACAGTTTTTTGAGTTTGCCTAATTTGCGTCTACGCTGTTGGTGCTTTCTTCGTATGTACTTGTTCTGTCTTCCTTTCCCAAAGAAACAAGTCTTACCCGTAGAAGTTACTGCAACAGCAGGAACTTTCAAACCAAGATCTATACCCATGACGTTTTTGTTGATTGTTACGCTTGTAGGCACCTCTACGGAAATTTGAGCGTACCATTTCCCTGACTTTTCAATGATACGCATCAATCCAAATTTTCCTTTGCTTAACAATTCCCTGTCTCGGCTAGTCATCGCAGCACGAAACGCCGTTTTCTTCGTCTTTCCATCTACAACGATAGGGAAAGCAACTGTATTTTCAGATACCGTGTAGTTTTGATTATTGACGAAATATACAGGTTTCTTAAGAATTGGACGACCACCAAGTTTCTTACTTTTACGAAAAACACTCTTAGCATCACGTATGGATTGGTTACAGACGGCTGATGGTAGAATCGTTTCAACATTTTTTGTCGTTGTCTTTGGAAACGAACTAAGTTGTTCAGCTTGTTCCGTGAGCAGATTGACTACACGAATATATTCCTTTCCTAAATGACGAAGAATATCTGTTTGAGCAGGAAATATACGAATCTTAACGGTTAACGCTTGCATGTATTCACCCCCTTGTCTTTTGCTGTTCAACATATCTTTTAATCGTTTCACTGGAAACATTCCCTGCCGTACTTACAAAATAGGAACGTGTCCAAAGAGAAGGCAAATGCGCTAGATGTTTAAACTCCTCTCTTAATTTTTTAGATGTGACCCCTTTGATTTTTGCCATAATATCAGCAGGACTGAATGTTGGCAAAGCGTTTAAAAAAAGATGAGTATGGTCTTTGTCTGTTTCGATTGCGATAATCTCTATTTTCAATTCATCGCAAACATCCTTAACTAATTCCTTAAACCTGATTTCTACATCTGATTGGAGGAATATCTTTTTTCTGTATCGAGGACAAAAAACAAAATGATAGTTAATTAATGATACGGTAGTGGCCGTTCTTCTATAATTATCCATATACCGATTGTATCAGTTCGAATCATTTACTGCAACAAAAACACAAGAGACGTTGGAACATTAACGTGTCTAAAGACACACCTGTTCCAATCTCGCTATCATCCCACACCTAAAAGGAGTGGGCTTTCTCGCTCGAAAAATTCTGTAAGCGATGTATGCGAATGTTTTCGAGTTATTGAACGTTTTTGCATCCTTTTTTACATGACGCAGCATATTTCCTGTAGCGACCCAACCAAAAAGTGAGAATAATCCTTCCGCAATGATAATTCCGATATAAGCTATGGTGTGAGCAGTAGGATCAGTAATCGCTCGCCACATAAGTGCATTCCCCTCAAACGTGGTATCCATGGACAGAACATGTTGAACAAATTGATAGTTGGATTGGTAGTCCATCAGATTCCCTAAGAAAATGGATGTTCCAAATGCTGCGGATAATGCTACAACCAAAACCTTTACATATCGTAACGTCAAATTACTCAATGATGCTCACGCCTCTCCCTATTTCCCATATACTGTCTTTACTCATTCTCGATCAGATTGACACACCCTTTCTATTTGTAAGAAAAATCTATCTATTTTTATCACGAGTATTCATATCCATTAGATGGAAACCTAATCATACTCATTCGGAAATGGAACTAGCCCATTCATTTATGATTTTTTACCCATCCATGTTCAACAGTTTGGAACGGTTTTGTCACATGTATTTTTCTTAACAATGTTATGATGAAATGGATTCCCCCATATAACAAACAATGAATATGTGCAAGGTTGTGATTATTATTTGGAAGCCTGATCGGTCGAGCAGTCAAACTTTATACCACCAAATAGCCGATGAGATTGAACGCAGAATTTCATACGGAGAGTTCCCCCCTGGGAGCCTACTCCCTTCTGAGAGAAAACTGGCTGAGCAATTAGGTGTAAACCGAAGCACTGTTATTCTAGCGTACGAGGAACTCCGGGCATTAGGCATCATTGAGAGCAGAACAGGAAGCGGTACTCGTGTGTGTAAAAATAAATGGGAGGCAACTCCGAAGCATACACCGAACTGGCATCGATATGTAGAAGGTGGTCAATTCCTCCCGAATTTGTCTTATCTGCGTCGGATCAGAGAGGCCTTGCAAAAAGACAGCAGTCTCATCGATTTTGCGAGTGGAGAATTGTCTTCCCAGCTCTCACCTGGCAAGGAGATCAGTACCCAGATGAAGGAAAACCCCTTCACCGAATATTTGGGATACGATAATCCGCAAGGATTTACGCCATTGCGTGAAGAACTGGTCTCCTATTTGTCACGTTACCGGAATGTACAGACAACGGACTCTTCCATTCTGATCACGTCGGGTTCTCAACAATCTCTGTATTTGATCACCCAATGTTTGCTTGCACCCGGCGATGCAGTTGCTATCGAAGATCCCTCTTATTGTTACTCGTTGCCTATGTTTCAATCTGCTGGTCTCCGTCTGTTCCGCCTCCCCGTCAGCAATAACGGCATGAATCCAGAAGATATTCGAGCCTTGTATAAAAAGCATCGGATCAAGATGATCTTTATCAATCCTACTTTTCAAAACCCGACTGGGGTTTGTCTTGATCCCACTCGGCGCATGCAGCTGTTGGATGTAGCAAGCGAACTTGGTCTTCCGATTGTAGAGGACGATCCATTCAGTCTCACTTCCTATGACGGCAAGCCTCCACTGCCACTCAAATCATTGGATCAGCTTGGCTCCGTTCTCTACATCGGTTCCTTTTCCAAGATTGCTGCATCCGGTTTACGAGTCGGTTGGATGGTGGCGCCTCATTCCGTTGTCGAGCGTTTGGCAGATGCCCGCCAGCAGATGGATTTTGGCCTGAGCGTGGTACCACAAAAAATTGCGGCCCAGTTTTTGCATTCCGATAACTTCCTGCCTCATTTAGAGCGGTTACGCATGCATTTACAGTACAGAAGAGATTTGCTTGTGGAGGCACTGCAAAAAGAATTGCCCAATGAGCTTTCATTCACCATTCCCCAAGGCGGATTACACTTGTGGTGTAAAATTAACCCGGATGTGAACGACAACCAATTATTTGAAGAAGCCCTTCGCAGAGGCGTCGTTTTTGTGCCAGGAAGTGTGTATGGATCAGACTCCGGCTACGTTCGCTTTACCTTTGCGCGGCCCAAAGAAGAGGAAATTACGCTTGGTGTTGCTAAATTTGCAGATGCTTTGAAGGCTGTTTTGTCATAAAGATGGTTGTCGGCCAACCGTTGTGGTCGGGGGAAGCCCTGCCACATGTTTTCCAGTCGCCTGTATCCTCTCTGCGTTCGGGCGGTCTCCTTCCAAACATGTGACAGGGCTTTCGTACAGCTTTTGGTTACTTCAAGCTTTTAGACCGTTTTGCATACTAGAACTGGAAGCTTTCATTCACTTTTTTACTACTTGGATTCACCTATGAGTATTTTCTTTCCAAAGCTGCGTAGGAAGAAGCGCATTTCCAGTCAAAGCGCCTCTGGAGCCCATCCCAGCACTGGAATAAATGGCGGGGAATTTCAGCTTCACCTATGGAATACCTCTTTGAAACCTCTACGTTTGAAGCGCTCCCGCCATTTATTCCGGTGCGGACAGGCAAATCCCCCCTTGCGGGGCGTAGGCCGAAGCGTAGACTGGAAATGCGCTTCTTCCCCCACCACAGCAACTAAAAAAGACGACCTCCACCGCTTTTACCAAGCAATGGAGGTCGTCTGCATTTTACAAACGGACTTCCTTCATCCACTTCACATTCTCTTTTTTCTCTTCATTCACCAACAATGTAAAAACATCGGGTCGCGAGTAATGGCCAACGACATCAAAATCGAATTGGCTATAAGCGATATCGCGAATGTCCAGATCAGCGTAAAGAATCTCCTCCCGACCAAAAACAGGCTCGATGATATAGTCGCCCAATGGCCCCACAATCGCACTTCCACCTCTGCTCATCTCGTCTGGTGAAGAAGCAAGATCGTCGTAGCAGGCCAAATCAGTCGGATACATATCTTTTGTTACGTACTGATTGCTCGATAAAACGAAGCATCTACCTTCCAATGCGATATGGCGGATGGTAGCTTGCCATGCATCCCTCGCGTCTGCTGTAGGTGCGATGTAGATTTGAACACCTTTTGCATACATCGCTGCTCGCGCTAACGGCATATAATTCTCCCAACAAATCAGAGCCCCGATCTTACCGTATGGAGTATCGAATACCGGTAAAGTACTTCCGTCTCCTTCGCCCCAAATCAACCGTTCGGATGCAGTCGGCTTCAGCTTGCGATGCACGCCGAGCAACTCACCATCTGGTCCGAAAAATAAGACGGAACAATATAAGGTGCCACCGCTATTTTCATTGTCTCGCTCGATCACACCAATGACGAGATACACGCCAGCCTTGCGCGCTGCCTCCCCGAGCTTGTCTGTCTCTTCACTCGGGACGACAATCGAATTGTCCCAATAACGAAACCAGTCTTTGCGCCCTTCCGGGGAACGACTGCCTACTTTTGCTCCAAAAGTAAGTCCTCTCGGATACGCAGGGATAAAAGCTTCGGGAAAAACAACGATTTTCGCTCCTTTTTCTCCTGCTTCCAATGTCAGTGAAACCGCCTTTTCCGTACTTCCCTCACGATCCATTATGACCGATGCAGCTTGAACAACTGCTACTCGTACGTTCTGTTGCTGAATTGACATGTTACATCCCCTCCCAAATGGAGCATCTGTCTTGCTTTCCTATTATTCGGCGTACCCGACTGGCTCCCCTACTCCTGCAACGCTTTCATATCCTCGATCATTTGAGTGTAGGGCACGTCCGTCATTCCTTCATATCGGTTAACCACTGTTCCCTTTTGATCGACCAAATATAAAAACGTGTCGTGGATGACTTGATCGGAATTAGGGTCCTTTTCTATTGGCGTCTTGAATGACTTGAGAATAAACGTTTTGATCTCATCAAATCCGTAGCCAGTCAATGCATGCCAATTGGAGAAGTCAGCATTGAATTTACCGAGATAGGACTTCAATGCCTCTGGCGTATCTCTTTCTGGATCAACCGAGAACGAAACAAACTCCACATCTACGCCAGCTTCTTTTGCTTTTTTCTGCAATTCAGCCATGTTTGCTGTCATCGTAGGACAAACGGTTCCACAATACGTAAAGACAAAGTTAGCAACCCAGACCTTATTTTCCAGATCTTTTGATGAAAAAGGCTTCCCTTCCTGGTCCGTATAAGCAAATTCATTAACCGGATAGTTGTAATCATATCTTGCTGGACCACACGCAGTTACCAAAACCATCAGGATACTGAGCATGATCAACCAAGCTGTTTTTTTCATTGTACCGCCCCTCTCCTATTCCTTTTTCTCAGAGAGCCACTTCGCTAACCGGCCGATTTCTTCCGCGCTTAGCACTTTTTCATAACCAGGCATGCCATTTGCGCCGACCGTAATGATTTCAATGAGTTTTTCCTCCGTCATTTTCGAACCAACTTGCTGCAAGCCTGGACCCACCCTACCGGATAAATCATTACCGTGGCAGCTCATGCAATTATTTTTGTATAGCTGCATCGCAGTTTTCTTGGCATCTGCAACTTCTATTTGCTCTTCCGTTGCACCATTGCTGCATGCAGTTGCAACCAAGAACAGGGAACCAATCAGGAGATACTTGATGGCTTTCACAGAACCCCCTACCTTTCCTGCGGGAATAACGTTACCTTCCAAAAAGGGACGGCCTGCAACCGAGAATCAGGGCGTACAGCAGTACGCCCCCCGATTGAATTTATGTCATTATAGTGCGACCATGTTGTACATCATGATCCAGATAGAGCCGATCACGATGAGGAAGACGATAAACAACCCGAGTAAAAGCGACATCAAGTTGTAGCGTGGTTTATCCTCTTCTTTCAGGTGCATGAAGAAGAATAACTGGACAATAAACTGGAACAGAGCCGCTCCTAAATAGATGATGAGTCGCTTATCACTATCCAACCAGCCGTTCTCTAGCGCTAGAATAGGAATGATCGTGAAAACAAGCGACAAGACGAAACTGATCACATACGATTTCAGGGAACCATGACCACCGTGTTGTTCTGTCGTGCCATGCACAGATTGCTTGTTCAATTAATTCACCCCCATCACATACACGATGGTGAAGACGAAAATCCAAACAACATCAAGGAAATGCCAGAACAAGCTGATGATGTTTACTTTTCGTTTCGTTACGGGTGTAATACCGTGCTTGGCGATTTGCATGATGACGATGATCATCCACCCCATACCGAGCGTCACGTGCAAGCCATGCGTCCCTACCAATGTGTAAAAGGCAGTCAGAAATGCACTCGTTCCAATCGTTGCCCCTTCACTAACCATATGGATGAACTCGTTGATTTCCAGGAACAAGAAGGATGCCCCCAAAAATACGGTAACTCCCAGCCAGTTCATCAAGGCAAGACGATTCCCCTTATTCATCGCGAGAATCGCAAGACCGCTGGTAAAGCTACTGGTCAGCAAAATAAACGTACTCGCGTAAATCCCACTCATCTGAAACAGATCTTTTGGACCTGGACCACCATCCGTGCTGCCTTGCAGTACGATATAAGTCGCAAACAAGGTAGCAAACAAGATAACATCCGTCATGAGGTAGATCCAAAAGGCAAACGTGCGCAATTCCTCTTGGTCTGGATGATGATCATGATGTCCAGCATTCACATTAGCCATTACGTAATCACCCTCCCTGCTTCCGCCTCTGTACGTTTAATCTCTTCCACCGTGACATAGTAGTCCGTGTCATAGTTAAACGAGTGAACAACCATACATGCAATCACACCGATAAGCCCTGGTACAGCCATCCACAGCCAGTCAAAAATCAAACCGAATCCGACAAAGAACCAGAACATGGACATCACAATCGGAATACCGGAGTTTTTCGGCATATGAATCGGTTCCAGCTCTACTTTCGCTGGCTTTTCCAAGCCTTGCTCGATGCGCAGCTTTCTTTCATGCCAGTCATCTTGAGACGTTACCTGCGGCATGACGGCAAAGTTATAGAACGGAGCTGGAGAAGGGATCGACCACTCCAACGTACGAGCATTCCACGGATCGCCTGTTGTATCTCTCTTCATGTGCTTGATGCTATGTGCAATGTCCCAAATTTGGACAAGGAATGCAGCACCCATGATTACGGCACCAATCGTCGATACCAGGTTCATTTCGAACCAGCCTTTGTCCCAGCCGTACGTGTAAAGACGACGTGTCATCCCCATCAAGCCCAATGCGTATTGCGGCATGAAGCACAGGTAGAACCCGATGTTCCACAGCCAGAAAGCCCAACGGCCAATACGCTCATTTAGCTTGAAACCAAAAATTTTCGGCCACCAGTAGTACAAGCCCGCGAAGAATCCAAATACGACACCCGCAATGATCACTTGGTGGAAGTGTGCAACGAGGAAGTAGCTATTGTGATACTGGAAGTCAGCAGGTGCCACGGACAGAAGGACACCCGTCATCCCACCGATGACGAAGTTCGGGATAATCCCGACCATCCACAGCATCGGCGTTTCGAACGTAATTTTTCCTCGGAACATCGTAAACAGCCAGTTAAACACTTTCACACCTGTCGGAATCGCAATCAACATGGTCGTGACAGCGAAGAACGCATTGACGTCCGCACCGGAGCCCATCGTGAAGAAATGATGCGCCCATACGAGGAACGAAAGAACGCTAATGATGATCATGGCGAATACCATGGATTTGTAACCAAATAGCTTTTTCCGTGAGAACGTCGCAACGATCTCCGAGAAAATCCCGAACGCTGGCAAAACGATAATGTAAACTTCCGGGTGACCCCACATCCAAATCAGGTTGATGTACATCATCGGATTACCGCCGCCATCCAAGGTGAAGAAGTGCCCACCCAAATAGCGGTCGATAAACAGCAGTGCCAAGGTAACCGTCAAGATGGGGAATGCGAAAACGATCGCGATACAACTCGACAAAACCGACCAGGAAAACATCGGCATTTTCATCAAAGTCATACCAGGAGCACGCACTTTCAAGATCGTCACAATGAAGTTAATCCCGGTCATCAAACTACCGATACCTGAGATTTGAATCCCCCAAATATAGAAATCCTGACCTGGCCCCGGGTTAAAGGCTAGCTCCGAATACGGCGGGTAAGCCAGCCATCCTGCATCCGGGGAGCCCCCAATGACGAAGGACAGGTTAAACAGCATCGCCCCTGAGAAAAACAACCAGAAGCTGAGCGCATTCAGAAACGGAAAGGCTACGTCACGTGCACCGAGCTGTAGCGGCACGATGACATTGAATAAACCAAACATAAGCGGCATCGCCATAAACAGAATCATAATGACGCCATGCGTCGTAAAAATCTGATTATAGTGATCCCCACTCAAAAACTGCATCTCAGGCATGGCGAGCTGCGCCCGCATCAGGAGAGCATCTACCCCTCCTCGAAACAGCATGAGAACGGAAGCAAGAATGTACATGATACCGATCTTCTTGTGATCGACAGTCGTCAGCCATTCGCGCCAGAGCCATCCCCATTTTTTAAAGTAAGTCAGCACCGATACGATTGCGATCATACTGAGCACAATGCTGACGTCCGCACCGTAAATAAGTGGATCGCCTGTTACGAAAAATTCAGAGGCGAATTCTTTCACACTCTCCCACATCGTTGTCTCTCTCCTCCCTGTTTCTATTTCAACCGACTATTCTTTCACCCGCGCTGGCGGTTGCACTCTCGTAGATAAGCCGTGATTGTGTGAAGCAGCATACTTGGTCACCGTCATTTCGTACAAACCTTCAGGGAAAGCAGAGAAATAGCGCACATCTGATGTTCCTTGTTTGGTCAGCTCTTTGTAACCATCCAGTGTCAGCTCAGGGGAAGTATGTTTCACCTGATTCACCCATTGATCAAAGTTTTCTTGGGAAGTCGCATTCGCTGTAAAGAACATCTTCGCAAATTCTTTTCCGGTAAAGTTCGCACCTGATCCCATGTACTCACCCTGCTCATCTGCTTGCAGGTAGAGAGTCATCGACATGCCGGACATGGCATAAATCTGACCGCCGAGCTGTGGAATCCAAAATGAATTCATCGGGGCGTCAGATGTCACTTCGAAGCGTACCGGCACATCCTCTGGAAACTGCACATAGTTCACAGTGGCAATGCCTTGTTCAGGATATTGGAATAGCCACTTCCAATCCAAATTCGTCACTTGAATCGTGATCGGTTTCTTCTCGGATTCCAACGGCTTGGATGGCTCCAACGAATACGTATACCGAACTGTCACGATCCCAATTAACGTAATAATGATGATGGGAATGCCCCACCAAATGATTTCCAGTTTCGTACTGTGTTCCCAATTAGGCGTGTACTTCGCCTTTCTTCCTTTTCTGTCACGGTATCGCCATACAATGACAAACGTAAGAATTAGTACTGGAACAATCACAATTAACGTTAAAAGCGTGGATAAAATCATTAAGTCCTTTTGCTGTTCACCAATGGGTCCTTTCGGATCGAGCACGATATAGTTATCAGCGCAACCGGTCGTCAAGAACACCAGGATGAACATGAACAAAAATGACATACAGCGTACTGTCTTGGACGTCTTCATGTCCTTTTCCTCATCTCCTATCACCATGCACGGGGTACTTTTGAAACAAGTCTTACTCTAAAGCCGGACCGATAGAGTGTCACCAGCCAATGACAAAGTGGATCAACCAGCCATGTTCAAGAATCCGCTGCATTTTGGTCACTTTTTAGACATAAAAAGAAAAAGGCCACCCCATGGCGGCCTTTCCTCCTATTGTTTCGTTATTCCTTGATGACACGTATGGTTTGTAGCGTCGGGTCTTCAAAGCCCTGTACTGGTAAACCTGCTTCCATGTTTCTCTTCGTATAGATGAGGTTCTCTTCCGAAATGATCTCACCCGGGATAAAGATCGGGATACCTGGTGGATATACCATGACAAACTCCGCGATAATTCTTCCCACAGCTTGTTCGACGGGAATCATCTCTGTCGGTGCGTAAAATGCATCGCGCGGGGTGACAGCCAGTACTGGTATTTTCGGCAGCTGCATTTTCGGACGGGCTTTTCTGGTTCCTTGATCCTCGGACCCGGCAGCTAGCTCCTCCAAGGCATAGACAAGGATTTGCAAATCTTCTCTCGTGTCACTTGGTGTGATAATACAAACGATGTTGTACAGGTCAGATAGCTCTACCTCAATGTTAAAGCGATCACGGAGCCATTTTTCAGCTTCATATCCCGTAATGCCGAGGTCTTTTACCGAGATAACCAGCTTGGTCGGATCATGGGCAAACGCTCCATTTGTCCCGATAATTTCTCTCCCAATGCAGTACAAATCATTTATTTTATTGATTTGTGCCCGTGCTTCGTTTGCCAGCTGAATCGTTTGATCCAATAGCGTTTTCCCGGATGTAACTAACCGCTTTCTCGCCACATCGAGCGAGGCGAGCAGTAAATAGGAGGTGGATGTCGTCGTGAGCATGCTATAGATGGCTTGTACACGCTGAATCGAGACGAGATTTCCTTGCATGTTCAACAACGAACTCTGCGTCAGAGAGCCTCCTAATTTATGCATACTGCTTGCTGCCATATCTGCACCAGCCTGCATCGCCGATAAGGGAAGCTTGGGATGGAAGTGAACATGTGAGCCATGCGCTTCATCTACGAGTACAGGCACTCCTCTGGCATGCGCAATTTGAACGATACTCTTCAAGTCACCGGCAATTCCGAAATAGGTTGGGTTGATGACGAGGACTGCTTTTGAATCGGGATGCTGTTCCAATGCTTTTTCCACAGCTTGTGGTGTGATTCCATGTGAGATCCCGAAGACAGGGTCTATTTCTGGATGTAAAAAGATAGGAGTCGCACCGGATAAAACAATGCCGCTCATGATAGATTTGTGTACATTCCGTGGCACGATGATCTTATCGCCAGGATTACATACTGCCATAATCATCGTCATGATAACTCCGCTCGTACCTTGAACAGAAAATATGGTGTGATCAGCGCCAAAGGCTTCCGCAGCCAATTCCTGGGCTTGTTTGATAATTCCTTTTGGTTGATGCAGATCATCTAATGGTTCAATGTTAATCAAATCGATGGAAAGTGCATTTTTTCCCATGAACCATCGAAATTCAGGATCCATCCCTTTCCCTTTCTTATGACCTGGTATATGGAATTGGATTGGATTCTTCTGGGCATGCTTTCTCAACCCGTTAAAGAGCGGCGTTTGCCCTTGAATCAACATTTTTCCCACCTCACTATCCTTCCGTGTTGTTTGTATGAGTGATGTTTCTGGGCTGATTATAAAGGAAGCGGCCTCTTCCTTCATGATCCAATCTTGACTTTTATGAACCATCCAATTTGTGTCCTTCCTCGTAATTGGTCTGTTTCATCTTTCGTAAATCGGCTGGTTCCAGTCACTATGCAAAAGAACCGTTTAACGTCATTTCCCTGGCACAAATAGCCGCTATTACCGTCCTTGGTGTTTTTGCTTTTGCTAAGTGTTTCTTCAGCCGGATTCTCCTTGTGTTTACTCGTCGCCAATACTATACTGAATGCAAATTCCCCATTCATTTCCACACGAAGCAATGACTGAAATTTCATAACTTACGAAAGCTTTCGCTCCATAGAAAGGTGGATCAGATGTCACTCAAACCTGAAGATTTACAAAGCTACATCGACTCCCCAGACAAGCAGCAAAGACTATACAAACGAACGCTCTGGATTGTCGTCATCTCACAAATTTTCGGCGGTGCAGGACTTGCGGCAGGTGTCACCGTAGGGGCTCTCCTCGCTCAGGATATGCTCGGCTCGGAAAGTCTCGCGGGCATCCCTGCCGCATTGCTCACACTTGGCTCTGCTGTCGCTGCGTTGCTGGTGGGTCGACTCTCTCAACGCTTTGGACGCCGTTTAGGGCTCGCTAGCGGCTTTTTAGCCGGAGGGATTGGGGCAATTGGGGTGGTTCTCGCAGCCGTCGCAAACAGTATTGTCCTTCTATTTGCTTCCTTAATTCTGTATGGGGCTGGCACCGCTACTAACCTGCAAGCCCGCTATGCAGGCACAGACTTGGCAAAGCCTAAACAGCGAGCGACTGCCGTAAGTATTGCCATGGTCTCCACTACATTCGGGGCCGTTGCAGGACCAAACCTGGTGGAAGTCATGGGACGATTCGCTACATCCATCGGTGTCCCCGCATTGGCTGGCCCTTTCATCCTGGGGGCCGCAGCCTTCATCCTCGCAGGTCTCGTATTTTGGGTACTGCTTCGCCCGGACCCGTTCATCGTTTCGAAAGCAATCGCGTAAGCACAACAGGGGAATCAGAGCTCGTCGGCCTATCTGAATGAGAATCAGCTTGCAAGCAACAACCGGGGAATCGTCGTGGGAGCCACCGTCATGATTTTGACGCAGATCGTCATGGTCGCCATTATGACGATGACGCCAGTACATATGAAGCACCACGGACATGGTCTCTCCGAAGTAGGCATCGTCATCGGTTTTCATATCGGTGCGATGTACCTCCCCTCGCTCTTGACGGGTGTACTCGTTGACAAGATCGGTCGCTCCACAATGGCCTATGCTTCAGGTGTCATACTGCTTGCAGCCAGCCTGACTGCTGCTTTTGCCCCAGCCGATTCGATGCCACTACTCATCACCGCTCTTGTGCTGCTCGGACTGGGCTGGAATTTTGGATTAATTAGCGGCACAGCGCTCATCGTGGATGCAACACAGCCCGCCACTCGCGCGAAAACGCAGGGAACGGTTGATGTCTTGATTGCCTTGGCTGGTGCATCCGGTGGAGCCCTGTCTGGTATGGTCGTCGCCAATGCCAGCTACGCAACACTTTCGCTTGCCGGAGGCGCATTATCGCTGTTGCTAGTCCCCGTCCTGATATGGTCCCACAAAAAAAGCAAACACCGTGTAGAGATCTCCCAAAACTAAAGCCACCCTTATCAGGTGGCTTTTTCTCTATCCCAAATATCCAAAAAAAAATGACACTGCTCACAAGCAGTGTCATTTTCCTCCGACCACTTTATTATCATGTCCTTCACTCGGACTATGCTCATCTATAATCTGTTTTAAGCTAGCGAAGCCAGGAGTAAATTTGCTGTTGGGAATCTTCTTCTTGGAAGAGAGATTTTTCGAGTAAACAGCAGTTTCGTTACCTCTTTTCGCGAAGAACTCAGCTAATTTCATCGTATCCCACTCCTAACTAGCTCTCTTTAAAGTTTTGACCTTATTCACAAACTTGGTAACAAATCCTAATAATAACATATACGTAGTCAACCGCTCGAACTCCTGCATATTTTCGGGAGTAAATGTGTCATTCTTGTAAACAGCGACCGCAAATCCAAGTCGGAACTTGCCGAAATTTTTCACAATTGCAAATTGTTCGATGTCCGTGTTTTGAATTCGTCCCTTTACTTGTTTATCGGCAATTCTGCAATCCTCTTGAAGCATAGAAGACAGTAGTAGCGTACGTACTGTATCAAAATCTTTCAACTCGGTTAAGTAAAACACTTCAAACTGCTTGTCATTATTCGTGGGTACGATCCAATAGCAGCATAGCTCGTCCGGTTTCAAACCATAAATCGTCTTTACTTCCATTTCAAATGCCTTCATAAACGTGATCGCATTCGCATTAATAATAGCTGTTGATTGACCGCTCCCATCCAAGCTGTAAATCGCATTGGCCAATTCTTTCTCACAATATTTCACTTCCATCTGGAACTCGATCTCGTTCCCTCTAATCTTGTTGCAGATGAACAAGACGATGAATATCATTCCTGCCAAAATAGCGGAATACAAGATAGACAAGCCTAGAACAGAGCCTAATGAAGCTAGCTTGTTTTCCTCATGTGGCGGTGCCAGGATAAACAGCCATTCAATCGGTTGAAACATCCACTTATGTATGACTGCTATCAAATCTGGCAGCAAACCTTTTAACAATTCAAATACGAGCCATGAGACCAGAACGAACAAGATGCCAAGAACAGAAAAAACAATCTTCACATGGCTCTGCACGAGATTCTTTAGCACCTGTAAACCTCTCCTTCTGGTAAAGTTTTACATTATTTTAACATTTTATTCAGATTCTACAAATAGGAAAAAACTACCTACATTTAGGTAGTTTTTTAGGCGTTTCTATCGTTATCGTACTAACTTTTTGATTACCTATGTACTGGATCGTCTGCTGTATAATCTTGCTGTTCTCTTCAATTCTCTTCAGTGGTTTAAATGAACTCAACAATTGCACGTTCCCCCTATCGGTATACTAGGTGTAATTTGTGACGTAATGCTCCCTTATTGGTCTGCCCATTTTTCACCGCTATCAAACACGAAATGCTCATCATGACCTTCTTCCGTCTTGGTAATACCCCATACCTTATGCCGTTCTGATTTTGTTTAGACCCCTCTTCTGGGTGCTGCTTTTCCACTGTTCGTGACGGTTTTGTTACAGACAATGTCGCTCCCATTGGCACCATTGACATCCTCAATCCTTGCCTTAGTTAAAGATAATCCAAACGAAAAGGAGTTAGTCAGAATGAATTCCATAATAGCGAAGAATGAAACCACTTTCCTATATCATTACCATCGCGCGGATTTCCGATAGATCAAGTAGACTTGCCCTACCTTGAACCATCCCTTGCCACTGGCTTATTACCTCTGGTCCCAAATCCAGTTGAATGTTTTTTTAATGCTTGGCGTCCTCGCCTTCAAACTGAATGGCGGCCTGGAGAAGAAAGTAAAGATACCGTATCAGTATATGCTCGTGTTCTTGATTGTGACTGCCATTCATTCGTAGGTAATTGTCACGCCGCTAGATTTGATTTTAATGCTTGTTTTGTTACGCATCGTCGGCATGCGTGTCCCAGCTTCATGCCCCAAGGAATTAGCCCATAACAATAAAGCCACCCGCCCTAGGGTGGCTCTTATCCTTACTTTGCTTTTGGGGTTACCTTTTCCACTTTGTTTTCGCCCATCTTCACTTTGAATATATCTTTTTTATCATGATCCGAAGCTTGATAGTCGAAAAAAAAGATGGAATCTCCCCCGATGTTTATCGATTGATTGGAAATGCTACCTAATGGATACAGCGGGGTTGTCTTGCCGTCCGTCAAATTCATTTGACCTACCGTGCTTTCTGAGATGTAGTATAGATACTTCCCAGCTATAATGATCGGATTCTCTGCTGGTGGTAACCCTTTCTTGACTAGAGCAGTCTCCCCATCCTTCAATCCTATTTTATAAACATCTTCTACTCCACTGGAGTCTACCCATTTTGTATAGTAAATGAAATCGCCAGACAGACCGACAAGGAACTGTTCTTTGTCTTTACTTACGAGTTTTTTCTGCGTTCCATCCCGCCTCATTTTGTATAGTTGACGACTCTCATTCGTGTAGAAAATCCAATCCTGATAGAAATAAACTTCCTCAAACTGATCAAGCAGCTTCTTTTGATTTTTGCCGTTCGTGTCCATCCTGTACAAACGACTGTGATCATCCGCGTAATAAATGATATCTCCCACTACGTATAATCTCTGTACGTTATTGGGGTCCCCTTCCGTAAGACTACCACTCTTGATAACTGTTTTCGAACTGCCATCTGTCTTGATTTTCATGAGCTCCGTGACATCTTCATACGTTCTACTGATTTCGTAATCGGGCATCTCAAGCTGATAGATTTCTTTAAAAGGCTTATTGCGCGTATAGTAAATCCAGTCTCCTACCACATTCAGATTATCGGCCCAATCACTGCTCAACTTTTGAAGAGAGCTTCCATCCTGTTTGATTTTGTATAAGCTATCGTTGTTATAAAAAATCCACTCTCCTTGAACGGTGACAAAGCTTCGGTGTGAATTGATATTGACAGGATCGCTGCCAAAAACGTTTATCACTGGTTTTTTTGCTGGCGCAGTCGTCATTGTTTGTTGATTGCCAAAGCCAAGAACCACAATCAAACATACTGCCATCGCAATGGTGATCATCCATTTCCCTTTATGTTGCACCATGCATCCCCCCCTTCATGGCCTAATAAAGTAAAACACAGCGGATATTTCCTTCATTTATTTACATCCGTCGACACTGATTTATATGTACCAAAACAAATTTACTTTGTCTATCTCAATTTGAATAATTTGGAAAACAGAGAAGCCACCCATCATAGGTGGCTCTTTCTCTCTCTATGCTAAAGGGAAATGACACGCGACCTGCCGATCCTGCCCAACCTCTATGAGCTCAGGAATCTCCTTGCTGCATCTCTCCTGCGCCATCGGACAACGAGGATGAAAACGACAACCTGACGGCGGATTGGCCGGAGATGGTACATCCCCTTGCAGGACGATCCGCTCTTGTCTACGATGCGGAGTGGGCTTCGGAATCGCCGACAACAATGCTGCCGTATACGGATGCAGTGGCTGTGCAAACAAGTCATCCGTTCGTGCAATCTCCACCATTTTCCCCAAGTACATCACGCCAACCCGATCAGAAATATGGCGTACCACATTCAGACCATGCGCGATAAATAGATAGGTCAGCCCCATCTCTTTTTGTAATTTCATCATCAGGTTCAAAACCTGTGACTGTACGGACACATCCAGTGCTGAAACAGCCTCATCCGCCACAATAAATCGTGGTGAGAGTGCGATTGACCGCGCAATACCGATCCGTTGCCGCTGTCCGCCGGAAAACTCATGCGGATACCGATTTCGTCTCGAAGGATCGAGTCCCACCAGACTCATCAGCTCGACTACTCGCTCATCCATTTCCTTTGCAGACGCCCGCAGATGAACCCGCAAAGGCTCTCCAATAATATCACTTACCAAAAATCGTGGATTCAACGAACCAAACGGGTCTTGAAAAATAATCTGCATATCCCGTCTCAGCTTCAAATTTTCTTGTCTATTCACCTGATGGATATTGGTTCCGTCAAACAGCACTTCTCCGCTTGTCGCCCTTTGCAAATTCAGCACGACACGCCCCAGTGTCGACTTCCCGCAGCCGGATTCCCCCACGAGCCCAAATGTCTCCCCTGCGCGAATTCCGAAAGATACATCATCTACGGCTTTTACATGACCGATAACACGGCTCAACAAGCCGGCCTTAATCGGAAAATACTTTTTGATATGGTTGGCTTCGATCAAATATTCCCGGTTCATTGGCGGTTCACCTCTGCTTTGCTTCCAGCGACTGAATTGGCACGCTGATTTATTCTGAAGTGGTTGCTGACATCTTCGTTCAACCAGCAAGCCACTTGTTGTCCCGTAACAACCTCGCGCAAAATGGGCTCCTCTTTTCGGCATTTGTCGATCGCATACGGACAACGCGGGTGAAAACGGCAGCCCGTCGGCAATTGAGTGATGCTCGGGATGGTGCCTTGGATGGTGTACAATTCTCCGCCGCGCTCTCCTTCAAAGCCGGGAATAGACTGCAGCAAGCCAATCGTGTAAGGATGCCGGGGCTCGTCAAATATCCGTTCGACCGTTCCCTCCTCCACAATCGTTCCTGCATACATCACCGCGATTCGATCCGCCATCTCTGCTGCTACCCCCATGTCATGGGTGATCAGCAAAATCGACATGCCCATTTCCTTTTGCAGCCGTCTGAGCAAATCCAAAATTTGCGCCTGAACCGTTACATCAAGAGCTGTTGTCGGCTCGTCTGCTATCAGCATTTCTGGGTTGCAAGCCAGGGCCATCGCGATGACAACACGCTGGCACATCCCTCCAGACATTTCGTGCGGGTACTGTTTCACTCGTACTTCCGGCGCCGGGATCCCAACCAGACGAAGCATCTCGATCGCTTTTTTGAACGCATCTTGCTGGCTCATATTTTGATGCAGCATCAAGCTCTCCGCAATTTGGTCGCCTACCGTAAACACCGGATTGAGAGCCGACATCGGGTCTTGGAAGATCATCGCGATTTTGTTTCCGCGAACGTGCATCATTTCATCCAAGTCCTTTGCCGCCAGATCCTGACCGTGAAACATGACGCTCCCACTCTGAATAAATCCGCCCGCATAATCAATCAGTCGCATGACTGCAAGTGACGTCACACTCTTCCCGCTGCCGGATTCCCCTACCAAGCACACCGCCTGTCCTTTGCCAACGTTGATGCTCACTCGATCCGTGGCCTTGACCGTACCGTCATCCGTAAAGAAGCAAGTGGTCAAATTTTTTATTTCGAGGATGTTGCGTTCCACTTGTTCAGCCTCCTTTTCGGGTTTTTCTTTTTCTTCCGTGGGTCGAATGCATCGCGGATGCCGTCTCCGACGAAGTTCACCGCTAGCACCACGAGTAAAATACAAAGACCAGGATAAAGTGCTTGCAAAGGATCGACCAGCATGAATTCCTGTGCCTTGCTCAGCATTAATCCCCAGCTTGTTTCAGGTGGTTGAATCCCCAAGCCTAAATAGGAGAGACCTGACTCTGACAGAATGGCCGAACCAACCATGAGAGTCGCGTACACAATGATGGGAGCCATTGCATTGCGTATCAGGTGACGCGTAATAATGCCCCAGTGCGAAACGCCAATCGCTCTCGCCGCTTCCACATACTGCATTTCCCGTAGCTGCAAAAACTGCCCGCGCACCAGACGTGCCACACTTGTCCAGCTCGTTAGCGACAAAATCAGGATCATGTAGACAAATTCCGCTCCGAAAAGCGCCAAAACCAGAATGTTAAAAAACAGACTCGGTATGGAGTTCATCACGTCCACGAGACGCATGAAGCAGGTATCAATCCAGCCGCCAAAGTAACCAGAAATCGCTCCAATCAGCGTCCCGATGACGACCGCAGCAAAAGCAACGCTGAAGCCGACCAGCATAGACACCCGACTGCTATGAATGAGGCGGGACAAGATATCACGACCGAGCTCGTCTGTTCCGAGCACATGCCCTTCAGTTCCAGGAGGCAGGTTGGTAATCATAAAATCAACCTTTGCCGGATCATGCGGTGCAACCCAATCGGCACCCGCGGCGATCCCAACAAAAAACAGGAGCACGATCAAGCCACCAACAGCATACGGATTCCGCATAAATTTTTTGCCCGCGGTTTTCCATAGCCCAGGAGGCTTTTCCCCAACAGAATTTGTCGGAAGCTGTCCACCCGGTCGATTCGGTTCAACAACAGTGTCATCTTGAAGCTGCACTTGACTCATGCTGCCCTGCCTCCTTTACGTCCAAGCTGCACTCGTGGATCAACCAGTGCGTAGATTAAATCGGCTAACAGGTTTCCGATAATCACCATCAGTGAAATCAGCAACGTGATCGACATCAACACAGAGTACTCACGCGCTACAGCCATTTCCACAAACAGACGGCCCATGCCTGGCCAGTTAAATACACTCTCTGTCAATGCTGCACCTGCTACCAGCGTGGGCAAATCCAAACCGATGATCGTCACAACAGGGATCAATGCGTTCCGCAGAGCATGGCGGAAAATCACGCGTCTTTCCTTCATCCCTTTGGCACGTGCCGTCCGAATATAGTCTTGCTCCAAAACCTCCAGCATACTGGCGCGCGTATATTTGACATAGGCTGCGATGTTCACCAGTGTTAACACCGTAACAGGTAGAATCAAGTGCAAAATGAGGTCGCTTATTTGTCCCTCTTTCCCCATTGTATACATGTCAGATAATGGGAGTAGATTCAACTGCATCGCGAAATACTGTTGTAGCATAATCCCAAACCAGAAGGTCGGCATCGCAAATCCGAGATAGGCAACGATGGAGGCGATCTGGTCAGATAGACCGTATTGCTTTGTACTGTTGTAGATGCCCCACGGGATGGCGATCAGCATGGAAAGCCCCCACGCTACAGACATGAGCACAAACGTATTCCAAACCGTCGGCCACAAAATATCGCCAACAGGAACGTTATTTTTAAAGGTATGGCCCAAATCTCCTTGCAGCAAATTTCCGACCCATTTCATGTATTGAATATAGACAGGCTGATCCAACCCCATATTTTTCATCTGAATAAGCTGTGCTTCAGGAGACATTCCCGGTGAGAGCATGACTTTTAGCGGTCCTCCGGGTGCTGCATGCATGAGTCCGAACGAAACTACTGTGATCAAAAATAAAACAAGCACGGCTTGTAGTACGCGGCGTACTAAATATTCAGTCAATCAGCATCCTCCTTTCGTTTGAAAGGGGAAGGGGCAATAAGGCTGCCCTTCCCCCCTTTTCCTATTGCTAACCGCTACCAGCCGAGCTTATTTTTTAGTATCGTCGATCCACCAGTTCAGGAAGCCAAAGGTCTCCCCATATGGAATCATGGATACTGGTTTAAACTCATCCTTATATTTGACGCGAGAAGTCATGCCTCGTGGCGTTCCGTACTGATACATGAATACGTATGGCAGGTTCGTCGAGATTTCTTTTCCGACTTCTTTATAGATTGCAGCACGTTCCTCTTGTTTGACCGTAGATACAGCTTTTTCCCAGAGCGCATCCAGCTTCGGATTGTCGTACCAGCCAGCGTTGTTGCCAGGCGGGAATGCCTTTTTCCCGAACGTAGAAATGCCATCCGGATCTGGATCAGACAATTGCCAGCCGAGTAACAGAACCTGGAATTTACCAGGGTTGGCATACTGATCGACAAGAGCCGAGAAGTCTAATGCTTTTGGCTTCGCTTCAATTCCGATCTCTTTCAGGTTTTGCTGAATAACGACTGCTGCCTGTTCACGGCGACTGTTCCCCGAGTTGAAAATGAATTCAAAGGAGAAGCGATTGCCGTCTTTGGCAAGAATTCCATCTGCCCCGGCTACCCATCCGTCTTCTTTCAGCAATTGTTTAGCTTTCTCTGCACTATATTCGTAATGGACTGCTGCATCGCCCGGGTCTGCCCATGTACCTGGCAGGAACGGTGCATCCATAATTTTTCCGGTTCCTTTCAAGATATTGTCGATAATACCTTGACGATTGATTGCGTGGGCAATGGCCTGACGCGTTTTTTGACCTTCAAACAACCCGTAGTTGTTCGGGAAGTTCTTCTTGTCAAAGTTGAAGGCAAAATATTCATAGCTAGGACCTGGCTCCGTCGAAATGTTGATCGTTCCTTTCGCCTTCACCGCTTCGAGCTGCGTGACAGGAATGGAATCTACCAAGTCAACGTCACCTTTCATCAGAGCCTGTACTTGTGTGTTTTGATCCGCATAGATTTTGTACACAACCTTTTGGATATGCGGCTTCTTTTCACCCCAGTAATTTGGGTTAGCATCTAGCACATGGAATTCCTTTTGTTTCCACTCCGACCATTTGTACGGTCCGGAAGTAGGTGTCTTAGCTGGATCTTTTCCGTAAGAATGTGCTTGCAAATCTTTAAACGGTACGTCTTTCAACACGTGGGCTGGTGCCAGCTTTTGCATTAATCCAAAAGCAAATGGAGCGTACAATTGTTTCAATTTGATTTCTACGGTGTAATCATCCAGTTTTTTCATCTCTTTAACTTTGTCGTATTTCGTAATTTCTGGTGATCCAGTCTCAGGAGTTTTGATGGCATTAATGGTATAAATCAAGTCGTCAGCCGTGATTGGCGTTCCATCGGACCATTTCGCATTATTCTTCATCTTGATGGTATAGGTGAGGCCATCCTCGCTTATTTTCGGCAACTCGGCTGCAAGGGACCAAGGGTAAACTGCTAAATCAAAAGACGGGTTCCGATTGTACAAATACGCCTGAGTGTACTCCATAACGTCGCCGGATGCTGTATCATTCCCGAAAATCGGATTGAGCGTGACGATGTCAGACGTCGTAGAATGCGTAAACGTTCCACCGTCTATTGGTTTCTCATCATCCGTACTGGTCGCCTGAGGAGCCACCTGCTCCACCGGTTTTTTTGTTGGTGCTGGTGTTGTAGTTCCTGGCGAAGCATTGTTCCCGCTTGAGCAACCGACCAATAGCGCGCCGGTTAAAGAGAGCAACGCCAACGGCTTTAACCAACCTCTCCCTTTTTTCAAATCATTTCCCCCTCTTTCACATGTTTTCAAGCCTTTTCCATAACGGGTAATACATCCCAAGGCCTGTCTTTTTAATATTAAATAATTTTCTGTTATTTGAAAATATTTTCCCTTTAAAAGATTTAAAAAAATCAGATGATTTTATATTCTTTTATAAACCTTAATAATAAATCCCCCTTCAAATAAAGGGGGAGCGAACATATCTGCTCTACACCGTTTGGAACTGCAACAGTTCACGTACAATGACTAGCGCCTTGTCGATATCCGCTGTCTCAATACCAGAATGAGTCACCGCTCGAATTCTGCCGTGACCGAGCTCAGCTACGCGCAGCCCATGTGCCTGCGCTGCTTCTATGAAGGTCTGCCACGTATGGACTGGGTGTTCAATCCGGAAGAACACAATATTGGTCTCTACATCTTCCACATGAGTCACGATTCCTGGAATCTCCGCCAGACCACGTGCCAAGCGTAGGGCGTTAGCGTGATCGACTGCCAATCGATCCGTCATTTGCTGCAAGGCAACCAGGCCTGGCGCTGCAATAATCCCTGCCTGACGCATACCGCCACCCAGCATTTTGCGTAGACGATACACTTTCTGAATAAAGTCTTCTGTTCCGACGACAAGGGAACCAATCGGTGCTGACAACCCTTTCGACAGACATATTTGCACGGAATCCGCATAACGAGCAATCTCAGCCGCATCCACGTCAAGAGCAACTGCCGCATTGAACAAGCGTGCACCGTCCATATGAACAGGCACCGACTTTTCGTTTGCAAATGCGCGAACCTCTTCCAAATAAGACAGCGGCAGGACACGTCCCCCCATCCGGTTATGCGGGTTTTCCAGGCAGATCAGGGAAGGCAGTGCGAATTGTGGATCCTCTGGCTCCAACGGAAATACCCGCTCCATATCAGCGATGTCCAACCTTCCATCTGGCTGCGTCGGAACCGGCTCGTACATAATGCCACCACACACAGCCACGCCACCCGCTTCATAGATGTAAATGTCCGTCTCATTGCCTACAATGACTTTGGAACCGCGCGGACAATGCGCCATTAAGGACGCCAGATTGGCCATCGTTCCACTCGGCATGAGAATGGCTGCCTCTTTGCCCAGCTTCCGCGCCGCTTCTTGCTCCAATTGGCGAACCGTAGGATCTTCCCCATACACATCGTCACCGAGTACCGCCTCTTGAATTGCATCCATCATCTGACTTGTCGGCAAAGTGAATGTATCGCTTCTCAATTCTATCAACGGTTTCATACCCCACTCTCCAATTGCTGACCTACTTGTACTCTCAGGCCGTCTTTTACCTGCTGGATCAGCTCAGCCGTCTCGCTGTATTGCTTGCCTTCCACGATGACATAGCCGAGGCGATGCGAGAAATTTTGCGGAGGCTGGACGTTTTGACCGATTTTTGCATGAATCGCTACCTCAGCAATCCCCGGCAGGTTGCAAACGGTATCCATTCCATGTATCCCGCAAAAGGTTCCCTGACTCTCAGACACGAGAAAATGAATGCCTGCATAGCGTTGCTCTTCGATGGTTTGAGACAATTCTGGCGCAAGTCCAGCCGCACACCGAATCTGTTGCAAAAGCAAATCAATCCCCGTGGAGCGGCGAACCAGCTCTGGAATCATTCCACCGGCAAGCCTTGCGTTGACTTCGATGACAACACAACCTGCTGATGTCCACTTCACTTCCGTATGGGCAGCACCGAACTGGTAGTTCACCGCCGCTAATGCCCTTTCCACTGTTCGCTCGATCTCCTGTTTCTCTTCTACAGACAACGGTGCAGGGAAAACATGCCCTGCTTCCACGAAAAATGGATATCCCGTTAACTGTTTCTGGGTAATGCCGATGACAAAGCATTGCCCTTGCCACGAGAACGTCTCCACACTAAATTCAGGGCCCTCGACATACTGCTCGAGAAGAACTGTCCGAGCTGTTTCCTGACCGCGCGCATTGTACTTGATCGAAAGGATTTCCGCTGCCATATGCTCCACTTCATCCCAGCTAAAGCACAGCCGCACGTTATTGGACCCGCTATCGTCAGCAGGCTTCACCACGCTGGGCAAAGAAATGGAAGGGCGCGCTTCCATCAATGCCTCCATAGAGCTTATTGCCAAAAATGTAGGCTGAGACACTTGCTGACCCTGAAGCCTCTCACGAAATATCGCTTTATTACGGCAGGCCTCAATTGCCTCCAGCGAATTGCCTGTCCAACCGAATTTCCGGGCCAGCTTGGCAACCGATTCGAGGTAATAGTCGCTTGTCGACATGATTCCGGCTATCTCCCTGCCTTCCTTACTCACCTGTGCTACACTGTCAGTCAGCTCTGCCTGGGAATTTGTGTCTGTCACGACTATGTGACATTCCAACTCATTCAAACCGTGGTAACGTTCAGGATTTTCTGTGAAAAATACGGGTGTAAACCCCAATTCGCGCGCCTTTTTCATAGCGAGCATACCTGTCCCCGTCGTATTCGCTTCAACGAACAGAAAGTGTTTGTTCATTCGGATACATCCCCATCAATTTAGAATAGGACCAGCTAGTCACGACTGTCTTTGGTTCCACACATTGCGGCGTGTCTCGCAGGTTCGTCTGCATTAGACCCTTGCTCTCCCGGTAAGAGTGGCTATAGATCGTATCGACATAACGATCCCCTCGATCCGGCAATATGGCGACGATATTACACTCACTCCCGACCTGGCTCGCTAACCAGTTGGCTACGGCGTACACGGAACCTGAGCTGTTGCCAGCAAAAATATGCTCATTACGCGCCAACTGCAACGTAGCCGCAAATGCCTCAGCATCGTTCAACCAATGCACTTCATCGATCATGGAAAAATTCACATTCTCGGCGATCAAGCTGTTTCCCAAGCCACCTTGTAGACGCGTCGGCTGATCAGGCTGTCCGAATATCACACTCCCTGCTGCATCGACCGCCACGACGCGCAGCTCCTTATAATGACGCTTCAATTCTCTTGCGGTCCCGGACAAGGAGCCTCCGCTGCCGACTGCACCAACAAGCACGTCAACTCGATCAAGGTCTCGCATCAACTCGGATGCCAGCGCAGCATAGGCACGCGGATTTTCTGGATTATCGTATTGTCGAGGCCAGAACGCTCCTGGATACTCGCTCATTAATTCTTGGAGTCGTTCGAGTCTGGCGCTTTGCCACCCTTGTTTTCCCATCTGCGAAACTACGTGAACATGGCAGCCAAGCGAGGTCAACTTGGCATAGGTAATCGGGTCAATTCTCGGATCAGTCACGATGTGTACGTCATGCCCCAACTGACGCCCAACCAAGGCCAAGCCGCAAGCCAACGTTCCTGACGAGCTCTCGATAATCGGCATGCCCTCCTGAAGTTCTCCCGACTGTATCGCTGCCAGGATCGACTGCTTGGCTACACGATCCTTCATACCGAACGGATTCATTAACTCAAGCTTTGCAAATACGGAGCCCACTGCCCTTTCATCAAGCCTCAGCTTGACCAGAGGAGTGTCCCCGATCGTATCTGCCAACTGTTCATACCGCATCTACGCCCACATCCTTCCCTTGCTTGCCTGAAAGAAGCCTCTTCAATACCCTCTCCCGCCTTTCTTCGATCGCCTGCAATTGCCCTTGTCGATCTTGCCATTCCCGTTGCAGCTCCTCTGCATGCTCCCTCTGTGCTGTCAGCATCTGCTGTACTTCCTCCGGGTTCGTGGAGCCCGCTGATTTCTTCGCGTACAAGCCCCCCTGCACATCGAAGGAAGCAGCGAGGAGTGCAGCCGTATCCGGTACTTGAAAGCCTGCTTCCGCGCAAGCCTCGTAGAGTAGCCGTGGATCTCCCGGCTCCGGAGATACACCGTGTTCCAGCGCGCGCACGATGTATCTGCCTGCGATTACCTGTGCTGTGCGATACGGAACCTCATGCTCCAGCGTCAGCAAATTCGCAAGGGTAAATCCTCCAAAGAAGTCCCGTTTACATATATGGAGCAAACGATCCTCATTGAATTGCAAATGATCGATAACCGCCTTTAACAGGCGCAAGAACGTTTTGGTTTGTTGAAACAACATCAGAAGATGAGTACCCGCCTCTTTGGACGTCTCTACCAAATTCGTGAAGGCTGTATTGCGCTGACCGAGCACCATATCCATATAAAATCCGGTTAGATGCGCACTCTTCCCTCGGATACGCTCCAGGATTGGGAAATTTCTTTTCTGTGGCATAGCAGAAGATATTCCGGATAGCTCATCCGGCAATTGGAGGAAGTTCATTTCGCTGCTGCCCCAATGAATCAAATCTGTTGTAAACCGGGAGGTCAATACGGAGAAGGTGGACAGCTCTCCCGCCATTCTCAAGACCCACTCCCGAGACGCAACCGCCGACAACGCACTTATCCGAGGCTGTCGAAACCCTAGCAGCTTGGACAACCGTTGACGGTCCCACGGCAGTTCCACTCCTGCCATGGCACCAGCCCCAAGCGGGCACTGATTTATTTCGTCATAGATTTGTATCCATCGATTCGTGGCTTGCAAAAATTCACTGTTCATAGAGGAAAGATAGAATCCGGGGGTAATCAATTGTGCGGATTGGTAGTGTGTATATCCCGGCATGGGAACCGAACGATATTGAACAGCCAGTGTATGCATCGATTGAATCAGCTGTCCCAATTCTCCTATTATCTCTAGCCATTGCGTACGACCAAACATCACTTGGGCGCACGCTTGAACATCATTGCGGCTGCGATCCATATGCCAGCACGGTACAGGTCTGGGGAGCAAACCTTCCATATAACGCTCGAGGGCAAAAGAGATATCAGACATGTTCCGTCCGGGGTCAGGAGCGATTGTTTCTGGTGTAGCGGTCTGAAGTGCCTGTGCGATATTCAAAGCGTCTTGTCGTGTAATCAAGCCCATCCTGACATATTCCAACAGCATGGCGAATTCAATCTGAATGTACCCAGGCAGCAAATGATCGACTTCATATTTGAACTGTGGTTCCAATACTTCATCATGCAAGAGGCGGCTTGGTGTCGAAGCTATACGGCCCGTTAATTTTACACTCATGCAAAAGTACACCTCGCTTCCGACTGAGTAACGATCCAATCAGGAGTTGCCCTAAAGAGAGATACCTCCTGATTTTTGTTCCACATACTCGTAGCTTTGTTCTTTTTTCATTCTCAAGTGTGGATTCATCAGCATGAGAACCACAATGAGAAGCCCCGCTCCTCCAATGATTCCAAAGATCGTAAATATGGAAACAAGACCAGTAGTCAAACCTACCAGGAAGACCGAAACAGGCATAGCGCACAGAACCATTACACTAATCAAGCTCGATGCTCTTCCCAAGACTTCTTTGGGCACCATCAAGGTGATCAGCGTACCCATTTTGATATTCACAAATGCAGAGCCTATTCCATTCACAAATACACAAATGACTTGCCAAACAAGCGGAATACCAAACGCAAACATCCCGATTCCGATGCTAAACAGACTAATGCCGCAGCAAATGTAAATAATCGCATCGTATCGATTCAAATAATTAATACAGAGGGACCCAAGCAAAATCCCGATAAAAAAGCTGATCTCGAGCATGGCCAATTCGGTAACATTGGAAACGATCAGTGGCAGCAGGATCGTTTCTGGAGCCGTCAAAAAATTGAGGATGGTAAAATAAATCATGCAATTTCGCAAAAAATCATGCTTCGTAATCGCATGGATTCCATCCTTCAAATCCGTCATGATCATCTTGGCTGTAAACTCACTGACAGTAGAAATAACAAGCTCTCTCTCGTTAATCCATAAAATAATCAGTGCACCTAACAAATAGGTGACGACATTCAAAATAAAAGCGTATTCCATTCCAAACGCGATCAACCCCGCTGCCAATGCCGGAGCCGCCAAACTGACAATCGTTTGAATCATCTGCGATAAACTTTGGGCTTGCGTCATATGTTGTTCGGGAACCAGTGTCCGTATCGCTACCGTGAGTGCTGGCCGAAAGAAGGCACTGACTGTGGTCAGCAAAACGGCAATGATAATCAGTGCAGCAGGATGTAGCCTATCAAACAAAAACAACAGGACGATGCACAAAATGAGCGCAGCTCTCAATAAATGCGAAACGACCATGATCCTCTTCTTATTTCCTCGGTCAACAAAAACGCCCGCGAACAATCCGAATATAATCAATGGAATGGTCTCCGCTGCCAATAAAATCGACATTAACAAAGGACTTTCCGTCAAAACCTTCATTAGCCAAATAAGCGCTAATCGATACACTCCATCTCCCATATTCGAGACAAATTGCGAAAAGATTAAATAGCGATAACTTTTCAAGCTCAGCAACGCCCGAAAAGATACCTTTTCATTAACGCTTACTGGCTGTTCCATCTCGATCATCCACTCCCAATACGAACGCTACGTGTGGTACACATGCACTTCTTTATTCCATTCGCCTAACCATCTATACCCCAGTTCGAGCTTTTGATAGAAGTCAGGTTCTTCTTTCAACAATAAAATACCGAGGCTGGTCCCGCTGTGTGCCACAACCGTACCTAACCCTCCAATTTTCTCGTTGATCTCCATGACTTCCGGCAATAGCTTCTTAGGCAGAATTTTTTGATTCAAGATCGCACTTCTGGACGACACGGCGCCTATCGTGTGGACATCCCTTTCTCTGATCGCTTTCGTGATTTTTTGCAGCAAGAGACTGTATTCCATCTTTTCCTCATTGGTAAACGGTTTTGATTGCTTGTTAAACTCTACCGTATCAATTGTTCCCCCTTCATCAATGCTTACAATACACAAGGGGGGGAGCTCCCCAAGATATTCTCGGAGCTTGACCTCCTTATGGTAGTAAGCAACAGCTCCTTCATACATCACTCCGTCAGTCGGCTCTATCGTCGATAAAAACAACTCCAGTAAAGCAGGCTCCATTTTTATATGAAAACAATTTTCTACTGCTCTGGAGGCAGCCACCAGATCTGCTGATGAACTTGCCATGCCTTTTCCTACTGGGAGTTCCGAATTGATCTCCAAAATTCCGCCAGCCGGAAAGCTATAATGCTTGAGTATTTTTTCTACGAGTTTTTTCGATTTTTGCTTGGAACGAGGTACAATGACGATCTCTTGTAAGGATGGAATAGAATAAAAAGTAGCATAGGACGCATTTTTTATAGGCAAAGTCACTAGAAAATCCCGATTATTTTCCCCGAGAATCCCCTGCAGAAGCTCCCCAAAAGTACCGTTAGCTGCTCCGATGCCTACGTCTGTTGTTTGAGGAAAATTACGAATGGAACTCGTCTTTATCATGCTCATAGAGGCCCCCCAATTAAATGGATATCGTTTCTGCAGGTTGATAGTTCTTCATAAAATAATCAAAAAATTCTATTTTGTTAAATTGACTTTTATTCGTACTAATAAACACTCCCAGATTCTTTTCTGGCAGCAACCACATGAAGGAGTTATACCCGATTACCTCGCCTGCTTTCGCCAAAATATTTTCATGGACATAATCAGGATGGAATTTCGCAGTGAAGCCATACCCTGTATAAGCCCCTTGTGGGTGAGGCACCGCTTTACTGGCGAACATTTTGCTAATCGAATCTTCATTTAGTACCCTTTCAGTCCCATAAGCGCCTTTGTTTAATAGCGTCAGCATCCATTTTGCCATATCGTCCCCAGTTGAGAGCATACTGCCATCAGGAGAGTCCGCAGGGCTAAAATCGTACCTTTGAATCGGATCATTTTCCAGATCATAGCCTGTTGCCAACTTCGCCTCCAGCTCTGGCTGCAATAGAAAACTGCTCCTTCTCATTTCGAGAGGCTTAAATAATTTCTCACTGACATAGCGATGGAAGGGAACTCCAGTCACTCTTTCTACTAAATACCCTGCCAGCATAAAAGAGAAATTCTCATTGCAGTATTGTTCCCCAGGTTGATAAATAACTGTTGGCATATAGCGTTGAATGTATTCCTGCAAGGTTACGGACTCACGCTCGCCGTAATGGTAGCTTTGGTCATTTCCCGTAAACGGCTCGTCAAATCCTGCTGTGTAGCTGAGTAAATGCTCAACCGTCAGTGGTCCTTCAACCTTTCTCGGTATTTCCATATCATCTAGATACGGCTGAATATCATCGTTCCATCCAATAAGTCCCTGCTCCACGAGTTGGATGATGGCAGCGACTGTGACAATTTTGGATATCGAACCTACCTTCATTACCGTTTCATCCGCACTCATCCGCACTCTTTCGTTTCGATTCGCATATCCATATGCTTTCTTTAGCTGCACTTGACCATCATGGACGACAACTACGACGGCACCAGGAATATCATTCATCCTAGAAGCATCAAAAAATCCGTCTACCACTCCCTCGAAATCTACCGATTCCCCGGGGATTCCGCGGTCAGTACTGTTGTGTATTTTCGTCAAGCAATGTTGAATGATTTCACATAAGCTCTCCTGAAGGCATGCCGTTAATTCGTCTATGGTTTCATTTTTATACTGATTCTCACTGTAAGCTACCATAAAATGAAAACGCCCCTGTAATACAACGCACTCAATATCGATCTTGCATTCTCGGGACTGATCCAGACTCATAGATTCGCCACCAGAAAATGTCGACAAATGAATGTCGCCATCGTCTTCTTTTCGATCCAGATCAAACTGCCCCAAATAATTAAAGCTGACCTCGGGCCTTATGTTGTTCTTTCGAGGATTTGCCGCCAAATATTTCAATATCCCGTAGTGAATCCCTTTGTGAGGAATTTGGCGCACATCCTTTTTCATTTTATGGATGATAGCAGACAGATCCTGTTCGTTGCCAACGTTTACAATCACGGGATATTCACTTGTAAACCATCCCACTGTGCGGTTTATCTCCACATCAGGTAGAATCGATTCCCTGCCGTGCCCTTCCATATTGATGGCGAATCGATCGATATTCGCCCATTTTTTAAAGGCCACCCCGATTGCAGACAACAACAACTCATCAATTTCCGTGTGATAAGCGCGATTGGCCTGTTTCAACAATTCCCTGGTCTGTTGCTCATCCATCACGATTGATTTTGTCCTGGTTTGCTTCCGAAGAGGTTTCCGTTCAACGTAATCGGTTGGCAACGATTGAAGTTCCATCTCCTCGATACGATTCCAATAAGCACGCTCGACCTCGATTCTATCGCTATGGGCATATTCGTTCAGCTTTTGTGCCCACAATTGGTAAGAATCGCTCTTAAGGGGCAACGTCATCTCCTTGTCTTGAAGGAGCTGTAGATACGCTCGATTGAAATCCTCGATTAGTATTCGCCACGATACCCCATCTACGAGTAAATGGTGAACTGCCATCAGCAGATGATCGCCATTCTCGCATTGGAATAGCCCTAACCGAATAAGTGGACCGTCAAAAATATGAAGACGGGATTGTATTGCGGTGCATTGTGCATCCATCACTTGCTGTATATTTGCATCGGTTATATTTCGATAGTCCCACACTTCCAGACTGTACCTGTCGTCGCTTTCGCTGACCCCTCGGTTAAAGGCTTGATAGCCCGTCTCCGTTTCGCGAAAAACCATGCGTAGAGCATCATGGTGTTGCAGGAGCTTTTCAAATCCTTTGCGAACCAGCCTCTCATCAAACCGGTCTTTTCGATAGAGCATAAAAGATTGGTTATAGTGATGGGGATGCTGATTGTGCTCCTGAAAAAACCAATGCTGAATCGGGGTCAACTGTACAGCACCTTCGATATCCCGCTGATCAACTTTTTGTTTTATCGGTTTCAGTCTTGTACCCAGTTCTGCAATGGTTGGAGATTTAAACAGATCTCTGATCTCCATCTTGTATCCCAAGCCTGACAATTGAGAAGCAACTTGTATGGACTTAATAGAGTCCCCGCCAAGCTCAAAGAAATTATCCAAAATCCCAACCTGCTTCTCATGCAAAACGTCTTGCCATACTGATACCAATATCTTTTCGATCTCTGTTTTGGGTTCAACGAATTCCCTATCACTACGCAGCGTTATGTTGAGTTCTGTTAACGCTTTTCGATCAATCTTTCCATTTGGGGTCACTGGTATTTCATCTAACTGAACAAAATAAGAAGGTACCATGTACGCCGGCAACGTTTTTCGTAGCGCCTCTCTCACCATGCTCGCTTCCAGCTCTTGCGCAGCCACATAAAAAGCAACCAGCCTCTTTTGACCTGATTCATCCTCTTTTGGGATAACGACAGCTTCTTGAATATCGCTCGTTTTTAACAATTCCGCTTCGATTTCTTCCAATTCAATGCGATTGCCACGTATCTTGACTTGATTATCGAATCGCCCTAAAAATTCGATGTTTCCGCTGGGGAGCCATCGAGCCATATCTCCTGTCTTATACAATTTTTCACCCGAACAAAACGGACTCTGAACAAATTTTTCATTCGTCAAATCTGGTTGCTTGAAATATCCCCTTCCTACTCCCCGTCCACCGATATACAGTTCGCCAGGAATCCCCACAGGCACTACATTGCCGTTCGCATCCAAAATATACATGTTCACTCCTGGCAACGGCTTGCCGATCGGTAAAAACTTGTAATCTTGCTGAGTCTCTTTCTCGTAATAGGAAGCATCAATGGTTGCCTCCGTCACGCCATAGCTGTTAATGATGCGCATGGTGTGGCCGTACCTGTCTACAAGGTTGTGAAATACATGTAGCGGACATTGATCCGATCCAAGAATGAGTATTTTCATAAAATCCATGTTGAGGCCCTTCTCATAAATATCGTTCATGAGAGGGATCAGAAGGACCGGTGTGGATTCAAACAGGTTGATTTCGTGCTTTTCCATTAGCTGATAAATCCGTTCCAAATCAATTCTTGCGTCCGCTGGGCAAATGACCAGCTTTCCGCCGTATAACAGACTCCTTATATAATCTCCAGTAAAAACATCAAAAGCAAAACTCGCCCATTGCAAGCATCGGACCGGGAATTCGTCCAGCTTGTATTCTTGCTTCCATGCCTGTGCAAGCGCTTGAAGCTGTTGGTGCTCGATCATGACTCCCTTCGGCTTTCCCGTTGTACCTGATGTATAAATGACATAGGCTAGCTGGTCGAACTGTATGGATAATCCCAAATTTGTATGCTCATGATGATAGGATTCATGGTCATCGAGTATAATTATTTTTTTGTCAAAATCGACTTTCTCTCTTAATGCTTGATGCAGTAGGAAAACTTCTGCTCCCGAATGCTCTAGCATATACCGAATCCGTTCTTCCGGATAATCAGGATCAATCGGAATGTAGGCTCCACCTGCTTTTAAAATCGCCAATACACCGACAATCATCTCAATCGATCTCTCAGCCATGATGCCAACCAATTGATTGGCGCAGACACCCTCCGCTACCAATGTTCGCGCCAGTTGATTCGCCCGATTATTCAGTGCGGAATAGGACAGCTCTTGCTCTTCAAAAACGACAGCAATGTGATTTGGCGTTCTCGCACTTTGCTCTTCGAACAGTTCAATGATCGTTTTGTTTTCATCCCCGTTGGTAAAATGAACGTCTATAAATCTGCTTACCGTAGCCTGTTTTTCTTCCACGGACAATAACTCTATCTGTTTGAGAAAAATAGTTGGCTGATTCGCTACTTGTTCGATGATGTTATGCAAATATCCAAGCATCCGTTGAACAGTTTCTGGCTGAAATAAATCTGTCCGATATTCAATGCTAAGACTCGCCCCATCTTCTTGATCCAGGCATACAAGCGACAAGTCAAAGTTCGTCATGGAATTATAGGATTCAACTGCCTTCATTTCCAAGTCACTTATTTTTCCGTCTTCCTCTAATTTTTCAATATATTGGAACATAAAAGAAAAAATAGGGTTTCGGCTCACATCTCGCTCAGGGTTAATTTTCTCCACCATTTTATCGAATGGATATTCATTATGCGCGTATGACTCCAGCGCCAGTTGTCTGCAAGCCTGAAGCGCTTCAACAAAAGTGTGCTTCCTATTCACTTCAAGCCTTAAAGGAAGGGTGTTCACAAAAAATCCGATGACTTCTTCGATATCCATGTTGTTTCTTCCCGCTTCCGGAGTACCGATGATAATATCCTGTTGATTGGTCAGCTTGGACAGCCAAATGCCGACAACGGATAAAGTCACCATAAACATGGATGCATCATACTGCTGAGCAATCTCCCGCATACGACCGAAGATACTTTCTGGAAGATGATAAGATTCCACTGCCGAGAAAAATGTTTGGACGGGCTGACGCTGATAGTCTGTAGGCAAGTCCAATACAGGAATTTCTTTTTGGAACGTCTTCAACCAGTACGCTTCTGATTCTGCCAGCTCTCCGTGATTGATAGCATGATTTTGCCAGACTGCATAATCTTTATACTGAATGTGCAGAGCAGGTAATACGGGATCGATCCCTTGCTGCAAGGATTCGTAAATCTGACTGAAATCCTTCAGTAAGATCCCCCATGACCACTGATCACTGATCATGTGGTGCATATTCAGCAACAATGTATATTTTTCTTCAGCCACCTTACATAACTTCACGCGAAACAGTGCTTCGCTCTCCAAGTCAAAGTACGTCTCCGACTCTTGTTGCATGATCAGTTGAATGGCTTTTTGCTTCGATGCTTCTGACAGCTTGGAAACGTCAACAAATGAATAGGTAAAATCATGATTCCGCAGCACCTGTTGCACCGGATGTCCGTCTTTTACCAGGAATTTCGTTCGCAGTACCTCATGCCTTTGAACCAAGAGCGAAAATGCCTTATGCAAAATACGCTCCTTCAAGGGTCCCGTTATATGGTAAATCGTCGGCATATTATATGCCGTACTTTGAGGCTCCAGCTGCTGAATAAAAAATAATCTCCGCTGCGCATGTGAAACTGGGTAGTAATCCTTCTCCTCTGCTTTGTGAATTGTCGTTCTCTCCTGACTGGTATGGAGCTGACCACTTGCTGACTCTTCCCTGTGAGCCAGTAAGGAGGATAACTCTCGAATCGTTCGATGCTCGAACAAATCCTTGATCGTAACTTCAATGCCCAACTCTTTTTTCATTCGCAAGCGAACTTGAATGGTTTTCATGGAATGTCCGCCAAGTTGAAAAAAATCATCAGCGATCCCCATATCATCTATACTGAGCACTGTACTCCAGATCGCTGCTAGCCTTCGCTCCAAATCGTTACGAGGTGCGACATATGCTTCATTCTTGGTTTGAACCGTATCCACTGTTGGCAATGCTTTTTTATCTACTTTTCCGTTTCGATTAAGAGGCATCGCATCAAGGATCATGATACACTCTGGAATCATATATTCCGGCAGAATCGTTTTGAGATATTGCTGGAACTCTTGTTCATCCTGTTTTTCATGCAGGACAACATAAGAGACGATTCGATTGTCTCCATTCCTATCTTTGCTTACGACCGCGACACATTGTCTAACGCTCTCATGACGTAAAAGGGCACTTTCTATCTCGCCAAGCTCAATTCGATGTCCGCGTACTTTCACCTGGAAATCGGCACGCGTCACGAATACAAGTCTCCCACTAGGCAAATAACGTCCCAAATCGCCTGTTTTATAAAGTCTTTCTTTTTTCTCTTTCAAAAAGGGATTCTCTGAAAATGCGTGCTCGGTACGTTCGGGATCATTTACGTATCCCCGCCCTACTCCCATCCCGGAAATGTAGATTTCTCCCACACAACCAGTGGGAACCGGACGCATCCATTTGTCCAGCAAATAGTGCTTCATATGGTCGATGGAATTGCCCAACGCAACATACGGATAATCATCATGCTGATAAGAACGATCAATGATTTCATGCATCGTATCATCCGAGCATTCTGTCGCTCCATATGTGTTCACTACAATGCCTTCAGGATACAAGGTCTGCCACTTTTTACACAGTGTTACCGGTAGTCCCTCACCGGTAGAGATCATATATTGCAAGTGTGGCAAGGCTTGTTGTTCCGGAGAGTGAGCCAGCGCAGTGTTGTGCACGGCTTCAATCATTGCAGGAACCATTTGAATCACCGTTACCTTGTCACGGCTTATGGAATGAAACAATAATTCCGGGTCTGTTGCTGTCTCGTTGTCATAAATCACCACTTTTCCCCCTACCATCAGGGGAGCCAGGAATTGCCACACCGATATATCGAAGCAATGGGAAGCATTCTGTACAACAATGCTGTCTTGGCTCAGGACGAGCACATCGATTTTTGCAAAAAGGTGATTCAACATTCCTCTGTGCTCAATCATTGCTCCTTTTGGTATACCGGTAGAGCCCGAAGTAAAAAAGACATTTGCCAAATCATCATAGGCATTAATGATCTCGGGATCACTCGTATCCGCTGTTTGTAAAGAAGTCTTATCCGGACTTACGCCGTTTCCCTCGTTCAAGCAAAACACGATAGGTTTTTGCGCTACTTCCGATGCCAATGTCATGCTGCGTGACTGATAACTCGCCTCGGTTAGTATAACTTTCGCCTTGCTATTTTCCAGAATCGTAACCAATCGTTGATCAGGGTGGGCGGTATCTAGCGGAACATAGCATCCCCCTGCTTTTAGAACGGCCAGAATGCCAACCAACATATCGATGCTTCTCTCTAATAAAATGGCAGCCAGATCATTTCTACCAAATCCTTCTCTGCGGAGCCAATGAGCCAAACGATTGGAAGTCTCATTCAATTCTCTGTAGGTAATAGAGTGGTTCATATAGACAGCAGCGACAGCATCAGGATTGCGCTTAACCTGTTCTTCTATTATTTGCTGAGCCAGTTGATCCATGTTTCGATGTGACTTCGTAAAATTGCCCATCACGTTCGCCATCATGTTTTGCTCTTCATCCGTCATGGCATTCAGATCGCTGATTTTCATTTCGAAATCCGAGCAAACCTGCTCAAGTATACGGATGTAATGGGACTGTAGCCTTTCCAGATCGCGCTTGGCAGAAGTATGGGGATGAATGAATTGAATTTGTATGGACTGGCCAACCTTCACCATTATTTCTAGCGAGGGAAGGCCACCTCGATAAAGGACGACCGATTCATAATCATCTCCTACACCACTCACTACCGTCACTGTTGTTCCGATTAAAGGATGATCTTCCGGGACTCCAGCATAGTTTCGAATCATCTCTTGTGTAATGAACTGATTTTGCTGCAATTCTTCCCAGCTTATCTGAACGGTTTTTACAAAATCACACACGTTTTGATTCGCATGTAATGTCATGAAGACTGGCAAACTGTGAGCCAATGGCCCAATAATGGTATCTGCCCCTTCCAGTGACTCAGGTCTCCCAGACACGGTAACACCAATCGCTACCTTTTCATCCCCGCTATACATATTTAATAACAGCAGCCAAGCAGCCTGAAAGACAGCTTCAATCGAGAAGCCTTGTTTGAATGCCATGCTCTTGATTGTTTGGGATAATGGTTCGGAAAGTACAGCATGGCAGCTGGTCTGCTGATTCGCTTCCTTTTGTGAACCCTGACCCTGTACTGGATAAAAAACTGACTCGTTATCATTGTGATTGATTTTATCTATCCAATAGCTTTTCGTTCTGGAGCCATCTTGACTTGATTCCCAGATAAAATAGTCTTTGAATGATGTTCGATGATTATTAGATGAATAATTGCCCTTTGCTCTCTTTAGCCATTCCTCCAGTAGAAGCCCGCGACTGACATCGTCCATACACAATGTATGATTGGTCCAAATGATAACCGTTTGATTTTCCTCCATCTGCATTACAGATAGTCGGATCAATGGACCTTCCTCAAAGGCAATAGGCTCCTGATGGGACGCACTCTCAAGAAGATACCTTTGCTCCTGTTGTTCAGGAGATAATCCTCGCAGGTCGTGCCAGTTAATAGAAATCGGGAATTGCTTTAAAACCACTTGTACATGTTTATTTTTTAGTTTACGAAAAACCGTTCGCATTAGCGGCGTCTCACTGACTAATTCATTCCACGCTTCTTGAGCTCTTTCCCTTTCGATAGGCTGTTTGATCAGATAGCGCACCGTTGTTATCATGTCTTGGCGTAAGAATTGCTTCTGCACCTTCGAAAGCTCAATTACTTCCCCTACATTTTCTTTTGTTAAATGTTGCAAGCCCGTGCACCTCTTTCACTAAAGGAATAGTTGCTCATAATCATCATTGGAAAGAAATTGGCTGTTTAGATGACTGACTAGTTCACGGATTCGTTGATGCGGCTGGGCTATCACACTTTGCAATACGTATTCATATTGGGATAACATTCTTTGTGCGGTCTCCCCCTTGAATACATTTGCATGATAGGTAATGGTTCCATGCAGTTGACCTTGTGACTCGTGGATGCGGAATTGAAAATCAATCGTGGAGTGTGGTTCTTCCTCGTTCATTTCAAACAAAATTTGCGGCTCAGGTTGTCCATGTAGCAACGATTCCAAGCCGTCTTTATATTGATAGGCTTCTTTTACCTTGCGCTGTACTTGCAGAACTAGCTCGGAAAAAAGTGGATTTCCTGATAGATCCGTTCGTAGCAATAGGAAGGAAATTCCTTGTAGCTGATCACAATCCGCCCGAAATGCTAGGGCTATATCCTCCTTCTCGCTTTCAGCATGCAAAAGGACCAAAAATGTACTCATGAAAATCTCAAACGATGAGCTGTCCCAAGATTGGGCCAGACGGGATATTTGAGTCAATAGCAACCCTGTTATTTCAAACTTCTCCCGTTCGAACACAGTGGAATCGCTAGAAAGACTGCTTCCATCCTCAGGCAATATTTTAAAGGATGGCAAATTGACAAAGTTCTTCGTCCAGTAGTCTTTTTTCGCTTGGCTTTTTAGCATCAGGATATTTTCGCTATCATTTTTCAAAAGAAATAGACTGGTGGCTTCAAAATCGGCAATCCATTGGACGACCGTTTCTTCATTCAAAATATCCGCATTGTATTCAAATCCTGCCAATATGTCCTGTTGGTTGTCCTTTTCAACCACAAAACATAAATCATACTGGGATATATTTTTATGAATAGGATAAGAACTGATTGTTAAGTCATTGCTTTGAAACGTATTTTGGGCATTGCCCACAAAATAGGCCCCATCTTGCTTAATCGCTTTTTGATGGACAAAAGCGGTTGAAAAAAATGACGAATATTTTTTATCGCGATCATAATCCAGCTCTCCTGCTATCAGAGAAAATGGGTAGTTTTGATACTGGGAGCATAATGACAACTCTTCTTGAACAAGTCGGGCTAACTCTTTAAATGAACAATTCTTCGGGATTTTGATTCGGAGTGGTAGCATTACAAGACATGGTCCCATGATGGAATAAAACTCCTTTTGGGGCCTGCCAAATCTAGGTACACCGATAGTAATGTCATCTTGGCCTGAAATACGAGAAAGAAAAGCAAGGAAGAGAGACAAATAAATAACATCCGTTTGATAGTGATGATTTTTACGGTAAGCTATCATCTCATCGCGAAGCTCGTGTTTGCACGTAAAGAAAGAAATCCCGCCTTTAAACGACGGAGTACTGGGACGAGTTTTATCCTTCGGCAACTCTAGCCTCTTAAGAGGTCCGCCCAGCTTCTTTTTCCAAAAAGCTCTCGCTTCCTCTCCTTCTTGGCTGGCTAAATAATTCAGTTCCCACTCAACAAAATCCGCATAATGATGTGTGGACGGTTGTATCACAAGCTCTTGATCTGCTATCAACTGTTGATAGATCATCGTAAATTCATCGAGCATGAGCGAAACACTCCACCCATCTGAGCAGATGTGGTGGTACTTAAAGCTTAGAATGCTGCCCATCTTTTTATAATCCAGCAATCTGCAACTGAATAACGGCCCCTCGTCCAACTGAAACGACTTGCTCAGTTCCTGATTCAGATATGCTCGAATCGTCTTATCGTCCCAGTCCTCAGAAGCCACATGCTCAAAATCCAATACAGGCTCGCTGTAGACTTTTTGGATGGGCTCGTCTTCTAACACAAAAATGGACCGATTGATTTCATGACGCTTCACGATCTCGGTAAGCGTACGTATCGTCATCGTTACATCTAGTCGCTGCTCGAATCTGAAAAGAAACTGCTCATGATAAAAAGCACTTGTCGGGTGTACCAAATAGTGAATAAAGTAATCTTTTTGTGTTTCAGACAGAGCGATTGTTTTGATAAAGGTTCTCTGATCCATTCATGATCACCCCGATACTTTACTGCGTAATGGTTGGGCATGCGGCTTTCACCAGCATGCCCGAACAAGCAATCAAGCCGTTAGCTGAACAGTTCATTGAAATCGTATTCTTCCGCCAATTTCAATTGAGATAAACGCTGCATTGGATTTTCAGTTATTTGGCATAGGATGTACTCGATTTGGCTCATAAACGTATCCATGGCATTCCTGCTAAATACATCCGCATTATACTGTGCAGTAAATGTGAGCTGATCATGATTCGTGGACAAAAATAACATCATATCCAATTGATCATCTTTTATAAAATGGCTTCCTTCATATGATTTGACCATCGTTTCATCCAGGAAACGATTTAACGGACAATACCTGTAGATAATGCCGTTTAATTCAATTAGACTGTTCGAGGCTTGTTGTCCAATAAAAACAACGGAATACAAATTCTTCTTCAGGCCCTTCGCAGCTAGTTGATCCTCTACGACCAAATTGTACGGATACTCTTGATTCTCATACGCCGCATACGCCGTTTCTCTCGTTCTCTTCAACATTTCCAAAACGGTTGGGTTGCCGGACAAATCTGTGCGCATGGCGACGGGATTGATAAGAGGACCAATAATTCCTTCGAGGTCCGTCTGGGTACGGCCAGATAAAGTAGATCCGACAGTAATGATCGTTTGGTCCGTAATGAGCGAAAGCCAAATGTTTAACGCCGTAAGCATGGTCGTATACACGGTACCGCCGGCCATTCGAGTCAATTCTGATAGCGACTGCATTGTCGTTGGTTCAATGGGAAGCGACGTTACATTTGAAATCTGGTTGTCGCGAGTGAATGGATGTGCATCTCGCGGTATGAGCGGTGCAGCGACATTTTGTTGCAGTTGTTTTAACCAATAGTCCCGCTGCCGATTCAATTCTCCCTTTTGTAACCGCGCCTGCTGCCACAAGGTGTAATCAATATAATCCAGCGGTTTGGAAAACGGACGATGCCCCCCGCTATTTTCTTGTTGATACACGTCCGCCAAATCATTCATAAACACATCTAACGACCAGCCATCAAATCCAATATGATGAGTGCCCAAGAGGAAGAAGTGCTTCGTTGGTGTGACTCGATATAACCTCATCCGAAAGAAAGACTCTCGGGAAAAATCAAATGGCTTGTACAAGTCAGATTCCAAATCCATTTTGATACGTTGCTCGCCTTCCGTAACAGATAAGGAAGACAAGTCCACATACTCATTATCCGCCTTCAGGTCATCATGCACTTTTTGATACAATTGCCCTTCCTTTTCTATGATCGTCGTACGCATAATTCTGTGCCGTTCAAACATGAGACCCATAGATTTGTACAGAACCTGACTATCAACAAGGCCCTCAACTTCAAAGAGGTACACCCCTCCCACTGCTTCCTGGTCACTGAATTTTGCATGGAACCATTGTCTTCTTTGGCCGTGGGATACTTCAAATAATGACTGACCCGGCTGATCCTCTACTCGTGAAACTTCATAAATACGGGTGTTCGACTCGCTGCCTTGCTTGATATCAGCTATCCGGGCTGCTAGAGCTTCGATCGTCGTAAACTCAAATATGGTTCGCAAGGGGATGTCCATTTCCAGAACCGCTCTCATACGGGATATCACTTGGGTTGCCAATAAGGAATGCCCACCTATATCAAAGAAGGAGTCCTTGATACTAATCTGATTCATCTGCAAGATATCGCACCAGATGGAGTGGATAAGCTCCTCAGGAATCGTACGTGGTGCAGCGATGGAGGAGTCGGATGGTTTCATCACGGGTAATTCCAGTGCGTTGCGATTAATTTTTCCGCTTGTTGTTTTCGGGATGCTGTCCAGCTTTGTGAAATAGGTCGGAATCATATAAGCAGGTAATTGCCCTTTCAGGAATGTGCGCCAATCGTTTATATCCCCTTCGCCCACGATATACGCAGCCAGCTCTGTAGAACCCCTGTCGTTTTGAACGGAAATTACGGCTACTTCACGAATGGAAGGAAATCTGCTTAATGTCGACTCAATCTCCCCTAGTTCAACCCTGATGCCTCTTATCTTGATCTGATTATCTTGTCTGCCAACAAATTTGATATTTCCGGAAGGCAAGTAATATCCTTTGTCTCCGGTTCGATACATTCTTTCCCCTGCTACAAATGGATTCTCTATGAAAGCTTCCTTGGTTTTTTCGGGATTGTATAAATAACCTCTTGCTAGTCCCAGACCACCGATATAAAGGTCGCCTATGACACCAATCGGAACCGGGTTCAAATTTTTGTCCAGAATGTATATTCTGTTGTTGTCAATCGGCTTTCCTACACTGACACAGTCCTTCCCAAACGCGTCCTCGGGTGAGCAGGTATAAATGGTAGAGTCAATTGAGACCTCTGTTGCCCCCCAAGTATTATGGAGCTTGGCGTTCAATTTCCGATAGAACTTGCCTACTGTTTCCGGTAATAGCGCTTCTCCACTGGAGATAACATTTTTTAATGTCCCCAATTTTGCTGCATCATCAGGTGTAAGGGCATCGACAAACATGCTGAGCATGCTCGGCACAAATTGAATGCATGCCACTTGATACTGAATAGCTGCCTGAATAATTGCCTCTGGATCTCGATGCAACCACGGCTCCATCAGTGAGACCCGACCGCCTACAGACAATGGCCAGAAAAACTCAACAGCTGCATCATCGAATGTTAGTGTTGTTTTTTGCAGGACGGACTCCCCTTGCTCCAAGCCATGTTGGCGCTGCATCCATAGCATTCGATTAACCCATCCGACATGGAGGTTTTCCACCCCTTTCGGAATGCCCGTCGATCCTGATGTGTAATAAATCGAAACCAAATCCGTCGGTTTTACGGTTTGCTCCGGCAATCCCTCAGGCATGCTTGCTATCTTTTCCTTGTCTACCTCTAGCTCTATACATTGAACATGCGTCGCTTGCTCGAACAGATGCCTGAATTCCTGTTCTGTTATGCAAATATTCGTTTTTGAGCTTTCCAGCAAATGAGCCATCCTTGCTTCCGGCAGCTCGGTATCTAAGGGAATAAATGCTCCGCCTGCCTTTACGATGCCGAGAATCGATATGACAAGTTCAAGGGAGCGATTCATGCATAGCCCGACAGGTGTATTGGATAGAACCCCGAGCGTAATCAAATAATGCGCCAGCTGGTTAGAACGCCTGTCCAGTTCCCGATAGGTTATCGTTTCACTGCCCATTTCGGCAGCGATTCGATCCGGGGTCTTTTTTGCCTGTTCGATGAACAAATCATGCAAGCATGTATTCTCCGGAACGGTTGCTTCTGTCCGATTCCAATCCCCTACGATTTTGTGACGCTCATCCTTGGGTAACAATTCGAGCGATGCAATCGGAGCGTCCGGTGCATTCACCAGTTCTTGCAGCCAATTTTCGAAATGAACAGCCATTCTTCCTATGGTTGCTCGGTCAAATAAATCCGTGTTATAGATCATGTTCATGATCAGACCAGCTTCAGACTCACCCATGGACAACTCGATATCAAATTTTGAAACGTTATGACGAACGGGCATGATTTCCAACGCTCCGGCAGACGATTGGTAAACATTCGATGACAATTCAGCCCACGTGAACATGGTCTGAAAAACCGGGGAGTAGCTTGTATTGCGTTCAAGCTGAAGCGTCTCTACGATTTTTTCAAATGGGACTTCTTGGTTTTCCTGTGCCAGAAGGGCTTTTTCTTTTACGCGAGCAAGCAGTTGTCTGAAGGTAGGACCGTCTTGAAAACTTGCCCGATATACGAGCGTGTTCACGAAGAATCCAATTAATCCCTCTATTTCTTTTACATTTCGATTCGCTACAGGGCTCCCCACCAAAATATCCGACTGTCCGGTATATCTGGACAAAAAGCTTTGATAAGCTGCCAACAGGGTCATAAATAAAGTCGCATTCTCTTGCCGGCTTACGGTTTTCAATTTCTCAAGCAACGTCGATGGCAGCACGGTTTTATGCATACTTCCTGCATAACCTTGAATCCCAGGTCTAGGCCGATCAATCGGCAATTGCAAGACGGGAAGCTCTCCAGACAGTTCCGCTTTCCAATAATCTAGCTGTAGATCTATCGCATCGTCCGTCAGCCATTCACGCTGCCACACAGAGAAATCGGCATATTGAATCGGTAGGGCAGCAAACTCCGCACGACTCCCACCCTGTGCCTCCTCATAGAAGGTCAGCCATTCTTTCAATAAAATTTCCTCAGACCATCCGTCCGTAATGATATGGTGCATGGTACACAGCAGAACGGACTCTTCTTCCCCTAATGCAATCCATTTTGCCTGAATCAAGGGGCCTCGATGCAAATCAAACCTGATGCTTGCTTCCTGCTCAATAAAGTCGTTGAGTTGCTCTTCTTGCGAGGCCTTGGTTCGTTCTCTCAGATCGATGACAGGCAAAGGTGTAAACTGATATGGTTGGACAGCCTGGAAAGGCTGACCATTTTCATTTGGAAAAACCGTACGCAATATTTCATGGCGCGAAAGCAGCGCATTCCATCCTTTTTCCAGCGAACTTGCTTTCCACAGTCCAGTCAAACGCCAAATATGAGGAACGTTGTAAGCTGTACTATCCGGTTCCAATTGATGCAAAAACCATAAACGCTGCTGTGCATGAGATAATGGGAACTTTTCTGTATGCGGCGCTTTCGTAATCGTTGGTATCCGCTCTCTTTTTCCATTCTGACTGAGCTCCATTATTCTTGTATGTAAACTCGCGATCGTCGGACATTCAAACAAGATTCGCAACGGTATAGACAGCTGGAAAGCGTCCTCCAGGCGGGATATGAGCTGTGTCGCAAGCAGAGAGTGACCGCCTAAATCAAAAAAGGAGGAGTGGATACTAATTCGTTCCACTTTTAAAGTCTCACTCCAAATGGACACTATCCGACTTTCTGTCGCGGTACGTGGTGCGAAAAATTCCTCCTCCATCATGACGGTTTCTGGCATTGGCAACGCCTTTCGGTCCACTTTTCCTTGCGTGGTAAGTGGAAATGCTTCCATTTTCACAAAATAGGACGGAACCATGAAAGGAGGCAATTGCGTACTTGCATACTTTTTCCACTGTTCGACTTCTCCATCTCCAGCAATATAGGCGATGAGCCTTTTATCGTCAGCTCCATACTCCTGTGCAATGACGATGGCTTCCCTGACGTCTTCCGGCTGATTCAATACGGTCTCAATCTCGCCCAGTTCGATACGGTACCCTCTTATTTTTACTTGGTTGTCTTTTCGTCCGATAAATTCAAGTCCTCGATCAGGCACATATTTCACTATGTCACCCGTCTTGTATAAGATAGCTTCCGGGTCTGGATCAAAGGGATGTTTAATAAATTTCTCTTGATTAATCTCGGGTCGATTCCAATATCCCAGAGCCAGTCCCTTGCCCCCCACGTACATTTCCCCTACAAGACCAACAGGCACAAGCTTTTGCTTGTCGTTTAAGATATACACTTCTGTGTCATTGATAGGGCGACCGATCGAAACGGAGTGTTGGATGGCGCTTCTATCTGTTACTGGATAAAAGGTGGCAAATGTCGTGGTTTCCGTAGGACCATAGCAATTGATCAATAACGTATCAGACAAGTTGTCTACTACCTTTTGAGCGTGCTTGGGGGACATAATATCCCCACCCACCAGCAATTGACGTAACCCTTTTACATCCTCGAGATGGAAATCAATCAGTTGATGAAAGACTCCTGCTGTTAACAATAATGTACTGACTCGATAATCACGCAATACCTGCCCCATCTCGCCAAGATCAAGCTCCTTGTATGGAAAAACAACGAGCTTCGCTCCATTTAGCAAGCTGCCCCATACCTCGAAGGTGGATGCATCAAATGAAATCGACGCCATATGCAGCATGGTTTCTTCTGCCGTAAGCGATACATAAGATACATGTTTAACGAGCCGGATCACGCCGCGATGAGGAATGAGTACCCCTTTCGGATTTCCTGTCGAGCCGGAAGTATACATCAAATACGCAAGGCTTTCTGGAGCTGCATGCTGCTCCAAATTCGCCTCTGATTCCATGCTAATCGCTAGTTGATCACGCTCAGGGCATACGACCTTCAAGCCTTCTGGCAGCCGCGATACCAAGCTTTCTTGTGCGAGTACTATCGTAATGCCTGCGTCTTGCAGCATATAATGGATTCGCTGCTCAGGGTAGGCAGGATCAAGCGGGACATAAGCCCCGCCAGCCTTTAAAATCGCTACCATACTGATGATCATTTCGAACGAACGATCCATATACAAGCCGACTTTGCTTTCCGTCCCTACCCCACACTTTTTCAAATAATTTGCCAGCTTGTTGGCCCTGCTATTCAGCTCTTGATAAGTGAGTGAGGCATCCTTCCATAGCAAAGCGATGTTGTCAGGATGAAGTTCAACCTGCTCCTCAAAGAATGCAGTGATGGAATTGTTCATACAGCCCCTCCTAATTGCTCCTCCATAGTTCTAGCAATTGTTTTTCTTCATCCTCGGTAATGAGCCGCAAGTTTTCTATGCTCTCCTCAGGATATGTCGTCACTTGTTCTAGCCAATTCACAAAATGCCCGATCATTCGTTGTATGGTGGCATACTCAAACAAATCCGCATTGTATCCAAACGAAAACAACACAGAGTGCTCATTCATCACTTCGATTGAAATAGACAAGTCAAATTTGGCAACTTTGATGGCAAGCGTCACAGGCTCAACTTTTCGATTCGGCCATTCCTTTACATTTCGCAGATGAGTATTCATTGTAAAAATCGTTTGGAAAACAGGAGAGTAGCTTGTATTTCGTTCTGGTTGAAGGGCTTCTACTATTTTTTCGAACGGTACGTCCTGATTCTCTTGTCCACGCAATGCTTTTTCCTTGACTTGGGCGACCAATTGCCTGAAGCTCGGCCCTTCTTCTACATTCACCCGGTAAACAAGCGTGTTTACAAAGAACCCGATCAATCCTTCCATTTCTTTGCGATTGCGATTGGCGACCGGACTGCCGACCAAAATGTCTGTTTGTCCGGTATATCGGGAGAGGAAGCCTTGGTAAGCTGCCAGTAAGGTCATGAACAGAGTTGTCCCTTCCTGTCTGCTGAATGCTTTTACTTTCGCTAATAAGGCAGGCTCCACTTGTATATGCTGCATATCCCCTCTATAGCTTTGAATGACTGGCCGTGGATGATCGAATGGCAACTGCAACACGGGAAGGTCACCCGCCAGCTCATTTTTCCAATACACCAGCTGCTCGTTTACTGTCTCATCCGTTAACCAATCCCTCAGCCATACTGCATAATCTCCGTATTGAATAGCCAATGGCGGTAGATCGGCTGGCGTGCCACTGACTGCTTCTTCATAGAAAGCCATCCACTCGTCCAGCAAAATATCCTCTGACCAACCATCGAAAACAATGTGATGAACGGTACACAATAGAACATACTCAGACTCATTCTTTTTAATCAGCTCCGCTTCAATCAGCGGCCCTTGACTCAAGTCAAATACGCGCTCAGCATTCCGTTGAATATGATGAGTGACGTGCCTTTCCTCTTCTTCCATAGAGAGATGGCTGAGATCAATGACAGGCAACGATATCGGTTGATAAGGCTTGACGAGCTGTACAGCGGTATCATTTTGTTTTGCGAATACCGTACGAAGCATTTCATGACGTTCAATCAATCGGTTAAAGCCTTTTTCCAATCCGCTAACGTCCCAAGCACCGCTTAAACGCCAGACATACGGAATGTTGTAGACGTTGCTCTCAGGCTCCAGTTGGTCAAAAAACCATAGCCGCTGCTGCCCAAAGGATAGCGGAATCGGTTTCGTCCTATCCACTTGGTGCAATGCGGGCAATTGAGCCGCTTTTCCGCCTAGACGCAATTCGGATATCCGCTTGGCCAGGCTCTCGATGGTCGGGCATTCGAAAATATCTCGCAGAGGGAGATGCTGACCGAACACTTCTCGTATGCGCGAGGCGACCTGCGTCGCTAATAGAGAATGACCTCCCAAATCAAAGAACGAATCAGATACGCCAATTTGGTCGATGTGCAAAATGTCGCTCCATATAAGTGCTAGTAATTCCTCTGTTGTGTTGCGAGGGGCTGAATAGTGATGGCTTACCGTATGGCTGTCAGGTAGCGGCAAGGCTTTGCGATCCAATTTGCCACTTGATGTGAGCGGCATTTTCTCCACCTGTACAAAATACGAAGGAATCATGTAGGGTGGCAGCTGTTTCTGCAGAAGGAGCTTATACTCTTCGACCGATGTGGTACCACTGTAATAGGCGATTAACCGTTTATCTCCCGGCTCAAATTCTTGGGCTATCACAGCGACTTCCCCTGCGCCTGGCTGCTTCCTCATGAGCGCTTCAATCTCTCCCAATTCAATTCGATACCCGCGAATCTTCACTTGGTTGTCCGATCGGCCAATATACTCAATATTGCCGTCTGGCATCCACCGCGCATAATCTCCTGTCCTGTACATTTTTTCTGCCGATAAACGACCATATGGATTCGGGATAAAACGCTCTGCTGTCAGCTCGGGCTTTCCTACATACCCTCGAGCAAGCCCTACGCCCCCAATCACCAACTCTCCCATGACGCCAACGGGCTGCAAGTGACATTCTTTGTTGATGATATAAGCCTGCGTATTATCAATCGGTTTCCCAATGGGAATGACCGTACTGTCCGCGTGACAATCATAGTAGGTCACTTCAATGGTCGTTTCCGTCGGACCATACAGATTGTGGAGAGTCGTTTGATTCCGCTGCTGAATCAATCGATGAAAACGTTGAACCTGTTCCGTAGTCAAAGCCTCCCCAGTCGTGTACACGCGCTGTAAGCTTTTGATTTCTTCCGCACAATCGTTGCTTTCCAGATGGTCTAAAAAGATGCTGAGCATTGATGGAACAAAGTGAATATACGTAATCTGGTGTTTGGCGACCGTTTTTACAATCAGCTCCGGGTCTTTTTCAGCATAAGGAGCGAGAAAACATAGCTTGCTGCCGGTGAAAAACCATAAGACTAATTCGGTTACCGAAACATCAAAGCAATAGGGCGTTTTTTGCATGATCGTGTCGTGTTCGCCCATAGGATAGCGATGAACCATCCAGTTCATGCGATTGACGACAGAGCGATGTTCAATCATGACGCCTTTTGGTGCTCCCGTCGAGCCTGAGGTGTAGATGACGTAAGCCAAATTTGTCGAGTGAGCAACTGGTTCAAGATTGTCGCATTCTCCTTCTTGCTCAGGCATATTCTCACCAAAGTACAGAACCGGACCATTGAAATCGATCGCTGTCCTGAACTTCTCTTGCATGACGACTACTTTCGTATCACTATCCTGAAGAATATAGGACAGTCTTTCTTTCGGTGCCATCGTGTCCATCGGCATATAAGCGCCACCAGCTTTTAAAATGCCAAGGATACCAATCATCATGTCAGGTGAACGTTCTATCATTAACCCGACTAATGTATCCGGTTTCACTCCGAAGTTTCGCAATTTTCTTGCCAGGAAGTTGGCACGATGGTTGATCTGCCGATAAGTCCACTGCTCGTTTTCAAATATGACCGCGATTTGCTCTGGTGTCCGTTCAGCTTGCTCCTCGAAAATTTGATGAATGGTTTTCTGATCCGCAAACGCAACAGAAGTGTCATTCCACTTCTGAAGTATTTGATTCTGCTCAAAGACGGTCAACATTGGCATAGAATGGAGCGTCTGGTCACTGTGGGTAAGAACACTTTTCAGCAATTCTATATAGTGCTCAATCATGCGGCGCATAGTAGATTCGTCATACAAATCCGTATTGTATTCCCAATCCAAGCTGATACTCCCGTATTCCTCCTTCGTTAATAGAGAATCGGAGAGCTCGGAGTGGTTCGTCACTACCACGTTAATATCAAATTTTGCCGATCCGTTGCTAATGCCTTCGGTGAGTTGAATATTCAAATCGGATACAGGTAAATGGGTAACTTTCGTGTCTTGGAAGCTAAACATGACCTGGAATACAGGGTTCCGGCTTTGATCGCGCTTCAGTTTTAACGCATCGACTACGTGATCGAATGGAATTTCTTGATTCTCATAAGCTTCCAATGCTGACATTTTGACTGCTTGCAAAACATCCTGAAACGTCATCTGATCGGTAAACTGCGTCCGAATCACAATATTGTTTACAAACATCCCGATCAAGTCTTCGGTGTCTTTCCAGCGCCGATTCGCGATACCCGAACCTACGATAATATCTTCCTGATTCGAATACCGATGCAGCAATGTCTGAAAGGCAGCCATCATGACCATGAATAAGGTCGTATTTGTTTTCATGCAGTAATCACGCAATTGAAGATACAACTCTTCCGGTATTAAATGGGTGAACATGTTCCCGTTAAATGTTTGATTGACCGGGCGTGGTCTGTCGGTTGGCAGTTCCAGAATCCCGTTGGCTCCGTTCAACAGATTCTTCCAGTATGTTAACTGCTTATTCTCCTTGCCTCGTTTAAACATCTCGTTTTGCCACACGCAATAATCTGCGAATTGAATCTGCAATTCCGCGAGTGGAGATGGTTTATTCTCCAGATACGCACTGTACAGCGTAAAAAGTTCTTTCAGGAATTTTCGGAACGACCATCCATCATGAATCAAATGATGCTCTACAAACAGAATGACCGATTCCCTATCAGAGATCTTGTAAACCAGCCATCTAGCCAATGGCAGCTGCGAAATATCGATCGGCTTCTTGATCTCTGCTCGAATCAATCTCTGCACTTCACGTGCACGATCACTCTCAAGTACATGAGAAACATCAATAACGGGCAATTTCACATCGAATGGTTCATAAATGACCTGATACGGCCGCCCATTTTTCTCAAGAAAAACGGTTCGAAATATTTCATGTCTACGTACAATCTCGGTAAAGCATTGATTCAAAATAGGGATATCTAGCATCCCTCGCACTTTCATGGTTGCCTGAAAGATATAAGCCAAATTATTGGAGCTTAACTGTTCTAAAAACCACACTCTCTCCTGCGAATAAGAAAGCAGCAAATCTCTGTCTCGTGATGCCCTGCTTATGGCAGGAAACGCATCCATCGAGTATGTATCCTCTGCGGCATTGATGACTGGCACGATGCTTCGGATTGTCGGATATTGAAACAGGGTAGACAACGGGAGTTCTTTTTTGAAGACTGCGCGGATTCTTGCTACAACCTGCGTCCCTAACAGCGAATGTCCGCCTAATTCAAAGAAATTATCCTCTACACCAATCTCCTCATATCCAAACAAATCTTTCCAAATGTCCAAGAGCTGCATTTCCAGTTCTGTTTCCGGTTTTTTATATTCTGCTGAAATATGCGGTCGGCTATTTCCTACCTCTGGCAGTGACTTTATATCAATTTTTCCGCTGGGCATAAGCGGGAAAACATCCATTTTCACAAAATACGCTGGAACCATATACTCCGGAAGCAGAGCCTTCAAATAATCACGCCATTCCGTTATGCTTCCAGACCCTATCACATAGGCGATAAGCTTGTTATTTTCATAGGAATCCTTTTGGGCCACTATAATGGTTTGCTCAATAGATGGATGAGTGCTTAAAATCGTTTGAATTTCCTCAAGCTCAATCCGGTATCCTCTCACCTTGACCTGATTGTCATTGCGACCAAGATACTCCAGATTACCGTCGGCTGCATACCGAGCCAAATCTCCCGTTCGATACAATCGCGAATCTGCCTCTGGACGATAAGGATTGGCAATGAAACGCTCTTCGGTTAATTCAGGACGGTTTACATACCCTCTTGCTACACCTGCTCCACCAATATAGAGCTCGCCAGCCACTCCGACGGGTTGGATTTGTAAATGCTCATTGAATACGTACAATTGTGTCTGACAGTTTGGCTTTCCAATGGGGATCAAAGAGCGATGATCCTCAGGCATACATTTGTAGCTGGCAACTTCGACGGTAGTTTCCGTTGGACCATAGGTGTTATATAAGATTGTCCCATGAGGAATAGTCAGTAGATGCGTAAATTTCTGGGCAGCTTGAGGTGGAAGCACTTCCCCACCGGCAGTGACATATTTCAGAGAGGATAGGGCAGAAGACGTACGAACATTCTCGATATAATCCAAGACTACTTTTAACATGGATGGCACAAACTCAAGATGGGTAATGTTATATCTCTCCACTGCTTTTACCAGCAGGGCAGGGTCTTTCTCTTCGCCGTTAGGGAGGATGTACAAGCTCGCACCTTTCACCATCCACCAATAGAGCTCCCAGACAGACGCATCAAAAGAAATAGACGTTTTCTGCAAGATTCTGTCTGTATTCGTCAGTTCACTACGCTTCTCCAGTGTTTGAAGAAAATTCATGATGGAGCGATGTTCGATCATGACCCCTTTCGGATTGCCAGTCGAGCCCGAGGTATAGATTACATAGGCCAGATCGTTACCATTCACTTGGTTTTCAGGCTTTTCCATGCTTTCATTTGAGGCTATTTCAGAATCATCAGATAAATTAATAGTTTTTATTCCGTCAGGTATTCTCGCAACAGATGCCTCATCCACGATGACGATTGGCAATTCTGCATCTTCTATCATATAGCGCAGTCTTTGAACAGGATAAGCAGGGTCCATCGGGACGTAAGCGCCTCCTGCTTTCAACACGCTCAAGATGCTCACGATCATTTCAATGGAGCGCTCCAGACATATGCCAACGAGCGTCTCACTCGTAACACCTATCTTTCTAAGATGATGGGCCAATTGATTCGAGCGTATATCCAATTCCTTGTAGGTGACTTCCTCTTGCCGGAAAACGAGTGCGATGGCATCTGGATGACGATTAACTTGGCAATCAAAGGCAGCTAAAATGGTATCAGGAAGCTCAAAAGCCTCGTCACTCCTGCACCACTCGTCTAGCAATTCTCTTTCCTGACTTTTGGAGATCAATCGCAATTGATCGACAGGTGTTTCCCTATTCGTTACAACCTGTTCCATCCAGTTACAAAAGTTCTCCAGCATTCTTCGGATGGTTTCTTGTGTAAACAACCTGGCATTGTAGGTGAAAGATATGCGCAAGACGTCTGCCTCTTCAACATCCACACGCAAATCTACAGTTGACTCGTCGTACTCGATAGAAAGCTTGTCTATCGTGACTACATTTCCGGCTTTTCTGACTCTCAATAAGGTATGAAATAATGGCGTGGCTGCTGAAAGACTTGCGAACATCTGTCCCTTCTCTGCTTTATCCTTGCCCTCGGTTAGTAGCTGTTTAAAATTCATAGCTCCATCAACAAGGACTCGATTTATCCAAAACGCAGAGTCTCTCACCGCACCAACCCGAATATCCTTTTGACCCGTATACCTGTAAAGATAACTATGATAGGCAGCTAACAGTACAGTAAACAGATCGGCCTTTTCTTGTATCCCCACCTGTATGGCTTGCTTGCTCACCGTATCTGAAAGATCAATCGTTTGAGTCTCGCCCGCATATCCAGTATGGTGATGCCTGGAGATATCTAGCGGAAGCTGTAGCAATGGAGCTTCTCCAGCTAATTCTGACAGCCAATGGTTCTTTTGCTCTTCCGTGGACATGGTCATCCTCCCTTTTCGCGTTTGGTAATGATGGGAATCTCCAAAACGAGCGAAGATCCTCACCTGTTCTGATTAATCAACACGACACCTCCCCTCCTCTTAGCAATGTCTGCAAAGGAATCAATGAGTGGCTTCATCGCACAGCATATGAAATAATCAGGCCAGCGTCTGATAATCGGTCTTTGTCAGTGCTGACACGCTTGTGGAGTATGCAATTGGAAGAATACCAAGAATGACAGTTTGATGAATCGACAATTCTAGCCCACGACTGTAATCTCGCCGCGGGGTGACTCTTCTTTTTAGGTGAATTGGAGTATAGATTTCATGTGGGAGTTGAATGATTAGCGCTTTATACACTAGTTGATTGGATTGCTATGATGGGAGATGGAGTGTAGAGTGAGGATGTTGTTATGTGTAATCAAACCAATGCAGGACACTGCACTTGATCATGAGAAATGGTTCTTTCGAATCAGAGTTGCTAAACTAGCTACTGACTCTATGAAAGGAGGGAAACTTGTTGAAATGCAAAGGAGTTGGTTAGGAAAGAATCGCAGAAAATTACCCATATCAAGTATGAATTGTAATTTTTTGCCTTTTGGAGATATTATATCATGTCTGAATTTTATGTCAAATAAGATGGTATTGAGTCGTCTTTGCTCAACCGGAAACTATCATTAGGAAATTTTTGCACATAAAAAATATAAGACATTTCTTCTCCCTTGTGCTAGGTTCGTTTCACAGCTTACCTAACGCCAAGAAAGGAAAAATGTCTCAGACATTTCTAGGAAAAGTTATACACACCTACGCCCAACGACACAGCCAACAAAATACCAAAGTACCACTTCGTAAACCGAAGACTAAACCACGAGCCTTCCCACCATAAGATCCCAAAAAAAATGGCGCCAATCAAGATGCTAGTTGCAAAAGCAAGGAGTGCATTTTCCATATTTTTTCTTCACCTTTTAAACAGAATGGAAAAGAGGCTGCCCTCCACAGTAGATCGAACAGCCCCTTTTCATTTACCAGACCGTAATGTTAATCGTAATAGTCTCGCCGCCGTATTCCACTGTAATGGTTGTTTTACCAGATTCCAGTGCGGTCACGACACCATTTTCTACAGTCACAATCTCAGGATCTTCCACTGTCCAGTCGGCATCCTTGGTGACGATCTCCTCGTATCTATTTTCATAGACCGCATACAGGACGATCTCTCCAGTATTGTCTGCCTCCAAGCGCAGCGAAGAGCGCGATACTCGCAAATCTTTCACTTTCTTTTCCTCTACGACGAGCACACGATTGGTTACCTTTTTACCGCCGTATTTCGCAGTAATGACAGCCTTCCCTTCAGCCAGCGCTGTCACTTTTCCCTCTTTTGTTACTTCGATGACCTCTTCGTCGCTAGAGGACCAAGTTGCTTTCTCTGTCACCTCTTCGGTGTTCTTGTCATTGAAGACGGCTGTCAGCGTTAGCTGCTTCTCCTCATCGATCTCCAGCACCAAATCCTTGAAGGAGGTCGTCAACGAACGAATCGTTTTCGTAGAAACCGTCACCGGAATCTCCAGTTCCTCTCCCATATAGCGAACGATAACGATGTCTTCTCCTTCTTCTTTGCCTGCCGTAATGCGACCCTGCTTAACGGTAACCAACCCGTTTTCCGTGTCGTACTCAACATTTTTGTCTCGCGTGATGTCCTTGCGTTTTTTGCCTTCTACCTTATAAACTCGTAAGGTTGTGGTTACTCTCGGCTTAATCCAGAAGGACGGTTCGTTTGTTTCCAACTGGAAGGTGGGTATTTCCTTAACGGTTACTTCCACCGAATCGGTTTTGTTCCCGTCTACGGTCGTCACTGTAATCGTCGCAGTTCCAGAAGCTACTGCCTTGATCTTGCCATCCTCATCTACCTCGACGATCTCAGAGTCGCTGCTTTCCCACTTGACCCGTTTGTTGGTGGCATTCGTTGGTTTTACTGTGGCTCGAAGGCTTTCTGTATCGCCAACACGCAATGTTAACTGCTCTTCCTCCAGCTCAACTCCGGTGACCGGCTCTCCTGTTGGTGGATTCGGCACATTTGGCACGTATAGCTCAATGGAATCATCCAGTTCAACGGTGTTTCCTGCCTGGTCGCGAAGCTGGATCAGAACCTTTTTCATTCCATTGCCATACGTCAAGTTCCACGGCACCGTTCCCGTCACTTTTTCCCAGCTGCTCCACTTGCCTTGGTCATTGGAGATACGCATCTCGACATCTCCCAAATTGTCCGAAGCAGTAATATGCAGTCTCACGCTGGTGGAGCTGGTTAGACGATCATCATTGTTGATGACGAACGTTCCTGTTGGTGCTGTTTTATCCAAAGTAAACGTGATCTTGATTTCGTTACCGGAAGCATCTACAACCCGTAGTTCATGCTTACCTTCACTTGTTACCCGGTCGCCACTTGAGAACGGAGCACCGTTCAACGTCGCGGTTCCTTCGTTGAATGTGATTGTTACGTCATCTTTGTAAATGCCTTTGTCCTCGACTCCAGTAACAACAGGCGCATCTGCATCCAGCTCGATCGTATCGGAAACGGTTGTAATGTGCCCTGCCCGGTCTGTGATCTGCATCTCGACAGTCTTGGTTCCATCACCGGACTTCAACTGCCATGCTTTGGTCGCAGTTACTGCCTCCCAATCGCTCCAGTCGTTGTCACCATTTGCGAAGCGGATTTGTACATCACTGGTACTGTCGTTCGCTGTGATAGCGAGCGTAACATCACGAGACTTGGTGGAATTGTCTCCGTTATTGATCGTGATAGATCCAGTAGGCGCCAACACATCCAGTACAATCGTATCACTTAGCTTTGTGACGTTCCCCGCTTTGTCCCGCAGCTTGACATAAACCGTTTTGGTACCGTTTATGCTGCCATCAGCCAGCTTCCATGCTTTTGACTCTGCAAAACGCTCCCACGTACCCGAATTGTCATCGGCGTTAGAGATCGCCATTTCAATGTCGTTCGTATTGCCTAACGCAGTGAGTTGCAACGTAACATCTTCTGTTTTCGCAAATTCAGCTCCGTTATCGATGCTGAGCGTTCCAGCCGGTGGTGTTTTATCCAGCGTGAAACGAATCGTCGTACGATTTTGCGCATCATCCGTGACGACCAACTCATACGATCCTTCCGCAGTGACGACAGAACCGCTCGTAAACGGATTGCCGTTTAGTAATGCTGTTCCTTCATTGAAGGTAATGGTTACGTCGTTCGCATAGACACCATCCTGGGCGACTCCAGTGACAACTGGTCCAGCGGAATCCAGCGTGATTTGCTTTTGAAGGGCCAATCGGTTTCCAGCCGGATCTCTTAGCTCCAGATAGACCGTTTTGGTTCCATCGCCACTGCTCAGCTCCCATGGAACGTCGCCTATTGTCGGCGCTGTTTTCCAATCGCTCCACGTCAGGTTGTCATTCGACAAGCGCATTTCCACACCATGAGCATCAGCCGACTCCACACTCAGCGTAACCTTGCTCGTGTTGGTATACGACTGACCTTGATTGATCTCAAAAGCCCCCGTAGGGTTGATCATATCGAGTGTGATTTCATCGGTAAAGCTGGCAATGTTCCCCGCTTTATCCTTTACTTCCATGGAAACCGACTTGATTCCATCTCCAGTCAGCAAGGTCCACGCCTTTGTTGTGGTCAGCGTTTCCCAAGAAGTCCAATTGGCTGGATCACTCGTATCATGGGAAAAGCGCATCTGTAGTTCATTGCTGAAATCCGTAACGGCAATTTGTAATGTCGTTGCTAGTGTATTGGTATAATCGGCGTCACCATTGATCTTGAGACTGCCCGACGGCTTCGTTTGATCAATCGAAAATGCAAGCATTGCTGTATTGCCCGCTTCATCCGTGACAATCAGCGTATAAGCGCCATCGTCATTGACGATTTCTCCGTCAGCTATCGTCTTTCCGTTCAAGGTCGCCTTTCCTTCGTTGAAGCTGATCGTCACACTCTGATTGTACAGCTTGTTGTTCTCTACCCCTGTGACTACAGGCGCAACCGTATCGAGTGTAATCGATGCCTGTAAATCATGGGGGTTGCCAGCTTCGTCGATCAACTGTAGATAGACCGTTTTCTGTCCATCCCCATTTGTTAGCTTCCAAGACTTGGCGCTCGCCACATCCTCTAGCGCACTCCAGCTGATGTTATCGTTGGACAGCTTCATTTTCACCCTGCTGGAAACGTCAGTGGCATCGATTTGCAAAATGACATCTTGGTTATTCGTATGAGTGGCTCCGTTATTGATCGCAAGTGTTCCAGTCGGCGCGGTTTTATCCAGGGTAAAGGTTACCGTAGTCGTATTCCCCGCTGTATCCGTCACTACCAGCGTATACTTGCCCTCCACACTCACCTTTGTGCCGCTGACAAAAGGAGCACCATTCAATGTTGCTGTGCCGTCGTCGAAGACAGGTGTGACATCTGCCGTGTAGAAGCTGCCATTCGCTACCCCTGTCACAACAGGTGGCGTTTTGTCCAACACGATGGTACCAGATGTATAATACATATTCCCTGCACCATCACGGAACTTCGCGTAGACTGTTTTTTGTCCGTCTCCACTAGCCAAGTTCCATTCCAGCTTGTTGTTGACAGGAACAGGTATCCAGCTGCCTGTAAAGATGTTATCATTCGACAACATCACTTCTACCGGGCCGTTTGCATCACTTCCCTGAATGGTAAGCTCCACCTTTTCTGATGAAGTGGCTACGTTCCCATTATTGATCTCGATGGTTCCTGTCGGTGGTGTTATATCCAGTACAATGCTATCCTGCGCTTTCAGGACAGTTCCTGTTCCGTCACGCAGCTCCATGAAGATCGTTTTGGTCCCTTCGTTTGTCGTAAAGGTCCACATTACAGGTGTCGCAAACGACTTCCATTCGCTCCAAGGACCGCCTTCCACATTCGTCAAACGATATTCGGGCTGGGCTGCGTCAGGATCATCATGGGCCATGGTGAGCGTCACATTTGGTGAATTCGTAAACGCAGCACCGCCATTGATGGTAACCGTTGCTGTCGTTGGTGGTTCATCTACATCCGTCACCTGGATGGTCATCGCCTTGGTGAATATATTGCCAGCCGAGTCTGTTGCAGTGATTGGTACAGCGTAAGTCGATTTCGTTTCAAAATCAAACGTTTCTGTCGCCTTCAGTTGATTTCCGTCAACAGTAAATGGCACCGTAGTGTTTTGAATACTGAACGTAACGGTGTCTCCTTGATCAGGATCTACTGCCGAAAGCGTACCAACTACCGCTCCTATTTGATTGTTCTCGGGAATCGAATTGGACGATAAGAGGATATCGGTTGGTGGAGTGTTAGGAGCATACGTTATTTCTAGCTGTGAAGCATAGCTAACATTTCTTTTGTCGTAGAAAATGATTTGAGGCTGATACAAGACAGGAACAGGTGGTGCTGTTTGTCTTCCTCTTAAAACAAAGGTAGCTTTTTTGTCTGGAATATTACTCATGACAAAGCTGGTTACATCAAACGATTTCCACCCTGTGAAATTAGTAGGAATAAACTCATTTGTTATGATTCTTTCCTGATACGAAGGTAGCACAGTCGCAAAATCATCGTTCCAATTGTCATCAAACGAGCCCCATAGATCAATGAAAGGCATATCTCCGCCTGTTGCTTCTACCTTATGCACATAAATTTTCAGGGCAGCAGACTGAATTTTCCTCTCACTTTTCACGCCGCTCAGGTCAAAACGTAGAGCAGCATTCGCAGCCCCATAATCCCCACCAGAGTCTCGCGCATAGCCGACGATCAACGTGTTCGGAACTCCTTGGTAATCCAGGCCATCAGGATAGGCACCATACGCATCCACGAACTTGTCTGCCTCTACTCTAATCACATCTGTAAGTTCCGCTGCGTTGGCTTTTTCTTGAATAAGCATAGGTTGGACAATTGCAAACAGCAAAGTAAATACCAACAAACGAGCCATCATTCTTTTCATCAATAACGTTGTCCTCCTTCCTTCTTCATTTCAACTCCCCCTACTGTCGACACATTCCCCCAGCAAAACATCTAGGTGAAACAAAAATATGGTAACAACAGTCTTTTGCAAAAAATACTAACTAAAGTTATGTCTTTTCGTGATTGATTTTTTTCAATAAAAAAACCCACCGTACTGTTGCAAACAAAAAGAACCCCAAAAATGGGGTTCCAATTTAGCGGGCGTTATTTAAGGGTTAGCTCCTTCTCCCATGTCTTTTTATTGCCTTGCTCATTTTGAAAGACCAAGATCAATTTCCCCTTTTCCCCTTTCAACTCATCCTTGTAAAAGAAACCGGTGAACTGTCCATTGCCACTGATGTAAAAGCCATTCCCACCAGAGATACCTTCACTGTCATTTTTGATCGCTTGCTCAGTAGTGTTTACGATGTCAGTTTTCTCGGACTTCCACTGCATGCTAGCTAACGAATAGCCGGCAGGTAGCTGTTCGATAGAGAAATCGAAGCTATTCCCCTCGATGGGTTTCGGTTCCTGGTCGACCACGACGAGAATTTCTTTTTCCTGCTGTTCTGCGGCCATGTCTTTTGCAACGCTCTTCGGTTGTTTCTCCGTGTTTTCTTTGTTTTCCTGAGGAACTTGCTGCGGCACTTGACCAGTCGATTGTGAAGGAACCGGTGTGCCACAAGCACTAGTAACGAGTGATAGAACCAATACAGCCAGTAAGCTTTTCATATTATTCTTTTTCAAATTCATTGTCATTTCCACCTTTGTTTTTATTTTCAACCAACGTGAAGGAAAAAGCGACTCCATTCACGGTATTTTCCGCATCATAATCACTACCATGCAGATCGAGGATGTGTTTACAGATCGCTAATCCGAGACCCGTGCCGCCAGTTTTCCGCCAGCGAGAGCTATCTACTCGATAAAATTGCTCCCATATCCGCGTTAGTTGATCGTCTGGGATATGCGCTCCTTCATTTTCAATTCGAAACCGGATGCACTCCCGCTCGCGGACCCCGGTAATCCGAATCTCACTTGATGGATTGGCGTGCCGGACTGCATTGCCGAGCAAATTCACGATCACTTGCTCGATACGTCTTGGATCTGCCCATACGTTGATCTCTTCAGGTAAGGCAAGCCATAATCGTACCTGCTTGTTTGCCAGCTGTAGTTGAAAGGAAGCAGCTACGCGATCTATGATTTCCGATACGGGAAACGATTGTCTACGAAGCATAATGGCTTTGGCTTCGAATTTGGACAACTCCAGCATATCCATAATGAGCTCGTTCATCTTGTCGACTTCGCTTAAAATGACGTCCATGTATCGCTCCCGCTTTTCATGTGCGACATCATCTTTTAATCCTTCCGCAAAGCCCTTTACAATGCCAAGCGGGGTCTTGAGTTCATGAGAGATGTTTGCAATCAATTCTTTGCGAAGCTGCTCCATTTTTTCCTTATGCTCTAAATCCTCGCGAAGAGTGACATTGGCACTTTTCAGATCTTTTAATGTCTGATCCAGCTTACCAGCTAACGTATTCAGATGGCGAGAGAGCTCACCGAATTCATCCCGCGAATGAATCGAAGCAAGTTCTGTGAAGTCCAGATTAGCCATACGTGAAGCGGAATGACTCAACGTAACTAATGGTTGCGTGATGATCTTCGAAAAGACAAAGGACAGCAGCAGTAAGATGACGAGGATGACTGGCGTCGCGTATAGGGAATAGCTGGTCAGCATACTTACCGCATCGCTCACTGGTTGCAACGTCGTCACCGCCAGTATATAATTCGCCCCGCCCTGATCGGAGAATCGATGAATCACGATGGCATAGTTTACACCACTCCACGGATCCGTCCACTTCCGCTGGATGAATGATCCGCTTTTCATCTGTGTAATCTCGTCGGATTGCTGCGTCAGCCATGGTCCGATTTGATCAGCTACGAGAGAATCCTGATAAAAAGGGTTATGTGCCCGCTGCTGACTAGGCAGCATGAGTTCAGAAATAACTGCCGTAACCCGGGTTAGTCCATTTTCGGTCACATTTGTGGATGGACTTTGCCTCGCAATCCGTATCGGCTTCATGATCGTATTCTTCTCATCCATATAGATTCCGTCGATGGTAATCGTGTCTCCAACATGGAGTCCTTCAGGAAGATCGGTGCTTTTCATTTCTTTTAGCGGTAAGGTAATCGCTTGATTTTTATTTGTTACTTTCATTTCCAGAAAATAGGGGTCGAGATTCAATTGCCTGAGCTGCTCATCTACGATCGCGATGCTGGCATCTGTGCGATTCATCAATGTACCCACCAGCTTATCCAGCTTGTGCTTGTCGGGAGGGAGTTTAGCGTACTCATCTGGGAAAGATGCCATTGCTTGCGAGAGCTCGCTTACTTTCGCATTTAAATAAAAGCGCTCGAAGAAAAACTTTTCCCCTATCAATATCAAAGCGTAGAGCAAAAAGACAAAAACAAAAGTGGCGGCAAATAATTTTGTCACAACGTTTAGTCGAAGTCGTTTCATCGCTTTGCCTCAAACTTATATCCAAAACGGATCATCGTCTGAATCAGATGCTGCTCTGTATCCAACTTGGCCCGCAGTTTTTTCACATGGGTATCAACGGTGCGATGGTCGCCAAAGTAGTCCATCCCCCAAACCCCATTCAATATGCTATCTCGGGACAAGACCGTCCCTTCATGCTTGATGAAGAACAAAAGCAGCTCATACTCTTTTGGTGTCAATGAAACCGGGACGCCGGCAATCGTAACAGTGTGAGCTCGTTTGTTTACCGTCAATGCTCCAAACTGAGCGATATCATCTCCCCTCCCGATGCTCCCCTCTGCTCTTTTCATCAGAGCCTTGGCACGGGCCACTAATACTTTTGGGCTAAACGGTTTGGTGACATATTCGTCTGCGCCAAGCTCAAAACCCATCAACTGGTCATCGTCGTCTACTCTTGCTGTAATGATTATGATGGGAATGTCGGATTGCTGGCGGATTTTTCTGCACACCGACCAGCCATCCATCTCGGGCATCATAATATCTAGTACAACTAAATCGACAGAGTGCAGAGCGAAAAGCTCCATCGCCATTTTACCGTGCTGCGCTTCGTACACTTCCCAAGCTTCTTTTTTAAAATAATCCGATACAAATTCACGTATGAGCTCGTCGTCCTCTACGAGTAACACTTTCCGTTTCATTTCCGCGCTCCTTACTCGTGGTTGTGCATTTATTGCATAGATTACCAATTTATCGTGAAATTTACGAACCTGTATCTCACCGTCACCATTCCTATGACCGCCAACCTTGTTTTTACAAGATAAGTATAGATGGCTGATGTGACCGTTGTGTGTACTTGAGATGGATTTACGAAGAAAAACAAACACCCGAAAATGGCTTAGGCCACTGAAAACATGCAAAACGAGCCGTTAGAATCGATTCTAACGGCTCGTTTTCTTTCGTTGGGACTTTTTCAGTGGCCTCCGTATAGGCGGGGGATTTACTGGTCGATCTCACTTTCTCTTAATCTGACGATTGCTTGTGCACGATTTTTTACCTGGAGCTTGCTAAAAATTTGATGCACATGCCCTTTTACCGTCCCCAGTGTGAGATGCAGCTTGTCCGCAATATCCGAATTCGATAACCCTTCACCGATCAGTGATAGCACTTCCGACTCTCTTTCCGTCAATTTTTCCAATGCAGGGGATACCCGAATTTGAATATCAAGCGTAGGAAATTCCTTCTCCACACTTTTAAGCAGCATCGAAAGATAGGCCATCTCTTGCTTGGATACGTTTTTGCTTTTATAGAGTGAATAGAGCATTTTGGCAACGCCAGGGCCTTCATCCAAAAAAGTGCGTACATAGCCTTCTGGCGCGGCTAACGTCACCGCCATGCGCATACACTCCATCGCTTCATGCTGCTGTTTTTGGATCATGTAAGCTTGGCTGAGCAGAAGAAAGGCTTCAATCCGACTCCCGAGCCGATCCTTTATTTCCGCCTCGTGCTTTAAGCTGGTTAGCAGCATAATGGCTGCACTGTCGTTTTTTAAATAAAGGTATACCCGGGCCAACATCATTCGCTCAAATTCATGCCGGGAAGCGACAATATCTACATTCATTTTCGCATAGGGCTCGACCCATTTTTCTATTTCTTCCCGTCGATTTTCTTCGATCCATAATCGGACGCGGAACGTTTCTACAAAAGACATCCAATGAGGAGGCGCATCATGCTGGCGGCATAGCGAAGTGAGTTCCTCCATGGCCAGCCACATCTCGTCGTTACGGTGCTCTGCTTTTCTCCATCGAGCCAACGTCAGATAAACCGGGACCAACACACCGAAGTTCAAAGAGATCGTGCCTAACTGAATCGCACGGGGTACGAAATATTTCAACTGCTCAAAATCATTTTGCTCATAATATAGCTCGCCCAAAACGATAGAACCGTAGGCCAATATCCCAAGACCACTGTGCTTCCAGATCGCCCTTAGTTTTGGATAGTATTCATTCACGTTAGACAAATACCCGCTCAAGGCCACACGACTGCGCAGGACGTATGGCTCATCCGAATTCAGTTCAATGCCGACGATGAAGTAGCGGCTGAATTTTGGCTTCATGTGAACGGATTCTTCCATATATTTAAGGGAAAGGTCTACATTTCCCCGCATCACTTCGATATATCCCCGAAGCACACACATTTCTACGCGGCAGTCGTCATAGCTCCCATGATTGATCCGAGTTGCTTCGTCAGCCAATTGGAGGAGGATTTCCGCCTGATCAATTTCATTGGACACAGCATGCAGCCAGGCAAAAGCAATGCACAGCTCGGGGTTGCTTTCCAACCAGGACGAATCAAAGTATCTCATCCATCTGCGCAATGTAATATTTTCGTACTGTTTCAACATCCACGGCGCATGTGCTACGATCAAACGGCTTGCCCGGTTCCAATCCTTTCCGAGAAACGCATGCTCAGTCGCCTCCATGATCCACCCGTGACATTCAAACCAACAGCTTGCAGAGATATGTAGGGCAGGAAGCAATTCGTTATATGTTTTCCTTACGTGGGAAAGTAGAAGTTCTGCGAACAAATGGTGATAACGATACCACTCATTTACGCCATCCAGCGCGATCACAAATGAATTCGTTCGCTCCAGCATGCGAAGGATGTCGTGAGCGTCCGCCTCTCCGGTAACAGCTGCGCATAGATCGCCTGTCAGACGCGGCAGTATGGACGTTTTCAGCAAAAACATCTGCACCTTTTCTGGAAGTCGTTTCAATACTTCTTCCGTCAAATATTCCCCGACGTACTTGTCGTTACCGGAAAAATGATGAATGACCTTAGACGCTTCGGGCTTTCCTTGCATGGAAAGCGCTGCTAACTGCAAACCGGCCACCCATCCCTCCGTTCGTTTGCTTAGCAGGCCAATGGCTTGTTCCGACAAACTCAGACCCAGTTGCTCACAGAATAAGCGCCGGCACTCCTCTTCATTGAACCGAAGAGTGTCTGAGCCCAGTTGCTTTAACTGTTTCCGAACGCGCAGACGATGTAGGGCAAAAGGAGGTTCCTCCCGCGTAATCAGGACGACATGCATATAGAAGGAAGCATGCTGGATCAGTGTCTGCAATCCTTCATGAATAGAAGGCTCCTTTATGAGGTGATAATCGTCCAATACCAGATAAAAATCACGTTCAAACCCCGCAATTTCTTCGAGTAACACGGACATCAACTGTTCAGCAGAAGCTGTGTACTGTGGGTGAAGCACCGAGGAAGATTCTTTGCCCACGCCTTCCTGTGCCATATCAATTGCCCTAGCAAAATATCGCCAAAAGCGCACGGGATCATTATCTGATTCATCCAGGGAGATCCAACCGGTCGGTTTGCCGGAATTTTGCGTCCATTGACTGACTGCTGTCGTTTTACCGAAACCGGCTGGCGCACACACGAGAATCACTCTTGCGGCGCCAGCGTCATCGATTTCTTTCCATATCTGATGCCGAAGTAACAAGTCCGAACCATACTTCGGAACATGAAGCTTGGTTGCGATAAGTGGACTGTACGTTAATAAATCCATACGCATCTCCTGCCTAGAAGTAAAATGACATTCATGAAGGAAACATGGAGCGTAGCCTTTCTATTGATGACTGGAAGCGTAATGAGGTTGGCTAACGAGGGAAAATGGGATCATATAATGATAGGAAATATTGCTCAGATTAAAGATACAGCAAAGTCGCTCCTGCGTGGGTATTTTTTTTATGAAAGTCATCTAACCATTCTGTTGATTCGTCTGGCTTCTATCGCAACCTTTTTACTGTACAGCCTTTTATCCTGTTTGAGTTGGAGCACCTTGGCACACTGGTGCGCCTTTCTCAAAACGTTCTTGCTGTAGTTGTTTGTCGCTTTCAACATCTGATTAGCCCAGTGGTACGCTTCTCTAGCCAAAACCTCGTTGCTATCCTTTGCCTTCAAGCTGATATCCAACAAGGTCTCGCTCAAGCTTCTGCCCAAACCTGCACTCCTCCAGGAAGAAAAGAGTTTGAGCTCTGGTTCGCACTGCTTGACGCTCGCAAAAGCCTGGACCCAATCCTGTTTGAACAAATGGATTTCGGCGATTTTTAACCAAAGGAATACTTTGTCAAACGAATCTTCCTGTTCCGGGAGATCTAGTGTGAGGTAGTGAAGTGCCTTGTCGTACTCTTCCAATTGTTTTGCCTGATGATACAGCAGAGAATAATTCTTTTTGTCAGAGCCGAGCTGCTCCTCTAGCCTCTCCAGTAATTTTTTGGCTTCTGCCATGTTACCGAAATCACATGCTCTGTCCATTAACGTAATCAAGGACTCATCCTCGGGATTGGCGGGGTAATTCCTCGCCTTGGATTGAAACCATCGCTCCATATGTTCAGCCGAATACATCGTTGCCAGCTCCTCTTTCTTATTCTGAAAGAAAGAGCTGATTCGGTACAGATCGTTCTCTTCGATATACGTGATCGCCTCTTCAATCCCAGCCGAAAGAATATACTCGGTATCAAAACCGTAATAAGTATCAAAATTGCTTAATTTTGCCTGCTCAAACAGAGGGATATGGGTAACATCCTTATACTTCGCCAACAGGTAAGCTACGATGTCCATCGATTCATGTAATCCCTGATACGGATGGAACTTATGCATCTCAATCTCTTGGCTCATCAAATAGTACAGGAGCTCCTCGTCTGCTTCTGTCACAGTCTGATCGTATTGAAGCTGAACGATCAGCGCGTATCTTTTCAGCCCGTTTTTGTCATAACCGTATGCATCCTTACATTTGCTGTATGCAAAAGAGCCCCAGAGGTCTTTGGAATGTTTGATCAATGGCAATTGCTCGGGTATTTGGTGGATTTCCATATGCTATTCTCCTCTCCCTGCATGGGATAGCTGCGTGCCTTGCTTATCTTTTCCCATTCTAATCGTCTACAATTGACAATACAATTTTCAAAATGGTTAAATGTAATATGTTTACATTTCTTCAGGAGGTGCACAAAATTGGAGCAACAACCACCATCATCGGTACCGACAGAGTTTTCTCCGCTTGCCCAGCAGGAGCCACCCAAAAACATGGGAGATTTATCGAAATCGTACGATAGGGCGACGATTTTTTTTATGAGATGGGGAGCCCATGTTCTTGATTATATTCTTCTCGCTTGTTTTCTAACCGGCTTTCTCTCGTTTGGGGTTTCCATCACCAAAGACGTCTACAGTCTCTATTTCTTCATCTTAGCCGCAATTATCCTATGTTCCTATTATGTACTGTTAGAAGGACTTACCGGATATACGATCGGAAAATTTACTTTCCGCATCATTGCTGTTAATGCAGAAGGACGACCACCGGGGTTATGGAAATCATTTATCCGTTCCCTTATTCGTCTATTCGAAACAAACGTATTTCTTCTAGGCGGATTGCCAGCCGGTATCAGTGTGTTGGCTTCCGACAAAAAGCAACGGTTAGGCGACCTGGCAGCGAATACATACGTCGTGAAAGTGAAGGATCTGAACAACGTCAGCAAAAAGCAAACAACCGTACTCGCTATTGTCTTTTCCATCGTAGCCGTTTTATCCATCATTGGTATGATTTTTGGAATGATCGATATCGCATCAAGAACGCCTACCGAAGAAATTTTCTATAGCAAGGATAAACAGTTTCAAATATCGGCCCCTTCGGATTGGAGCAAGGATTCAACCCTTCACGATGAAGGGGATATACAAATCTCCAATCGTTTTAGCGAAAAGTATGTGTTGGTACTGTCAGAATCGAAACAGGATCTTGATAATTCACTCACGCTACAAGATTATGCCCAAGTCTTTGAAGCAAGCCTTCAAGATGCAGTAGAAAATGTATCCATTGATAAACAGATTCGTACTGTAGTCGACAACCAGGTGGCCATCCAACTCAATGCCAAAGGCGAAGTAGACGGCATTAAGGTCGCTTATATTGTGACATTAGTCGAAACGCCTACACATTTTCATCAAATCATGGCTTGGACAGAAGAAAAAAGATTTGCATCCCTCAAGCAAGAACTGCAAAAGGTCAGTGCAAGTTTTCGCGAGGTAAAATAGTGACAGAACACAGAAGCCACCTTTATCAGGTGGCTTCTTCCTCTTGAACTACTTCTCTATCGGCTCTCTATCACTGGCCTTTTTGTTGGCTATTTGATTTCCCCATGGAGGTTCGGCTCTCATCAAGTGCCGTATAAAATAATCCCATTTTCTGCGGATAAAGTACGGCTCCATAGAAAATCCGTGATGTCGGTTGGGCAATATCAGCATGTCAAAGTCTTTATCCGCTTTAACCAATGCATCCGCCATCCGAATCGTTTGGGAAGGATGCACATTATCATCCATATCGCCACTCACCAGCAAGAGCTTTCCTTCCAGATTCGCTGCCAGACGAGCATTGTCTTGATCTCTGTACAAGACAGGATCATACAATCCTTGATAGCGTTCTGCCCATGCTGCGATATACAGCCGTTGATCATGATTCCCACACGCGGAAACAGCAACCTTGTAACAGTCAGGAAATGAGAGCATGGCCCTTGTCGAAGCGTAGCCTCCCCCTGACGAGCCCCAGATGCCTACCCGGTCAATATCCACATACGGGTAGCGCTCAGCCAATTGCCTTACCGCTGTCACATGGTCAAGCAAGCCTCCTGCTTCCTCCAACTTTCTGTCTGAGACGTCATGGAACGCTTTCGAACGATAAGGTGTTCCCATTCCATCCAGGATCACTACGATAAAGCCCAACTGCGCTAATGACTGTCCACCACCCAGCGGGTCATGGTTTCGGCCTGGATCGAGTGCGAAAGCTTTCGGTGTGTTGATGATCTGTGGTCCCCCGTAAATGTAATCGACAACCGGATACTTGCGGGAAGGATCAAACGGGAATGGACGCAGCATCACCCCATAAAGATCAGTCACGCCGTCTCGTGCTTTGACGGTAATCCTTTCTGGAAATTGGTACCCCATCTCGAGCAGCATTTCCACATCTGCGTACTCCAATTCTCGAATGAGACTGCCATCTACCGAGCGGAGAACAGTTACTGGCGGTAAATCAACTCGCGAAAACGTATCGACGAAATACTTCATAGTGGGAGAAAACACAATATCATGCTCTGCATCTTCAGGTGTTAGCAACGACAAACCGGTTCCATCCAGACGAACGCGGTACAGGTGTTGATAATAAGGATCGCGTCCTTCCTCAAGCCCTCCTCCAGTGATGTACACCCATCCCTGCTGCTCGTCCACTGCCATCAGCCTACGTACCGTCCAGGGGCCCGATGTGATCGGATTGCGAATCGCTCCCGTTTTGCCATCGCAATGGTAGAGGTGGCTCCATCCATCACGCTCTGAATGCCAGATGAACGAGCCATCGGCCAATAATCGAATATTCGGATTAGACGCTCCGAGATTATGCAGGTCTTGGTTCAAAAACGTATCGCTTTGTTCCCGCAGTAGCGTGCAAACCTCACCAGTGCAAGCATCCGCTACGGAAAAATCGACCGTACGGGCATCACGGGACATCCGGGTAATATAGATCTGTTTACTGTCTGATGACCATCCGGCCATTTGCATCCCCGGAGTGAGGGGTGAGACTGGGCATGCCTGTAATGGCTCGCTTTCAATCCGGACTACGGTTCGACTTTCCAGATTACAGATGACTAGCTCTGCCAATGGTACGTGTTCATCGCCAACTATTGGATAACGGTACGAGTGCAGTACCGGTCTGACCCCTTCCCCTTTTGGAACAGATTGGATCAGATGCATCTCGCGCACCTTTCTTTGGTCAAGCCTATGGGTCAGCAGCATCTTGGAATCGGGTGACCAAATCACCACTGGAGGAAGCTTACTGCCACTCAATCGCTCCGCCACGGTCGAGAGCCTACATTCAGGTTGGGTTCCGTAATCATAGTAAGCATGGCCGTCATAGGTAAGCCTGATACGCCTTCCGGTTTCGAGTGATCGAACATACAAGTTGTGATCATATACGAACGCCACCCATTTTCCATCTGGAGACGGCAGTTCATCCATCGTCGGCTTTTTAAAATGATCGATGGGCTTGCAGCTGTATTCCTGTAAATCACACTTCCAAACGGTACCGTCCATCTCAAACTGGAATGCCGATCCACTCTCAGTAAACATAAGTTCCCCAAGTGGCAACGTTTCTGCGCTATACGTTTTGCCTGCATTACCTGACAAACAGACAGCTAAGCGTTCGTGATCGAATGCTGGCTGACTCGTATTCTGTTCAGCATCCACGATCACATATTGCCTGCCAGTCCCCTTTTCCAGACGTAGTTCACGGATGTACCAGAACTGATTCCCACTGATCCAATTTGGCCTGACAAAAGCATTGAATATTGCATCGTAATAATTGGCGGGATGCAAGCGTTGTGCCCTCTCATACTGTTCCCATGTGATAACATTCTCCATGCCAATCCCCCTCTTCCAAAGTGAGATACAAGAATCATGTGCTTCACATTTTCGAACGACAAATTTCCTTAATTATCCATTTGTTACATACATACGTAAAGAGCACGATAATATATCTCCAAATTTACTATTTTAGCACCTGACACGTAAATTTTTTCCAAGAAGAAAGAGGCGATCTCTCGCCTCTTCGCTCCTAACATAGATTTTATTCCTCTTCCGCAATCATGGTTTGGTTCCTACCCGCTCTCTTCGCCTTGTACATGGCCTCGTCAGCTACATGCAGCAGACCTTCAGGAGAAACAGCATGAGAAGGATAGTGCGCAATGCCTTGTGATACGGTTAGTCGCTGCCCGATTGGGTTTGTCCGTGTTTCCAAGGCACGACGTATTCGTTCGGCTACCTGATAGGCCTCCTCCAAACCAGTATGAGAAACGAGGACAACAAATTCCTCACCGCCAAAGCGACAGCTGACATCCTCAGGCCGAAGGGAGGAAGAAATGATTTTCGCAAAATGCCTCAACACTTCATCTCCAGCCTGATGACCATATGTGTCATTAATGGCTTTAAATCGATCAAGGTCCATCATCATAATAGAAAAGGGGATTTGCTCCGCCATCCATTTTTGCATGGTTTCCTCGAGTGTTCTTCGGTTCGTTAGCCCTGTCAAAGGATCTGTTCGAGCATCGTGGGTCAATTGCTCCGTCTTCTTTTTGATATTGGTTAAGGCAAAGCGAATAGCACGAGATAACAGCTCAGCCTCTCGATTCCAATGCTGGCTACCCTCAGAGAGTTCCACCTCTTGTCTCCCGGCCTTACTCACAAGATTGGCCAAAGATACGAAGGGTTTGGCTATTCTGCGCGCAAGCACGATCACAACCAGCATTAATAATAAAAAGGAAGGCAACATATACAACAAAACGGATTGAATATCACGATTTACTTGTTCCTGAACAACACTGATAGGTGACACGACAACGACACCCCAGTCATTCTCTGGAACCTTTACGTACGCAGCTAATACTGTCTGTCCCCTCAAGTTGACCATCTGTTCATAGCCATTTTTCCCTTGGATCAGCTTGCGTACGGCTGGATTGGCACTGATATCCTCTCCGATCCGGTTTGAATCACGGTGGAACAACAAATGACCATCAGAACCTACGATGTAAAAAGAGGAACCTAGTTCATCTGTTGGATTACTTCCAAAGATCGTATTCAAAATGTTATCTTCATGAAGATAAATCGTTCCCCCGATAACCCCCCGGTAAATCCCGTCTTTATCAAATATGGGTTCGCTCATCAATACAATGAGTCGCTTCGTACTTGATGTTACGTAAGGTTTGGAAATGTATGGCTTTTTTAAAGCTAATGCCATTTTCGCCGTTTCCGTTTTAACATAGCTTCCTACTGTACCAATAGATCCAGGAGACACACTTTGAACACGTCCCGTTTCATCTACCACGGTAACCGAATTAAAATAGTTGTTTGTACGACGGATCAACTCAAGCTTGGAATATACCTCATCCGCAGTCATATCGTTCCGATTGGAAAAGATGCTCGCCGAATACTGTAAGCTACTGCGCATGGATTTAATCAAGGCGTCTAGGGTATGACTCATTTTGATTGCACTCGTGTGATTTAAGGTCAGCGTCGTGTTAATTAGTGCCTGTTTTTTGGATTGATAGAATGAGAGAAGTAGGATGGTGACAGTCAGGATAACGGATAAAGAGACTAGTCCTGTTAAAAGTGTCACCAGGCTAATCCTTTTCGGGCGGCTTGCTCTTTTTTGTAAGACAGGCATTGGATGCCCCCTTGTATTTGGCATATAGCTATTATGCCATAAATAAAAAATAGTCTAACACTCGATAATATTCATTTCAAGTATACAAGAAAGTTCAAGTAGCCGACCTTGGCTTGGGGACATAAAAAGGCCACCTTTGTCAGGTGGTAGTTTCCGCATCTAGGAGACCCGAAAGCTTTGTCTTCTCATCCACATCGTTGCAACCCACTTTTCTCCATGGATCACTTGTGCACCTGCATGCAAAGTGAACTCGTTTACTTCTTGATTTCTATAAAAATATTCAAAGTAGACAGCCATGCCTTTCGTGGGAAAAACAGATAAATGAAGCAAAGGGAACACCGTTTCTCCGCCTTGTTCCACATCATTCAAATACATCACGAGCGTACTAATGCGATTGTTCGTACTTGCGGGACTCGTTTCTGCAAAGAAGTCATAATGAGGTTTATATTCTTGGCCAGGCGTATATCGTAGAACTTGCAAGCCATCACCATGCTCAATCGGAATGTTCATGATTTGAGAGATTCGCTTCTCGATCCTTGTAATTGTCTCCGTCTGCTCGCAGAACACCCCGCTGCTCGTTCGAATAGAATTGACTGAACGATCTTCGCCTATTTTTGAGCGTTGCAATCGTTCTCTGGAATGTTCGATTAGCTCATCGCATTCGCTATCGCTAAGCACATTTCCTAACACGACAACCAGCGGTTCCTCATACTTGGCAAGAATTCGAATCTCTCGATCTTCTGTCTTGATCCTATTTCCAGTCTGATCAAATATCGTCCGTTCTTTCCCAGTCGTGTGCCCTATCATCGCTATGCACCCCACATATATGACATCCGTCGCAAAAAACAGAATACCATAAAATGGGTAAATACCAATCAGTAAACTTTAGAAAAATCAATTTTTTTTAATACCCTCATCATAAACAAAACCCGTCTCCTATATGTAAAGAGACGGGTTTGCCCTATTGAAAGCATCTTCTAAGTGACATGTGTCTATATGAAAGGTTATTTTCATGCTTCCTTTTGTTTTTGAACGTGGTACATATTCTTCCGGAATACACTGATCATGTATCCGCATACCCCACCTATAATAGAAGGCAACAGCCAGCCCAATCCAACGTCATACAGTGGAAGGTACTGAGAAAAATAATGAGAGACAAAACTATTTTCGACTCCAGCAGCCTTTAAGCCATCAAACAGACTAATCAGAAAAGTGAAAAACAAACTTCCTTGATACACTTCTGGTCTGCCATTGAATGCTTTGTGCAGAAACGTCAAGAAGAGTAACGAGATCGCAATCGGGTACATCGTCATTAAGATCGGAACGGAGACCTTAATGAGTTGCGTTAATCCAATATTTGCAACGAGTGTACTGAAAACAGACAAAATAACCGCAAATTTTTTGTAAGAGATCTTTGGAAACAACGAATGAAAAAAAGTAGAGCAAGCTGTAATAAGCCCTACACTTGTCGTCAAACATGCCACTGTAATCATTAATCCCAATAAAATGGCACCATAAGAACCAAAGTAGTAATTGGAGACTTTCGCCAAAACCTGAGCGCCATTTTCTAAGTAGCCCAGCTTTTCTACACTAGAGGCACCCATAAAGGAAAGTGCGGTATAAAAAAGGGCGAGGAGTAAACCGGCTATCATTGTTGCTTTTGCGCACGTAGCCAAAACTCGTTTTTTGGCAGTAATACCTTTTTCTTTAATCGCATTCACAATGATCATTCCAAAAACAAAAGCTACAAGCGCATCCAAGGTCAAATACCCTTCTTGAAAACCCTTGAAAAATACATGGGACGTGTAATCCGCTTGCGGGGCTTGAAGGGCTCCAATTGGATAGATAATAGCCGTTATCGCAATAATTCCGATAAATGTTAATTTAATCGGAGTTAAGATTTTTCCGACTACATGGATAATTTTCATAGGATTGAGCGATAAGAAGCAGGCAATGGTAAAAAACAGGATGGTAAACAGAATCAGGGGTGCCGGACCTGCCTGTTCTGATAGAAAAGGCTTTACCCCAATATCAAACGATACATTGCCGGATCTAGGTATCGCAAAAAACGGACCGATTGCTAGATATAGAACAATCGTGAATACCATTCCGAATACGGGATGCACGCGACTGGCCAAGGAGCGCAAGTCGTCTGCTCCCGAAAAAACAAAGGCTGTGATCGCTAGTAAAGGCAACCCAACCCCTGTAACCAAAAAACCTGCATTGGCTATCCATACATTTGTTCCTGCTAATTGGCCAAGCATTGGCGGAAAAATTAAATTACCCGCTCCAAAAAACAAAGCAAATAACATGAATCCGATCGTAACGACAAAAGAAACTGGCGCTTTCTGTGACACAATAATCCTCCTAATTCTTCTCTATCTATCAATCATAAATGTTCGTTCAGATGACTGCTTACCCAACCCTCATTTATTCATTCTGATACTATACTCCAAATAAACATTCTTTTCAAACACATCATACTTCAAAGTACCGCTCTCAAACTTACATCCCTGTTACAGTTTACTATAAGTACCCCCATATCGCATCTGGAAGTACCTTCCCTAGAAATCAAAGCATCAAGGACTTTAAAAATATTTCAGAAAATATTTATTTTTCTTAACTTGAAATCAATTAGCAATCTTCCTTATAATTACATTCAAACCTATTAGTTCCATTCTTCCGGAAAGGAGGTGTACACTCATGAAAAAGGTCGTAAAAGTAGCAGTAAACAAGAACAAACAAGTGCAAGAAATGAAAGCATTGAAATGGCGCGTAGTTGTTGATGTTTGCTTGTAAGAGAGTCAAAAAGCATACACGATTTCCATAAATGATAAAAATCAGGAAGGACGGGATTGCCCATGAAAAAGGTAGTGAAAGCACAACTTTCTCACATTCAAAACGTTCAAGAAATGAAAACGCTTCTCCACCCAATTATGACACTTGTGTGTAAAAAGTAACCGATCGTTCAAGAGCACCTCGTGTGCTCTTGAATTTTTTACATAAGGTTCTCACTTTCCAGGCAGTAAGCAAACATGACGGGACGGTGCAGTTTATGAATCAAGCGGTTTTGTTGGAAAGATACCATCAGTTGAGAGAACTTGCCGAGGATCCAGACACATGGCTAGAGTCAGAGATCGGTTCCGATCTTTGGGTGGATGGAATTAATGTATTTTTAACGGTATCACCAGAGGATTTCATTGAGGGACTTGAGCGATTCGAAAGTAACTATGGTTTTAAGAGCCATGAAATTGTTAACACGATTCTTCAATTTCAACGTTATTGTAGAGAAGCATCTGCGGATGGTGAATTTCCTTTATACCAGGCTCTAGCAGTTGGGATGACCTGGTTGAGCTTACAGCCTCAAGTAAACGGCAGCTATTTCAACTTGCCTGTTCAAATTACCAATCACTCCATCGCTTTGTTGTTAAGCCCAACCTACTTAGCTGTTTGGGCACATAGTTACAATGAAGGGATTGGATTATACTTAGATTTACATTCGACGCTACCCACGTTATTCCGACCCGAGCATGGACGAATCTATCAAAATGCAGGATCGTATTTGGAGGGAACTCACATCAAGTTTCCTTTTCAAAATTACTTCCACGAAATTGCTCATATCCTCTTCTTCCATGACGTCTATCAACGTGTACTAGGGAGCGAAGACGAATCTAGAAGCTACTGGACACATATCGAGGCTTGCATTTACGGACTTGAGGAGCAGGTGCTCGCTGAAATGATGGAAGTCCAACCAGATTTGCATGCCATCGATGATGGATTCGGAAGCAGTAAAGGTTTCGAGGATTTTATCTCTTATCGCTTTGGAATTCTTGGTGCGCAAGAGGACCATTCGATACCCAAAGACACGGTTCGCACTTACATCAAAAGAAGCATGCAATTAGGCGAAGCGAATGAAAACATCCCAGATAATGAGGTAAAAGCAAAGATTCTTGCTAGTCATAAGCTCGATGAGGAACGATTAGAAGAGCTCGATACTCACTGCAAGGCATTTGCTACAGCATTGCAGGTACATAGCTTGTGGGGAATCAAAAGCTATCGCCGAAACTCGATCCCAGCGTTTCGTGAAGTGGTAGAGTTAGTCTCTCCTGATGCGTACTGTCTGCAAAAACTCGAAGAATCTATGCAACCAGATTCATGGGGGACATTAGAGGATTTGTTATCAAAAAATCCGTTCGATGAGATATGCTCGCAAACAAGGGAAAAGAATATTCAAGTATGGAACTGGCGTGATACCCTGTCTCGCTTGGCAGAAATGCGCGGTTATTTGGCAAACGCGAATGAACCTGGTTACGGTGAGACCAATCTAGAGCTATTTCAGATAGCAAATCGTTTAGCTAGAGTCATTCACGAGGAGAAACAAAAAGAGGGCCCGGAAGAGCAGCATGAGAGCCAATACGCGGACATGAAACGAGAAATTAGCGAAGCATTAAACCGATTGCCTAACGTGGAAGTACGCGACCACTTGCACAATCTTCTCTCCAAACCCTATTATTTTGTGTTAGAGCCCAATTAATAGCTGACTATGAGTCAAAGACCGGCGATATTTCCTATGTTGGTCTTTGTTTTTTTATGTATACATATCCCACGATGACATTCAGATTTTATCCTTTTTTTAGAAATCGTTTAGGGTTTGTTTTGAACTTGCGTTTAGGATGGGGGTAAGACAAATTATTCAGATGGGAGCGGTTTTTACATGCTTGAGATGAATGAGAAGATTCCCCATCCCCCTCCTCGTGTGAAAATATGGAGGTACATGTTTCTTGTCCTCGCATGGGTGTTTTTTGCTTTCATTATTATTCAGGTATCACTGGCAGGTCTTGGGCTATTCTTCAACGGAGAACATTGGGGAATGCATAGAAACTTGGCTCAATATTTTGCACTGCTTCCTGTCGGCATGTTGGTTCTCTCTTTCCTTGGAAAGCTGCCCGTAAATCTTCGGTGGATTTGTCTCGGATTGTACCTCATGATCGTTGCACAGTTTCTTACCGTTATTTACTCCTCTCCCTTAGGAATCCTCTCTGCGCTTCACCCGGTCATTGCCTTGTTTCTCTTCTGGGGGTCTCTTTCCACCGTAAAACATGCTCATCATTTAGGGGGGAAGAAGGCATGAAACTCCCCAAAACCTGGTGGTGGTTGTTTCTTGTATCGCTAGTGGTTATCGTTCCATTTATGGCTCCCTATTTAACATTCGATCCTGCAAACAGTCGCATCACGATTATTTCCGGTTCTTTTCAATATCCTTTATTAGTTGCTCATATCGTGTCTGCTTTCATTGCTCTTCTCACTGGTTTTTTCCAATTTGTCGACCGAATTCGCCTGAAGAACCCAAGAATGCATCGTTTTCTTGGGAGGGTTTATGTGTACAGTGTGTTTATCAGTGGACTCCTCTCTTTAGCGAGTATCTTTTATGCAGAAAATTTCATGAAGGCAACAAGCTTCCTGATCTTATCCTTTGCTTGGCTATTCACTTGCTGGAAAGGGTACCGTACCGCCATCAACAGGCAATATGAGGAACACCGAAAATGGATGATTCGCAGTTTTGGAATGACATTAGTTGCCGTAAGTGCGCGTCTGTTGGTGCCAGTATTACTACTTCTGTACTTTATTTTACACGGTTTTTCTCTTCCGAATGGTATGGAAACTGTCATTGGAGAGGTATTGAATGTAAACATTTGGGCTGGGCTTATTCTTAATTTTGTTATTGTGGAGTGGGTTATCTTGAAGAAATAAGTTGGCTTCGTCACGCCACATCAGCTGTGGAGTGGTAGCGCAAAGAAGGACTATCTCGATCGTTGAATCGGGATAGTCCTTCTTGTAGATCGGTATTCGTCAGACACGGCTTTCCCTCCAGGAGTCAGAAATCGAATTAGGAAAATCACCTAAAAATACGAGTTTCGATACTGACTACGTTTGCTTTTTTCAAGTGTCTTGATCAGCAAATACTTTTGTACGCCCTTAGATTCGGCAATGGCTAGTTGACCGTATTGTTCTGCTTCTGCCATGTTTCCTTGGTGATAGGCCACTTCAGCATCGAGTAACAACTGGTAGATACGGCTTTTGATCGCGGATCGGTGTTGGTTGTAGGTATCTTGGTTGTTTTTTAGTAGCGATAAATGTGCGAAGTAATAATGTCGATGCTCGATTGAATCAATCTTTCCGAGTGCTTTTTCTACTAAATCGTAGTTGCCGCGATGGAGTTCTACCACTATGGTGATGTAGGCGCGAAGCTTATCGGATGTGATTTTTGCTAGTTCCTTCTCGGCTTCCGCTTCGTTGTCGTGTAGATAGGCGTACAAAAAACGATAGTAAGGTTGTTTTGAATGTTTGACGTAGCGTTCAACTGTATTCATGTTGGTGCTGAATTTAAAAATGTACAGGTCTTTGCCAATGAGAAGGACGAAAGCGATTATGAAAAAGGTGATCCATACGATTGGGGTAGGTTCTATGTCTAGGAAGAAGATCGTTAAGCCACCTGCGGCTCCGAGGAGGAGCATGGTTAGCAGGTTACGTAGAGTGGAGGACATGAGGGTGCTCCTTTTCTTTTTGGAAGTATTCTTTTAGTCTAGCATAAGAGAAAGAACATGCATCCAAAAATTAGGGCAAGTTTCGCTTCCACAGTGTCTGACGTTTGTTAGATCAATCTTTTCCATCGCCATGTCTAATCACTCTTTACAACCTATAGGAGAAAAATATGAAAAGAATATTTGGTTTCAATTTTGCTGTATCCATGACTGTGCTTACAGTCGGTTATGGCGATTCTTCACTCAATATTTCTTCTAACTCCAATGGTACCCAGGTTCAAAAAGTGCAGAAAGAAGCAGAACGATTAACTTTTTCATTAGATTCAAAAGAATACTCAATCCCTATTCAAAAGGTTGACTCCATTAATAGATACCTTGAACAATTCGATCAAAGTGATCGGGAAACAGAGATAAAACGAATTTCTCTGATCATGCATTTTCTCCAAATGAAAAGAATCTCGCTATCTTACTTGGAAAAAATGAAGGTACAGAAGTTGTCCGAAATAGTGTAATATCATAAACACAGAATCCCTAACGCTAGCTGAGCTTAATGACGTTAGCGATATTGTCAATAAGTTAACATCTACAGATTTTAGTATCCCAATACTTTCGTTAAATTGGGAGAATGACACAAAATTAAAGATAAGCATACCTGATCTGACTGACTATTCGTTTGAAACACTTAAGCAATGGCAGCAAAAAGAGAATAAAACATAAAGAAGTTACATTAAGTATTAAGTGACTTTAAAAAAGGCTTCCTAAGTTAGGAAGCTTTTTTCCCCATCCCCCTTCCAATTAAATCCACGATCTTTTGTAGTGCCCTACCTTTTCTCTTTTACACTGTTTTTTTTCTTTCTCAGTAAGCGATGAGTCACCTTTTTTCATAAATAAAATAAAACCATTCTGGAATTCTAACACACAAGGAGGTGAAGCATAAGAAGGTCACATGAGGGTATCTGAAATAGCAAGGTAGGGAAGGAAATTTGATTAGAAGCGCAGCAATTGAAAAAATGTTGTGGAGTATTGCCTTACCAGGGTTTGGTCAATTATTGAACGGAAAGTACGTAAAGGGATTAACCATGCTGGCACTAGAATTCATCATCAATCAGAAATCCCACTTAAACCAGATCATCGTCGCAAGTTTTCAAGGTGACATCCCGACTGCCATTCGATTGACAGATTATCAATGGCTGATGTTTTATCCGTGTGTATACATGTTTGCTATCTATGATGCATACCGGGATACCTTTTCAGCAGATATTCCCCCTTACTCCGTTTTTCCGTTTGCCTTCGCTGCCTTTTTCGCAACAATAGGCGTTATTTATTCCCCGATTTTCTGGATCTTTGGAGTACTATTGGGTCCTGTATGGTTACCCATGTTATGTTGCTTTTTGGGTATTCTTGTAGGAAGTATTTTGCAGTTTATTTTCAGAAAACTAACTCTGGGCATCCATAAACAGGAAACATAGTTTGGTTCATTATTGGCGAAAATTTAAAGGAAACATTCATTGGACGGAGGGGTTCTTTATGGAAACCATAGTGGAGGAGCAAACGACTCCATTTCAACAATTAAACAATGAACATGATAAATTAACGTCCGCCGAGCAAGGAAAGCTTTGGGCTACATATGTTGGAAATACCATGTCGGTTTGCGTGTTGAGTTATATGCTAAATCATGTTGAGGATCAAGAGGTCAAGAAAATACTCGAACACTCTTTACAATTGTCTAACCAATTTTTACAATCGCTAAAAGGAATATTTGCAAAAGAAAACTACCCGCTTCCCGTAGGATTCACAAATGAAGATGTCAATATAACAGCACCAAGATTATTTGAAGATGAATTTTACCTTCATTACCTGAAATATGTTGCTAAGGCAGGAATAAGCCTATATGGGATCGCAATCCCTTTAGTTACAAGAGATGATACTCGAGAGTTTTTTACTTCATGTATCAATCAAACAGTCAACCTCATTAATGTCGTAAATACTACATTGCTTAAAAAAGGACTGTTAATCAAACCACCCTATATTCCGTATCCGGAAGCAGTGGATTTTGTAGAGAAACACAGCTATCATAATGGTTTCTTTGGTCGTGTTCGCCCCCTGCAGGCTCTTGAGATCACGCATCTTTACGATAACGTTGAAAATAATGCGACAAGCAAAGCGGTATTGGTTGGCTTTAGTCAGGCTGCGAAATCTAATCAGTCAAAGGCGTATTTTCGGCGAGGGGAAGAAATAGCTTCCAAGCATTACGATACTTTTAGCGGGATTCTGCAGGAGGAAGGTTTAACAGCCCCTCCCATCCTTGATCAGTTGGTGACCACCTCCACCTCTGCACCTTTCTCAGATCGATTAATGCTGTTTCATAAGTTAGATATGTATGCAGTTAGAATAAGGGCTTATGGTAATGCAATATCTATGTGCGCAAGGCATGATGTGGCAACGAAATACGCTCGTTTTCTTGTCGAAGTTGGAAATTATGTCGAGGATGGATCAAATCTCTTGATTGAAAATGGTTGGCTGGAGCAGCCGCCTCAAGCTGTCGATCGAAATGCCCTTGCATCTAATAGGCATTAATTTTTCCGCCGAGTGGTTGAAATTTGAGCAAGAAGTGCCCATGTTGATAGCTCTTTCACCACTTGCTGCCTAACTCAATAACGCCTAATAAAGCTATGGCTCCTACCCGGTTTGGGAAGGAGCCATAGTTTTATATTAACCGTTTGAAGTTCTTCAGGATTGAAAAAAAGCACCTCTCCAACACTAGCAAACTGTAATATATAAAAAAAACACCCACAAGGGGTGCATAATTGATATGTAAGGTGGAGGCGGGGGGATTCGAGCCCCCGTCCGAAAACAGCGATACACGAGCATCTCCGAGTAGATTTCAGTACCGGATTCGCGGAGTGACGCGCTGACCCGTTACCTAGCCTGATTGATCTACTTCCTTCGGCTCCAGGGGAAGCCTCCGGCGTATCCCACTAAAGTTGAGCGCTAGTCATGCCACATGGGCGATGGAATGGCAGCGCCTCACTGGTTATTAAGCGACTATAGTTTCGGTTTTTTCTCATCAGTACTTAGTTCATTCCAGTTCATGAACAATTATCATTTTCTCTCTGTATGCAAGATTCTATTCCAAAAAACTAATCACTGTATCCGTGATCCCCTTGCTTGTATCCAATATGTCCTTACCGGTTTGAGTAGTAGTTCGAAATACACCCATAAAGGAGTTTAGTTTTTCTAAGAAACTCTTGTTTTCCTCTGCATTTATATCCTGTCTGTGTTTATAAAGTCCACCTAAAAATGAATCGTATACTTGTTCAAACTCATTTATCCCCCAACGCCTGTATTGTTTTATAGCATGCTCTACCTCATCTAACTTATGTAGTAAAACTTTGCTCACTTTCTGAGGAATCTGAGAATCCTCCAACAATTTAATTAACTCGCTGATTTGATTTTCGATTTTGTCTAAAACGTCCTCTGGAACAATAATTAAGTCATCTATACCATCAAGGTTATCAGCACAAATATCAAGAGTAGTTATTAATTTTTCAGTTAAATAGGATTGAAAGACGGAAACATCTCTATCTAATCCAACACTAACAAAGGCTCTCTCAAGAACATCTAACTGAGATACATATTTGTCATGATTTTTTATATTGACCTTAATCTGGTTTTTTATCACAGTTATTAACTGTAAGTACCCACTTAAGACACTATAAAGTTCTTTTTTATCTATTTTAAGTATATCGCAAAACGCTTTTTCAATACTAATTCCCACCTCACTCGATATTACAGATACGCTTCCTGTTTTTTTTATTCCCCTTACTGAATCTAAGAATTCATTTAGGTTATCGATAGGGGTATTTCTTTTTGTTGCCTCCATAATATCCTCTCCTTTTATGCTTCAAAATGAGGTCCTCTATGGCTTTCTACGCAATCAATATATTGCTAAAATATCAAAATAATATCACCACAAGGACGAATATACAATATATACCTTATTTTTTTATTTAATGATGGCTTCTGTAATTTCAAGAAAGTAAGAAGCATTGGTAAACAAACTCTTTGCTGTTAAATAGGTCATATGGACCTTTTGAAAGTCCGCTCCAATGTTTCTATAATAATATTTATAACTCCATCATCTGTTAGTTTTGTTCTGGTTCTAAGTTCTTTCTTTGATGTAACTGTATCCGATGAACTCATTATCTTCTTAATCACAGCAGACTTGTTTGTGCGATTTACTTGCCTTTTGTAACGCGTCTATATGGTTCCTATTTTCTATGCTAGAAGCATGATGCACCGATAAACAGGAAGAAGAAACCCCAATGTAATCCGATTGCAATATAAAAAATAATAGTACAACCAGCATAACAAATAACTCTCGGAACAGAAATGCAATTCGCCCCCCATCCGCATAGTAGGTTCTAACCATGAAAATTCTCCTGATTGTGAAACTGCTTATCATCCACTCATAGGAATGATCCATAAGTAGCAAGCCCATTGGTACTATCTTACCGGAAATCTGACAAATATGTAATCAATTCGGGAAATTTTATCTCTATTGCTACCTATCGTGTAACAATTGAGAGACGATCAAATCTTTTCTATAGCAATTTCGAGCGCAAAAAAGGCACGGATCATAAGGAACCATGCCTTTCAAATCGACATTATTATTCTGAACTCGCGGTAGCTTCAATTCACAGCTACCAATTCTCCTTAACTCATCTGATCGATTGCAGAACCGACTCAGGTGCCTGATTTGCTTGCACCAGCATCGCCTGAATCAGCATATTATTCTTGGTCATCTCCATCATATCTTTTGCCATATCCGCATCCCTGATTTTCGCTACTGTAGAAGAGAGATTTACAGAATAGTTAGCTTAATGTGTTCCAATGAATTATGATAGGCACCATACTTCGACCGCTCGGAAGACATCTTGCTGATAGCCTTGTCTATCTTATCAATCGCCTGAACTGCCTTATCACAAAGAGGCGACCAGTATTTCATTAATTCCCAGTACAGACGTTCTGGCATCCGACAGATCAACCCCAATGTGTCTCCGGTGTTTCCCCCCAAAAAGAGGCGATATACTGAATACATACCGTAACCGTTGCGTTAACCGACTCGAATAGAACACGAGGTTCCTCGCTATACCTTAGGCAGTTCATCGAGAAGCACAAAAATATCAAGCTCTAAAAGCCGTCCTGTATAGCCAGGACTCTAAAAACACAAAAAAGCCACCCTCATCAGGTGGCTTCACTTTATGTATTTGGTGGAGGCGGGGGGATTCGAACCCCCGTCCGAAAACAGCGATACATGAGCATCTCCGAGCGCAGTCACTCATTTAAATTTCGGTACCGGATTCGCGGAGTGACGCGCTGACCCATTACCTAGCCTGATTGATCTTCTTCCTTTGGCTCCAGGCGGAAGCCTCCGGCGTATCCCACTAAAGTTGAGCGCTAGTCATGCCACATGGGCGATGGAATGGTAGCGCCTCACTGGTTATTAAGCAGCGAGAGAAAGTTGTTTGTTGCCAGTTAATGGCGTTCCGCGTTGTTGACGAGGTCCGCAGCCCCCCGGCTCGCTTCTCATGCTCTACCATCCCCGTCGAATCCAGAACGCCCCCAGGTAGGTAAGAAAAAGTCTAAGTGAAGAGCCATTAAATCCGCACCTAGACTGTATTGTACTAATAGTGTATTGGCTTTTTGTTGCTTATTAAATATAGCACAGGCGACAACCAAAACTCAACGTTGATTGCTGCCAAGCCTGCCAGTGCAATCCAATCAGCCTTTTTGGCGTTCGCGCAGAGCACGCTCGATATCACGCGTAGACTCTTTTTTCTTGAGGTCTTCACGCTTGTCGTAGTTCTTTTTCCCTTTGACAAGTGCGAGCTCGACCTTGGCCCAGCCGCCCTTCAAATAAATGCTAAGCGGGACCAGCGAGTACCCTCTTTCGCGAATCAGACCATTGACCTTGAGGATTTCCAAGCGACGCATCAGCAGCTTGCGAGTCCGCTCTGGCTCATGGTTAAAACGATTTCCCTGCTCGTAAGGACTGATGTGCACATTGTACAGTAGCAATTCGCCATTCTGCACACGGGCGAAGCTGTCCTTGAGCTGGACACGTGCCGCACGCACGGACTTGATCTCCGTACCGGTCAGCTCAATGCCTGCCTCGTATACTTGCTCGATGTGGTAATCGTGGCGCGCTTTTCGGTTTTGGGCGATTGTCTTGGTTCCGGCCTTATCTTTTGACATGGAGATCACCTCACTTGTACGTACTGCGTTTCGTATCAGTTAGTCTAGCAAATTTTGCCCTTTGTGGCAAGTCATTTACCCGGTAAATAGGCAACCCCGAAAAGGGAAACAGATCGCTCCGCGTGCTTTTCGGGGTTTAAACAACTGTTTAACGGCGTTTCCGTTTCACCTGACTGGCTACATTTTTGCGGGTCTTTTTCTTGGACTTGACGAGATCCTCCCAGAATCCCTTCTGGCGTTTCGCTGGGGTATCTCCTTCTCCCGCACCAATTGGCAGCACTTCTTCACCGCTCGATGCTTTGCCCGATCCAGAACGACTAGGTGGTTTGTTCCCTTCCGCTTTGCGGCGATCCTTGTATTTCTGACGGATTTCCGCTGGATGCTTTTTGTCCTTTTGTCGATCAGGTCTGCCTGGGCGATCTGGACGGCCTGTACGTGAACGATCTTGTTGCTTGCCACGTGTCGGCTTACGATCCCCGCCGCGACCATCTATTACGCGAGGCGTACGCTCACGGCTGCCTCGGAAGCCAGCCTTCGGCATCCCGACGATTTCGAAGTCGATGGTGCGTTCATCCACGTTGACATTGGCTACACGTACCTCAACGACATCTCCGATCCGATACTGCTTGCCTGTACGCTCACCAACCAGTGCAAATATTTTCTCATGGTAATGATAGTAGTCGTCGGTCAAAAAGCTGACGTGCACCAAGCCTTCAATGGTGTTAGGAAGCTCGACGAAAATCCCAAACGAAGTGACGCTGGAGATGACGCCTTCGAATTCTTCTCCCACTCGCTCCAGCATGAACTCCGCTTTTTTCAGATCGTCCGTTTCACGCTCGGCATCGACAGCCAACCGTTCACGCTGTGACGTATGCTCCGCGATTACTGGCATTTGCTCTGCCCAGTACCCCAGACGTTTTTCTGAGATTTGGTTCCCCAGCTCGATCCATTCGCGAATGCGTCGGTGGACGATTAGGTCGGGATAACGGCGAATCGGTGAAGTAAAATGGGTATAAAACTCCGTAGACAAACCGTAATGCCCCAGGCTTTCCGCGTCGTAGCGCGCTTGTTTCATCGAACGCAGCATAACGGTGCTGATAATAATTTCTTCCGGCGTTCCTTTTACCTCTTCCAGCAACTGCTGCAACGCACGTGGATGAACAGAATTGCCCTTCCCGCGGATCGAGTAGCCAAAATTCGTGATGAACTCCATGAAGGCCATGAGCTTTTCAGCGTTCGGGTCTTCGTGAATCCGGTACATGAACGGCTGCTTCATCCAGTGGAAATGCTCCGCCACTGTTTCGTTGGCAGCGAGCATGAACTCCTCGATGATCTGCTCCGCAATCGATCTCGTACGGAAGCCGATTTCTGTAGGGGTTCCCTCTTCATCGACGTAAATTTTCGCTTCGCGGAAGTCGAAGTCAATAGCGCCGCGCTGCATCCGTTTTTTACGCAGCTTCAAGGCCAGCTCTTTCATATCCTCAAACATCGGGACGAGTCTGCTGTACTTCTCGGTCAAGGCTTCGTCCTTGTCTTCCAAAATACTACGTACATCTGCATACGTCATGCGCTCATCTGTACGAATCACGCTCAAAAAGATGTCGTACTTGACGGTGTTTCCGCCCGCATCCATCTCCATATCGCAGGAAATTGTCAATCGATCTACCTGCGGATTGAGACTGCATATGCCGTTGGACAAGCGATGTGGCAACATCGGGATCACGCGGTCAACTAAGTAGACACTGGTACCGCGACGATACGCCTCATTGTCCAGCTGAGACTTTTCACGAACATAGTAGCTGACGTCAGCGATATGCACGCCGAGTCTTAGGTTTCCGTTTGGCAGCCTCTCCAGGGAAACGGCATCGTCCAAGTCTTTGGCATCCGCACCGTCGATCGTAACCATCATTCGCTCACGCAAGTCACGACGACCGCTGATTTCCTCCTCGGAAATCTCATCTGGTGCTGCCTCAGCCTCTGCTAACACGTCCTCTGGAAATGCTTCTGGCAGGTTGAACTTGCGGATGATCGACAGGATATCGACGCCCGGATCGTTCTTATGGCCAAGAATCTCGACGACCTCACCCTCAGGATTCACTCTTCCCTCTGGGTAACGAACGATGTTCACGACTACCTTGTGACCATCTACTGCTCCGTTGAAGGAGTCTTTCGGGATGAAAATATCTTTGCCGATTCGCTTTTCGTCAGGGATCACAAAGGCGTAATGCCTCTCGTCCTTAAATGTCCCTACGACCTGCTTGATTCCGCGCTCGACAATGCGGATGATCTGCCCTTCCAGACGATTGCCGCCCGCTTCTTTTTCCACGCGGACAAAAACCGTATCGCCATGGAGCGCCCCATTCATATCATTCGCATGTACATATACGTCATCCGAGTCAGGTGTCTCCGGGATCACAAATCCGAAGCCCTTCGGATGACTTTGCAGACGTCCACGTACCAGATTCATTTTTTCAGGCACACCATACCGATTCGCCCTGGTGCGGATCACCTCTCCGCTCGCTTCCAGTGCATTCAGTGTTTTCACAAGCTCCTTGAACTTAGCAGAATCCTTGATTCCAAATGCTTCTTCCAGTTCCCTCACCGTCATCGGGTGGTATGCTTGCTCTCGCATAAACGCGAGTATTTTTTCTTGATCTTCCATTCACAAACCTCCTTTTTCGCGTGGCATTCCCGCGTTTCTCTATGACCATCCTATTATGTAGTATTCACCGTTCCCGCATATCGCAATCGGAATAGAGAAAAAGACAGCAAGTTGCACTCGCTGTCTTCCGGCCATTCGTCTATTACGCTCCTGTTTTCAAGAAATACCCGAGCAAAATCGCAAAAATCATGAAGCCAACCGCAAATACAACGGTCAGTTTCCCTAAAAGTGCGTCAATCCCGCGGGCTTTTTGTTTGCCCATCAGTTGCTCTGCGCCGCCACCAATCGCTCCGGAAAGGCCGGCACTTTTTCCCGATTGCAGCAACACGACGATAATTAAGCCAATACTTGCGATCACAAGTAAAATTTTCGCAGCCAATGCCATTTTCATTCACCTCAAAACGTATTTCCAAGGCGGAAAAAACCAATACAACAACTTTAACACACTTGTCTGGTAACAGCAACCCGCTAACCCTTCCATTATAAGAGAAATTCTCTCAAATAATATTGACCGTTATAAGGTAGACTAAGAGCAATGTGTTTTTACGAAAAAATGGCAAATTGTGTACTTTCTTTGTCTTGTTGGGTAGTCGCCTTGATATTGTCAAACTTTTGCCGTAAAATTACAATGAAACTTTATAATTCGCTTTGGGAGGTCTTTGTCAGATGGCTGGGTCCAACAAAAAAGACATGAATCAAAACGATGTAATTGATTCCGCGAAGGCCTTTTTTACTTCGTTTGGTATCTTGTTTCTTGTTTTTCTCATTGCACTCGTAGGATCAATCATTTTCCCACCAAAACATGGCGAAGAAGCAAATGGTGGCGGCGCACCAACTGCACAAATTGACGCTGCTGCTGTATTTAAACAAAATTGCTCTTCCTGTCATGGTCAAAATCTCGAAGGCATTGCAGGTCCAAACCTGACAAAAATTGGGGCAACGCTCAGCGCTGACGACATTGCTAAAATCATCAAAGAAGGTAAAGGCGGCATGCCCCCTGGAATGCTAAAGAAACAACCAGAAATTCAAGCGGTTTCACAGTGGCTGTCGGAGAAAAAATAAGTACATAGATAGCCTGTAAGAAAGAAACACCGAAGACTTGTCCTCTTCGGTGTTTTCCGCGTTAATGGGGAGGCTTTTACATATGACCATCCAGATTGAAGCTTTGGGGAAACAAATCCACTCCCCTGCGCGTACATGGTTGTTCCGTGACGTAAACGCAAGCATTATGGAGCCTACGATTATTGGAATTCTGGGAAAATCAGGCCAAGGAAAAAGCACCTTGCTTCGTATTTTAGGTCGTCTTCTGCAACCTGACGCCGGTACGGTTTTCTTGGAAAAGAAAGAATTGTCACTGTGGAACCCGAGCGCGTGGCGAATGAAAATCAGTTATGTGGCACAGCAGGCTGTTATGCTGCCAGGCAGCGTGGAAGATAACCTGCGGACAGTAAGTACCCTGCATCAGCGTCCTTTTGATAAGAAGCTCGCCTCCGACTTGATGGAGCAGTTATATATGGAAGAAATCGATTGGTCAAAACCAGCCACTCAACTGTCCGGCGGTGAAAAGCAACGGCTCGCTCTCGTTCGCAGCCTGATGCTTCAGCCATCTGTCCTGCTGCTAGATGAGGTCACCGCTTCCCTCGATACGAAAAGCAAGCAGGCAGCTGAGCGGCTCCTCGTCGATTTGCACCACCAAACAGGCACGACATTAATTTGGGTCACGCATGATTTAGAAGAAGCTCGAGTCGCTTGCAAGCGCATTTGGTTTATGGCCAACCACCAGCTCGCAGAGGACACAGAATGTGAAGCGTTTTTCCACTCGCCCCAATCCGTGGAAGCTCGTGAATTTTTGCAAGATGGAAATGTCCATGCTGCCCTGAGTGAGGTACAGCGATGACACATACGTTTACGGGTTCATACATGTGGCTACTCTTTGCCTATGCCTTTGTTTTCATTGCCCTCCTGCTCTCTGTTTGGCAGAAGCTCGGTTTGGAAAAAGACATTTTGATTGGCACCATCCGCTCTACTGTTCAATTGCTTGCGATCGGTTACGTCCTACATTTTGTCTTTGCTGCCGACAGTGTCTGGTTTATATTATTGATCATTCTCATGATGATCTTGGTCGCTTCGTGGAACGCTGCCAGCAGAGCGAAGCAATTAACGGGGATCTTTTGGCGGATCTCCCTTTCACTTGCGATAACACAAATCGTCACGATGGGACTGTTGGTTATACTCGGGCTTGTCTCTCCCACGCCGCAGTACCTCATTCCGATGAGCGGCATGATTATAGGCAGCTCTATGATCGTCACGAGCCTTTTTCTCACGCATATGAACAGAGAAGTTGAAGCCTCTCGTGGGGAAATTGAAACACTGCTGTGTCTGGGAGCCACTACTCGCCAAGCCGTGCATGTGGTGTTGAAGCGCGCCGTCAAAGCGAGCATGATCCCTACCTTTGACACGATGAAAACAATTGGACTCGTCCAATTGCCAGGGATGATGACCGGCATGATTGTCGCAGGTGCTAGTCCCATCGAGGCCGTGCGCTACCAAATCCTCATTATGCTCAGCTTCAGCTCCTCTGCTGCCATTTCGGCAGTTCTGATCAGCATGCTCAGCTATCAGCTCTGGTTTACGCGGGATTCCATGCTCCACTCTTAAATGCACACACTGTCGGACATTTGCTTCCGGCAGTTTTTTTGTTTTTGTAATGAAATGCACCCTGAGTCGTCAAATTACAAGTAGAACGAACAAAAGGTGGTTCAGCTATGGACAAAAACGGTTTAATGGAGCAATGGTTCCTGCGCTATGGCGATGATATTTACAAATTTCTTATTTACTACACAGGAACCCGCGATGTAGAAGACCTCGTTCAGGATGTCTTTTTAAAAGCGCTTCGGTCTCTGGACGCATTCGAAGGCAGATCGCAACCGAAAACTTGGCTATTGACGATCGCGAGGAATACCGCCATCGATCATAAACGAAAGCAACGTCTACGTAACTGGCTGCCAGATAAATGGCTGGCGAATGTAGAGACGGAAGAAAAAACACCGGAAGAAATTCTGCACGTACATGAGGAGCAGCAGGAACTTTACCATGCAATCCGTGACGTAAAACCCGCTTTTCGGGAGGTACTCATTTTGCGTGGAGTCAAAGGACTGTCCTCCAAGGAGACCGCTGAAATACTGGGGTGGTCCGAAAACAAAGTCAACGTGACATTGCACCGTGCCATGAAAGCCGTCAGAGAAATACTTGAGCGTGAGAAAAAGGAGATGATTGGCGATGCAATCTAATTCAGATCATGACTTACTAGCTAAATTGAAGGGGATGCCGGATATGAAAATGAACGGAGAACAAAAGCACGAAATCGTTTCTGCTATTCGCCAAACAAATGTGAGCAAATCTGGGGGGACTGCTTCTTTTCGTGGTTTCTCTGCGCTTGGCAAGGGATTGGCCCTCTGCTCGGTACTTGCTGTGACCGTCTGGCTGGGGGCCTCACTCCTTACGAATCAACCGCAGAGTGCAATGCCAGACACCGTTGCGCCTATTGCTCCTGGCTCTCCTACCGCTTCTCCGGGACCAGCTCAAAACAACAGCGTAACAACACAGCCTATTCCGCAGTCAGAGGAGCTCTTGTCACAAATTCGCTCAAATGCTCAAGAAGGCAGAGTCATCTCCCTTCCATTCGTTCTGGAAAAAACGATAGATGATATAGAAAAGGGCTGGGGAAAGCCTGAGAAAACCTACACAGCAAATGGACTGATCTACTCCGCCTACCCGAAAAAAGAAGTCGTGTTTGGCTACAACAAAGGCATGCAGCTCGTAGACATGCACAGGACAGATTCTCGCTTGCAGCAAATCAGCCTGTCTGCCGTCGAAAAGAGCTGGGGAAAACCGAGCCGTATCAGCGAGTTTGGCGATCAGACGATTTATACCTACGATGTGACGAGCAACTATCAGGTCAAGCTGATCTTCCAAGGAACAAAAAGCACGAGCAAGGAAGACCTGATTCTTGTTGAATACCAGCTGTATTACCCGCAAGGAAATAAAAATCTCATGCTTTATGGGAACAATGCCGATTTGTTACAAAGCGTGCGTGATCTCGCCGGGAAAGGCCAAGTCTTTGGCAGTCAGTATCGTTTAGAAAAGGATGTATTCGATGACGCGGAAAAAGAGCTGGGCAAACCGGATGTCGTCTCTTTCGTCAATGGCATCACGTACAATACGTACCGGGATCTCAATCTTGTCTTTGCCTTTAACAAAGGAATGCAGATCGTCGATATTCGTTCCTATGACCCACGCTTGCAAGCAATCACACTTGCCGAGGTGCGTAAAACACTTGGGGAGCCAACAAGCAAAGCCACAACGGGCGGCCAAACCATCTACACCTACAAGGTGACTCCTGATTACGAATTGAAATTCATTTTCTCAGGCATCATGACCGATGATCCAAACACAATCTACATCGATCACGTAAACATTTACTACCCACGTGGAACTTTCAACAACATGGCGGGGTAACCACACAAAAAAGACGGGAGCATCAGTCCCGTCTTTTCTCATTATTTACCGATGATGTAGCCTTCCAGCTCATCCAGTACTTTATTCGCTGCGATTACGCCACCGGAAGTATTCCAGATAGTGTCATCCACTTTGAACGCTTTGCCTGCTTTCACGACGTTCAGGTTTTTCCAGAGTGAATCGTTTGTCCACTCCTGCTCCAGCTTGGAAGCATCGCCTTTTCCTGTTTCGTACGTGAAGTAGAACATGATGTCGCCGTCCATTTCTGGAATGCGCTCTTTGGTTACTTCTGCTGCGAAATCATCTTTGTCTTGGGCAGCTGGACGAGCCAGGCCAAGGTCTTTGAAAATCGCGCCAGTGAAGGTTTTTTTGTAGTAGATGCGAACTTTACCAGGCATGAAGCGTACAACGGATACTTTTGTATTCAGCTTGTCGCCCGCTTTTGCTTTAAACTCTTCTACGCGCTTGTTCCAATCAGCGAGGATTTTTTCTCCCTCAGCCTTTTTGTTTACTGCTTCTGCGAACAAGGAGAAGTTTTCTTTCCAGTCACCGCGTGGCTCCTCCACAAATACGGTTGGAGCAATTGCAGTCAATTGTTGATAAATTTTTTCATGACGGAATTTCATACCCAGAATCAGATCAGGTTTCAGTGCCGCGATTGCTTCCAGATTAGGTTGTCCTTCTGTACCAACTGATTTTGTACCCTCAAGGAAGGACTTAGTGAAATCGTAGAATTGCGTTGGATCATTAGCTGCACCTACAGCACCTACTGGTTTCACACCGAGAGCCATCAGAGTTTCAGTACCTTGGTTGGTCAACATGACGATACGTTCTGGTGTACCTTTGATGGTCGTTTCGCCCATTGCGTGTTTTACTGTATAGCTTTGGCCGGAACCCTCCGAATTGCCTTTGGCTTGATCAGCAGGCTTTTGTTCAGTTGCTTGCGGAGTACCGCAACCGGTAACAACCAACAAGGTCGCCATTAAGACAGCAAAGAAAGCTTTACCGCCTGCGGTCCGATATGTACGAGAAAACATGATGAAAGGACCCCTTTCCCTTTTCTATAATGAGAATTCATATCAATGACAGAGTCTATCCTACTCCCCTGCCTGTCAAAAGTCAATCACAAATTGATAATGACTATCAACGTCATTGACACTTCCTTTATGTAGCTCTACACTTAACTATGAAACCATCTAAGAAATAAGGATGTAGCCATCATGAATACTTTTTTAGCTAGCAACTTTCGTAAAATTCTGGGACTGGTATTCGCCCTTCTCCTCATGACTTACCTTAGTTATGCCAGCCTCATCTTTGGCGTCGTTGACACAAGTTGGCAAACTGCGATTGATGCCTACACGAATTTCAACGGCTCTAATGAACACATCGTCATTAAAGAAGTGCGAGTACCGCGTGTGCTCAATGCACTAACGGTCGGTTTCTGCCTCGGTTTGGCCGGAACTCTGCTCCAATCCTTGACGAGAAACCCTGTTGCAGACGTTGAACTGTTCGGTCTTAATGCAGGTGCTTCTCTTTTTGTTGTGTTCGCTGTTACATTTGTCGGGATCAGCTCCTTGACCCAGTTTACGTGGATTTCCTTTTTAGGAGCCGCTGTAGCAGGTTTGATCGTCTACTTGCTCGGTTCATTCGGCAGAGATGGACTTTCGCCTGTGAAGCTGGTTCTGGCGGGTGCAGCTATCACCGCTTTGGCTTCCTCGATCCGACACGGCATGATGGTCCTGAATGAAAAGGCCACAGACGAGGTGCTTTTCTGGCTGGCAGGGTCAGTCGGAGGCAGAAAGCTAGAGTATTTAGCCACTGTCTTTCCTTATATGATCATCGCCTGGATCGCTGCATTTGTCCTCGCACGCCCGATTCAAACGTTGTTGATGGGTGATGACGTAGCAAAAGGTCTCGGACAGCGCACATTATTGGTCAAATTCAGTGTCGGAATCGTCATTGTTCTCTTATCCGGTTGCGCAGTTGCTGTTGCTGGACCTATTGGTTTTGTCGGTTTGGTCACACCGCATCTGGCCCGCTATCTCGTCGGAATAGACACTCGCTGGGTACTTTTGTACAGTGGTCTGCTTGGTTCCATCCTGCTGCTGTTAGCAGACATCGGCGCTCGTTATATTGCAATGCCTGCTGAAGTTCCTATTGGAGTAATGACAGCCCTGATCGGGATTCCGTTCTTCATCTATGTCGCACGCAAGGGGCTGGATAAATAATGAAAGACTACCTGTCTCTTCGCATCGGCAAGCGCTTTTCATCGTTTCAGCTACATAAAAAGACCCTCTGGTTTTCGCTACTCGCCTTGCTGATCGTCATCACCGTAGCGGTTGTCAGTCTCGGAATGGGTGAAATGAAAATCGCTCCGCTCGATGTGGTAAAAGTTTTGTTGGGAATCGGTTCAGAAGAAAATGCTTTGATTGTAGAGCAGTTTCGCCTGCCGCGCATCGTCGTTGCCATTCTGGTAGGTGCCGCACTCGCAGTCGCTGGTGCCATCATGCAGGGTCTCGTCCGCAACCCATTGGCTTCCCCGGATATTCTTGGGGTATCGGGTGGAGCATCTGTTTTTGCAGTCGGCTTCTTGATGCTATTTGAAACAGTGAGCATCAAGTGGCTTCCTCCCATCGCTTTTTTGGGAGCAACATTGACGACATTCCTGCTATACGCCCTCTCTTGGAAAAAAGGCGTCACGCCGCTTCGTCTCGTCATGATCGGTGTTGGAATCAAAATCGCAGCGGGTGCCATTGTCACCATGCTGATCATGTTCAGTCCGTTTTTGCTGCAAAATAAGGCATTGCTCTGGCTGACAGGAAGCATCTACGGCGTTGACTGGAATGACGTATTCATGATTTTGCCGTGGGTAGTCGGACTGATTCTCGTAGCGTGCTTGCTTGCAAGACGCGTGAACATTCAACAGCTCGGCGATGATCTGGCGACGAGTCTCGGCAGTTCCTTACAATTGGATCGCTTCCTCCTCCTCATGATTTGCGCGGCTTTGACGGGAACAGCCGTCTCTGTTGGAGGCGATATCAGCTTTGTGGCTTTGCTGGCCCCACACATTGCCAAGCAACTGATTGGTCCGTCCTTTGGCGGTGCCATGACACTCTCGGCTTTCTTGGGTGCCACTATCGTATTGCTTGCGGATTTGATTGCCCGCATGGCTTTTTCACCAATCGAAGTGCCTGTAGGAGTGTTCACCTCTGCCATCGGCGCTCCGTTTTTCATCTACTTACTGTTTAAAAACCGAAATCGTTAAGAAAGAACTTTGTCCCGCTGTGGTGGTGGGGAGGAAACAGGAGAAAACGCTCAGATTCTTGTCCCACCCGCTGAGGGATTCACTGCCCGACTCCATGCAAAAAGCGAAACCGCGTCCAAAGTGGTTCTTTCAGGAAGTCTTTCAGAGGTGGACGCTTAAGAGCGTGTTTCGCTTTTTGCATTCCGTCTCGGTCGGTGTACCAAAGATCTTCGCTTATTTCTCCTGTTTCCTCTACGAGCTGTCGTGCTATACGAATTTTAAAAAGCCTTTTAAAAATTGAAGAATGTAATCAGTAACGCCAGAGAAGAATATTTCCAGACGTAGCGACTTGTGGAGTCCTACCGAGCGGAGAAGGGATTCACGGGCAAAAGAAACGCAACCGTGCCCATACGACGAAGCGGCTACCACTTTTGCGTTTCCCCGCGAATCCCTTCGGAGCGGACAGTCCAACCCTCAGCGGGACGGAGCACTAAGCCTAGACTGGAAATATTCTTCTCCCCACCACAGCCACATGCGACCCTGAATATATTTTTTAACTTCCTATACGTTGAAAGGAGTCCAACCCATATGCAAGCTTTGGAAACCCAACGACTTACGTTATCGTACGGAGAACGCAACATCATTGAAGCTTTAGATTTAAACATCCCACGTGGAAAAATCACCGTTTTCATCGGCAGTAATGGCAGTGGTAAATCGACATTACTGCGCTCTCTGGCACGTTTACTCAAACCAAAGGAAGGCGCCATCCTGCTTGAAGGAGAATCGATCGCGAAACGCTCTACCAAAGAGGTAGCCAAACGTCTTGCCATCCTTCCTCAAGGCCCATCTGCACCAGAAGGATTGACGATCCTGCAATTGGTCAAACAAGGACGTTATCCCTATCAAAACTGGCTACAGCAATGGTCGGAAGAAGACGAGCAGATGGTCAACAAAGCATTAGCAGCTACTCAACTCACAGATATGGCTAACCGCGCCGTCGACAGTCTCTCTGGCGGCCAACGTCAACGCGCCTGGATTGCGATGACGCTCGCTCAAGGAACCGAAACCATTTTGCTGGATGAGCCTACGACTTATTTGGATATGTCGCATCAGATTGAGATTTTGGATCTGTTGTTCGAACTGAATCAAACGGAACAGCGCACCATCGTCATGGTTCTCCACGATCTAAATCTCGCTTGCCGCTATGCCCATCATATCGTTGCCGTTCACAATCAGACCGTCGTGGCGGAAGGGGCTCCGAACGAAGTCCTGACGACCGACCTTGTCCGTACGGTTTTCGATATGGATTGCCAAATTACACAAGACCCGCTGTACGGAACTCCTATGTGCATCCCGTACAGTAAAAGCCGTCTGGGGACTGTGCAGACCGAACGAAAAGCATTCGCCATGTCATAAGCCTCAAACAACAAAAAGACTGTCCATCGCGTGGTATGGGCAGTCTTTTTTTCGTAGGCAAAAGCTTGAACGCGCAACGAATCGAGGCTTCTGGTGGCATATGTCTTTCATCCAAAAAACAGCGGCAGTCCCGGACTTTTTTGCGTCCTGGACTGCCGCATGCAAGCTTATTTCTTCAAGTTGTAGAATGCAGAACGACCACCAAAGCGAGCTGTATCAGCCAGTTCGTCTTCAATACGCAGCAATTGGTTGTACTTCGCTACGCGGTCTGTACGTGAAGGCGCACCAGTCTTGATTTGACCTGCATTTGTAGCCACTGCGATATCAGAGATTGTGGAGTCTTCGGTTTCACCAGAACGGTGGGAAATCACCGCAGTATAACCAGCCAGCTTCGCCATTTCGATAGCTTCGAAGGTTTCTGTCAGCGTACCGATTTGGTTTACTTTTACCAGAATGGAGTTACCTGTAGAGGTCTCGATTCCGCGAGCCAGACGCTCGGTGTTGGTTACGAACAAGTCGTCACCTACCAGCTGAACTTTACTGCCCAACTTGTCAGTCAGCGCTTTCCATCCATCCCAGTCATCTTCAGACAGACCGTCTTCGATGGAGATGATTGGGTATTTGTTTACCAGATCTTCGTAGAACGCGATCATTTCTTCTGTTGTTTTCACAACGCCTTCGCCTTCGAAGTGGTATTTGCCGTCTTTGAACATTTCCGTAGCTGCTACGTCCAACGCAAGGAACACGTCTTTTCCTGGCTCATAGCCTGCTGCCTTGATCGCATCCAAAATGGTTGTGATCGCTTCTTCGTTGGATTTCAGGTTTGGAGCAAAACCACCCTCATCCCCTACTGCTGTGCTCAGGCCTTTTTCACCCAATACTTTTTTCAGGGAGTGGAAAATTTCCGCACCTGTACGCAGCGCTTCCTTGAAGGAAGTAGCACCTACTGGCATAACCATGAATTCCTGAATGTCTACGGTGTTGTCTGCGTGCTTACCACCGTTCAGGATGTTCATCATAGGAACTGGCAGCATTCTCGCGTTGAAGCCGCCGAGGTAGTTGTAGAGAGGAACGCCGAGAGATTCTGCAGCCGCACGTGCTACTGCCATGGACACACCGAGAATCGCGTTTGCGCCCAGCTTGCCTTTGTTTGGCGTGCCGTCGAGCTGAATCATCGCCATATCGATGCCAACTTGATCCAGGGCATCCATGCCGATCAGTTCAGGAGCAATGATTTCATTCACGTTTTCTACGGCTTTCAGAACACCTTTTCCCAAGTAACGGGATTTGTCACCGTCGCGAAGCTCAACCGCTTCATACGCACCTGTAGACGCTCCAGATGGAACATCTGCGCGACCCATCGAGCCATCTTCGAGATATACTTCTACTTCCACAGTTGGATTACCGCGGGAGTCCATAATTTCGCGTGCATAAATGTCAGTAATCATTGCCATTTCTCGTCCATCTCCTTTTTTCAAGTGCATCTACAATCTATTTCGATTTAAACACCAAGCTACCCTTACAGTGTGTCCCAGTGAAGCCTATTTTGCAAGTAACGATTTACCTGTCATTTCAACCGGTTGCGCTACTCCCAAAAGCTCCAAAAGCGTTGGCGACAAGTCGGCCAAAATACCGTCTTCGCGCAGGGCAGCCCCGTCTTTTGTCACAATGACAGGCACCGGATACGTACTGTGTGAAGTAATTGGTCGTCCCGCTTCATCCAGCATCAGATCCGCGTTGCCATGGTCAGCTGTGATGACGGCTACGCCGCCTTTTGCTACGATGGCATCGACTACTCGGCCCAAGCATGCATCCACCGTCTCGACTGCTTTGATTGTTGGCTCCATCATACCGGAATGACCAACCATGTCACAGTTGGCAAAGTTCAGGATGATCGCGTCAAAATTGTCTGCCTCGATCTCAGCGACAACAGCGTCTGTTAGCTCTGGTGCACTCATCTCCGGCTGCAGGTCGTACGTCGCCACTTTTGGCGAAGGAATCAGGATGCGCTTCTCACCAGGAAACTCTTTCTCACGCCCGCCACTAAAGAAGAACGTTACATGCGGATATTTCTCCGTCTCGGCAATGCGCAGCTGCTTCAAGCCATGCTGGGAAAGCACCTCTCCCAATGTGTTATCCAGATTGGAAGGCTTGTAAGCAACATACCCGTTAACCGTCTCGGAAAAATGCGTCAGGCACACAAAATGCAGATCGCGCGGGCGCTCATCTCCGCGGTCAAATCCACGGAAATCTTCATTCGTAAATGCCTGCGACATTTGAATCGCACGATCCGGGCGGAAATTATAAAAAATAATCGAATCGCCGCTTTGAACGGTCGTCACTGGTTTTCCGTTTTCATCGAGAATCACGGTTGGCATGACGAACTCATCCATAATGGACTTTTCGTAGGATTCCTTAACCGCCTGAACCGGATCACGATAAGCCGGAGCATCTGCATACACCATGGCGCGATACGCCTTCTCTACGCGCTCCCAGCGTTTGTCACGATCCATTGCATAGTAGCGACCTTGTACGGTAGCAATATGGCCAACACCCAGTTCAGCGATTTTGGCTTGTAGCTGCTCGATATAACGCACTGCACTGTCAGGCGATACATCGCGGCCATCGAGGAAACCGTGAATGAACACATCCGCAAAGTCCTGCTTTTTCGCCAACTCGAGCATCGCAAACAGGTGGTCAATATGACTGTGTACACCACCATCGGACAAAAGTCCGAACAGATGGAGCTGCTTGCCGTTTTGCTTCGCGTGCTGGAAAGCAGCAATCAGTGTTTCGTTCTCAAAAAAAGCGCCTTCTTTAATCGACTTGGTAATGCGCGTCAAATCCTGATAAACCACACGCCCTGCCCCGATATTGAGATGGCCTACTTCGGAGTTCCCCATCTGTCCTTCTGGCAGCCCAACAGCCAACCCACTTGCCTCTAGTGTCGCGTGAGGGTATTGGTTCCAGTAACGGTCAAAATTCGGCTTGTTGGCTTGCGCTACTGCGTTTCCATACGTTTCGTTCCGCAGAGCAAAACCATCCACAATCAAAAGGGCAACCGGTTTTGGTCTTTGTGCCATTGCTTTCTCCTCCTATCGCGACGTTGCTCCTGCCACAAGCTGCAAGTAGCTATTCGCTACGAGACTCGCTCCACCGACCAATGCTCCGTCAATGTCAGGCTGTGCCATGTAGCTTGCGATGTTTTCCGGCTTTACGCTTCCGCCGTATTGAATGCGCACTTTCTCCGCTGTCGCTTGTCCGAAGCGTTCACCGATTACGCTACGAATAATGGCAATCGTTTCATTAGCATCCTCTGCCGTGGAAGACTTGCCTGTGCCAATCGCCCAGATCGGCTCGTATGCAATAACGGTATCCGCCACTTGTGCAGCATCTACTCCAGCAAAAGCACCTTCAGTCTGCGTACGGACTACGTTAGCTGTCTCGCCCGCTTCCCGCTGCTCCAGACTCTCGCCTACGCACACAATCGGTACGAGACCTGCTGCTAATGCGGCTACAACCTTTTTGTTCACCGTCTCATCTGTTTCATTGAAATATTGACGACGCTCGGAGTGACCAAGAATCACGTACTCCACACCGATTTCTTTCAGCATGGACGCGCTGATTTCGCCTGTATATGCACCTTGCTCTTCAAAATGCATGTTTTGCGCACCGATGGCAATATCCGTGCCCGCCAGCTCTTCTTTAAGTGCAGTCAACGCTGTAAAAGGTGCGCAAATGACTTTTTGTACTCCGGAAGTATTATTGCTTGCCTTGGCTTCCTGCGCAAACGCTCTTGCCTCGTCCATCGTCTTGAACATCTTCCAGTTCCCCGCGATAATTGGTGTTCGCATGCAAACTCCCCCTCTTCGCTCTTATTGGTTATCTGCCAACACAGCTACGCCTGGCAGTTCCTTGCCTTCCATGAATTCCAAGGACGCTCCGCCGCCTGTAGAAATGTGTGTCATCTGCTCGGCTACGCCTGCTTTTTCCACAGCCGCTACGGAATCACCGCCACCGATGATCGTCGTTCCGCTGCATGCTGCCATCGCCTTGGCTACGCCAATCGTACCGCCTGCAAAAGCATCCATTTCAAATACGCCCATCGGACCGTTCCATACAACCGTTTTCGAATCTACAATGACGCTGTGGTACTGTTCCACTGTTTTTGGACCGATATCGAGTGCCATCCAGCCATCTGGAATCGCATCAATTGCTACAACCTGCTTTTCTGCATCTGCCGCAAAACGGTCAGCTACCACAACATCAACTGGCATCAGCAATTGAACGCCGCGCTCTTTTGCCTGCTCCATCAACGTACGTGCGAGGTCGAGCTTGTCGTCTTCACACAGAGAAGCACCAATGCCATAACCTTGTGCTTTGAGGAATGTATTCGCCATTCCGCCGCCGATAATCAGGTGATCGACTTTGGTCAACAAATTTTCAATGACAGCAATTTTATCTTTTACTTTTGCACCGCCGACAATCGCTGTAAACGGACGCTCCGGATTGGACAAGGCTCCGCCCATGAAGCGAATTTCCTTTTCCATTAGCAAGCCTGCAACTGCTGGTATGTACTCAGCGATTCCCGCTGTAGAAGCATGTGCCCGGTGAGCTGTCCCGAATGCATCATTGACAAACAGATCAGCCAAGGCCGCAAAGCTTTTCGCCAGTTCTGGATCGTTCTTTTCTTCTCCCGCATGGAAGCGCACGTTTTCCAACAGGATGACGTCGCCAGACTCCATTCGTTCTACTGCCGCTTCTACGTCAGCACCTTGGCAATCCTCCAGCTTACGCACGTCCTTGCCCAAGAGCGAGGACAAATGGGCTGCGACAGGAGTAAGACGCATCTCTTCCACCACTTGGCCTTTAGGACGACCAAAATGGCTCGCCAGGATTACTTTGGCTCCTGCCTCCATCATGAAACGGATGGTTGGTACAGCAGCACGAATGCGTGTATCGTCGGTGATTACCCCGTCCTGCATCGGCACGTTAAAGTCGACACGGCAGAATACGCGCTTGCCTGCCAGCTCAACATCGCGGATAGATTTCTTGTTCATGAACGATCCTCCCAAATCATTGGCTTTTTATTCGGAAAAAAGATATGGGAAAAGGGAGATTGCTCTCCCTTTTTTTCCACAACAGTTCTATTTTACGTGTTAGAAGCCGCGCTGTGCAACATAATGACACAAGTCTACGACACGATTGGAGTAACCCCACTCGTTATCGTACCAGGAAACGACTTTTACCATGTTTCCTTCCAGTACCATTGTAGACAAAGCATCGATTGTGGAGGATGCAGGGTTTCCATTGTAATCAGAGGAAACGAGCGGCTCTTCGGAGTAGCCGAGAATGCCTTTGAGAGGGCCTTCTGCCGCTTCTTTCAGCGCGTTGTTGATTTCTTCAACAGTTGCGTCTGTCTTCAGCTCAACAACCAAGTCCACTACGGATACGTTTGGAGTTGGTACGCGCATAGCGAAACCATTCAGCTTGCCTTTCAGCTCAGGGAGTACGAGTGCTACCGCTTTTGCCGCTCCTGTAGAGGTTGGAATGATGTTTTCCGCAGCTGCACGGGCACGGCGCAAATCTTTGTGCGGCAGGTCGAGAATTTGTTGGTCATTGGTGTAAGAGTGAACGGTTGTCATCAAACCGCGTACGATCCCGAATTTTTCATTGAGAACCTTCGCGTATGGTGCCAAGCAGTTCGTTGTGCAGGATGCGTTGGAGATCACAGTGTGTTGCGCTGGATCGTACTTGTCTTCGTTTACACCGATTACGACTGTAATGTCTTCATTTGTTGCAGGAGCGGAGATGATGACTTTTTTCGCGCCACCTTCCAGGTGCTTCGCTGCATCTTCGCGCTTCGTGAATCGTCCAGTTGATTCCACTACGATTTCAACACCGTAATCTGCCCACTTCAGTTGAGCTGGATCGCGCTCTGCCAATACCTTTATTTCTTTTCCGTCTACGATGAGCGTGTTTTCAGAAGCTTCAACACTCACGTTCAAAACGCCATGAACCGTGTCATATTTCAAAAGGTGCGCCAGTGTGTGCGCATCTGTTAGGTCATTGACCGCCACGATTTCTACATTCGGATTGTTCAGTGCTGCACGAAATACGTTACGACCGATACGACCAAATCCGTTAATACCTACTTTTACCATAATGTATACCTCCTGCTCATTAGCTAGCTTTATTCTTCATCGTGAGAAACCTGCCCTCTGGCGAAAACCAGCGGGTCGATAATATCGTAACAATCGGTAATAAGATTGGAAAAAACACAAAGGGCAATGTTTGAATCGTCGAAACACCTAACGTGAGCGCCATCATCATCGATAGACCGTTCCATGGGATCAGCACAGGCATAACAACTGTGGAGTCCAGCATCGTCTTGCCCAACAGCTCACGCCCTCCCTCCCATTGGGAGAACCTCCCGAGAAGAGTCGAGCCGAGAACCAGAATCGGAATGGTTTGGTTACAGCTGATGATGACCACTAACAACGACAATGCCGCTGCTTTCGCTACCAATACCGTCTTATTTTTTGTATGCCCCATCATTTTGTCTACGATGGGAGTTAATAAATTGGCTCTGTTCAAAATGCCGTTTAAAAAGCCTGCGAGAATGATTAACGCCAGAACACTGAAGATGGCGAACATCCCGCCCCCATGGACCAGTTGATCCAGCGGCGTTCCTGAATGAAGCTCAAATCCAACTAGCATCGATGTAAAAAACGTCTTCACATCCAAATTCCCATTGATCCCGACTAGAATCGCACTGGCTCCGATACCGAAAAACAATGCCTTCACCGCTTTTACTCTCAGTGCAAAAGAGGCAATTAACACCACGAGAGGCAGCATGAGCAGCCAATGTACAGAAAAATGACTGACTAACAGCTCCTGGTACATTTGAATGGTATCCGTCGAGTTCGCTTGAGGTCGAAACAGATCAAGGATCAGGAAAAGTAACGCGCAAATCGCTACCGTAAGCAAAGCAGGACGCCGTATTCTTCTTTCCTGCTCTTCTGTCATACCGACATTGGAAAGCACCAGTAATCGACTGCTGGATATCGGTGAGAAACGTTCCCCCACCATCGCTCCAGAGATGAGCGCGCCTCCTACGATCGCAGGTGATATCCCTGCAGCATGTGCTATGCCCATCAAGGACAGCCCAATCGTACTCAGTGTACCGATTGATGTACCCAATAAATAACTGACGCCTGCGGTCAACAGAAAAGAGAGAACGAACAAATACTCGACATTCACAATCGATAATCCATAGTAAATGATGGCGGGAATGGTTCCTCCCATCATTAATAGAGGAATCAAGAGTCCTACTAAAAACAGAATCGTAAGGACGGGCTTTGCCTTTTGGACACCTTCCCAGCCAAACACGAACTGTTGCTTCCACGGATAACCCAATCTTTTTACACTAACCAGTGTGACCAAGATCGCAAAAACAATCCCCCATGCGATCGGAAAACCGAGCGATAGGCTCAAAATGATACCAGCGATCATTGCCAAGATGGGTGTTACCGATGTGATAGACATGCGACCGACTTCCTTCCGTTACAATCGTGCGGACAACAGCGTATAAGCTGCCCCTTCGTCCGTAATGAGTACATTCTGACACGATTGCTTAGCAAAGGAAAGAATCGCTTTTGCCTTGCTTTCGCCCCCCGCAATAGAGAGCACTGTTTCTGCCTTGTGCACTTCCTCTAGCTGTAAACCAATTGTCGGCATTCTGTGGACCGTTTCTCCCGCTTCATTAAAGTAGTATCCGAATGCTTCTGATACAGCACCCGTCTCCACTAATTCCACGAGTTCTTCCTCCGAATAATTCCGCCTTCTCGCCATCGTGACGGCATCCCCGATTCCATGTAAAACGATTCGAGTTTCGCCCAAGAGTGACAGCACATCTTGTACCTGTGGCTCTTTGACCAATGTCTGCAAGGCTTCTGGATGGAGGCGATCCGGTACGTGAAGAAGCCGATAAGAAGCACCTGTTTTCGCTGCCATGGCGGAAGCGAGCGTGTTCGCTTGCAGCTCTACGCGTTCTCCCAATCCACCGCGAGCAGGGACAAACTGAACGTTTTTGAACGAAGCAGAAGGCGTCAGATGACTTGCTACGCTGGCGATGGATGAACCACCTGTTACCGCTACAATGTCGCCTTCTTGCACGACCTGTTTGAGGACCCGTGCCCCTACCCGTCCCAGCTCTTCCTTTACCCAAGGTGACTGGTCTGCATTGCCCTGTACCACAATGACTTCTGCTATGCCCAGCTTTTTTTGCAGGCGCTCTGCCAAGTCAGTAAGGCCGAATAGCTCTCCGACGAGAGGCTCCATGTCGTCCAAGACTTGTTGTCCTTCTTCACTCAGGCTCATTCCCGCAGCTGTTACATGAAGGAGCCCCGTTTCTTTTAGCAGTTCCACTTCTGCCCGCAAAATTCGCTCAGTGGTATCCATGGCTTGAGCAAGACCTCTTCTGCCAATCGGCTGCAAATGATAGATGGATCGGAGCAACATGTACCGCTGACGCAAAACTTGAATCAAGTCAGGCAACAATTTTTGTTGCAGTTCCAGTAAACGTCGCATTTTACCTTCTTCCTTGGTTACAAATTGTTGATCGGGACGTTTAATGTCCCTGTATATACATTTTTTGTCCCACTTGGTGCAAAAAAAAGATCACTTGCTACAACTTGAATGTATCATATTTAACCATATCTTGCAAGTTCCCCTCTACCGAAGAAAAAGCACAGTTCTCTTCGACTCTGACACGCTAGCAGGGGAGATTCACTGTCCGTCTTCACTTCCAAAAGGGGACCGTTGAGCCAAAGCCACCCTACGGGCGGAAGTTTCTCAGAGAAGAAGTGTTCGACAAGTAGGTCCCCTTTTGGAAGTTCCGACTGGGCTGGCGATGCCAAGGTCTACGAGCCCTGTGCTTTTTCTTCTCACCAGCTTTGTTGGTTCATCGGTACTTTCTAAAGCTAAAAAACAGCCAATACCATAGCAATCAATTTATGATAGAGCGGTACGTCTATGTAGTTCCTCGTGCAGCTCTTTTAGCGTCACCACATGCGTTATGGAACGAAACACGATCTCTCCATCTATCTCGACTACGGGAATGACAAACATCATTTCCTCATGCAAAGCCGGATCACTTTCAATATCAACCATGCGCATACGAAGGGGGAACTCCTCCGCCAGAGAACGGATGTAGAGCTCCACCTCGTCGCACAAATGACACTTATTTCGTCCGTACAAGACAATTTCAAACGTTTTTTCATTCATTCTCATTAAAACCTCTTTCGTTTAGCCGACGATGGGATCAGCATTTCTTCCCGGTACTTGGCAACCGTTCGGCGGGAGATCTCAATCCCCTCTGTAAGCAGCATCTCACCCAGCTTTTGATCAGATAACGGAGCTTTCCGATCTTCTTGCTCGATCAGTGCTTTGATTCTGCGTTTAACACTCTCAGAAGAAGTCGCTTCCCCGCTGGAAGTAGAGAGTGCTGACGTAAAGAAATACTTCAACTCAAAGATTCCGCGCGGTGTCTGGACGTATTTGTTGCTGGTTGCCCGGCTTATCGTTGATTCGTGCAGGCCGACCCGCTCTGCTATTTCCTTTTGCGTCATAGGCTTTAAATAATGAATCCCCCGATCAAAAAACTCCCGTTGCATATCGAGGATGGCCTGTGTTACACGCATGAGCGTCAAGCGGCGCTGCTCCAAACTTTTTGCCAGCCACATGGCGGCATTCAGCTTATCGTGAATGAACTGTTTCGCTTCATCCTGACTTTTTTGCTGGCTCAGCATTTTTTCATAGAAGCTGTTGATTTTCAGCCGCGGTGCAGCAACATCATTAACCAATACTACATAATCATTCCCGACCTTTTCTACCGTCACATCTGGAATGACATATCTTGTCTCTACGGAAGAAAAGGTCCCCCCTGGACGCGGGTTCAACGTACGGATCAAATCTGCCATCGTCTGTACCGCTTGCGGTGTACATCCGATTTTTTCTGCGATCCGCTGATAGCGATTGTCCGCCAAATCTTGCAGGTGGTTACGAACGACCTGCACGATCTTTTCATCATCGAGTGCCAAATGCTCAAGCTGCAGCAAAAGACATTCTTCCAGGCTGCGTGAAGCTACGCCTACTGGATCAAAATGCTGCAAAACGGACAACACGTCCTCAATCTCGAGCATTTCAGCGCCCAGGCGCTCACTTGCTTCCTCCAGTGTAATTTCCAAATATCCCTTCTCATCCAAATTCCCGATCAAAAAGAGAGCAATCTGTTTTTGCAGCGACGAGAACCCTTTTACATAGCCGAGTTGACGCTCCAGATGTTCGTACAGCGTCTCCGCACCTTGCTGGACGTAATCCAGCGGATTGTAAGTGCTTTCATTTTTCGACGAACCGTACTCACCTGTCGCGCGATTGCCCACAATTTCTTTCCAGTCAATCTCAGGAGCTGGCTTCTCTGCTTTTGCAGAAGCGACTTCTCCAGCCACTTCAAGGTCGAAAACAGGATTTTCATTAGCCTGATCCTGCAAATAGGAGATGAGATCAATGGCTGAATACTGCAATATGGTAATCGCTTGGCGTAATTCCGGCGTCATCACTAATTTCAGTGTTTGTTCTTGAAATAACCCCAATCCCATGTTCATGAAGCTCGCCTCCTTCGCACTTGCTCATGCTGCTCGATGACTCTTTATTTTCATTATATTCGTTCTCTCATGCAATTTTCCTGCCAAATTGATGAAACAGAACACAAAAAATGTCGAAAGATCTTCACCATTGGACTTTTTCACTTTCGCTTATTTTATCGCTAGTTTTTTCTGCTGAACTACTTTTTTTCGTTTGCATTGAGAATCTCGATGTTTTATAATAAAAGTTGTCGTCACAATATACGCCTGTAGCTCAGTGGATAGAGCAATGGTCTCCGGAACCATGTGCGGGGGTTCGATTCCCTTCAGGCGTACCATACTTTCAAACCAAAAGCGATCTCTTGAATTTCAAGAGGTCGCTTTTTTGAATCCACATGTTTGATTTCCACTCAACTAACCTATCAAAACAAAAAACAGCCCCGGGTAAAAGGGCCGTTCTTCGAGTGCTACGTATAGTAAGTCACTTTTAAATCACTTTTGAAATTACTACTTAAAAATAGCTTTAAATGTGTAAGGCATAGGGTTGATTGGGGTCGTATCAAATGCTGCATCTGCAGATACAATGTAGATGTAATAATTCCCTTCCTCAGGGATATTTACTGATAAAGTTGTATTGCCCTTAATACGAAAGTGGCTTTTTAGTGTCTCTCTGTCTTGCTTTCTCACCAAAATAATAATTTGATGATTAATGATGTTTACATTTATAGAACAATGACTGATATTATTGTTCTTTGCTTTCTCCGTTTAAAACTGGGTTCCCATTCACAAAGTAAATTAACTATTAGTCCCATTAGTTATCATAAATATAACTTATACTATTTTTCACCTTATTTAAAGTGTTTTGTAAATTCGAATCGTGTAATATTTTGTAAAAAATTGACAGATAGTAAACACAAAGAACCCTGAAGCATTCTCTCCTTCAGGGTTCTCACTCAACTATTGATACTCACACTTCCATTTCCTACTGATGATTCCTTGTTTTATACAAAAGATAAACAAAGAACGGCGCTCCAATCGCTGCGGTAAAAATCCCAGCTGGCAAATCATGCGGTAAAAACACCGTTCTCCCAATCAAATCGGCCAAGACGACAAGCATCCCGCCCAAAACAGCGGAAGCCGGCAGCAAGTAACCGTACGCAGAACCTACTAACCTACGCGCAATATGTGGGGCCATCAACCCGATAAAACTAATTCCTCCTGCTACACCAACCGCAGCACCTGCCAAAGCCACACTGATCGCAATCAAGAGCAATCGCTTCTTATCAATCGCTACGCCAATGCCTTTGGCGATATCATCACCGAGCTCCTGGGCATTCAAATAACGGATTTGGAAAATCGTAGCGCCAAGAAACAAAACGGTCCACGGAAGCAATGTCATGACATTTACCCACGACATACCGTACACAGTTCCAGTCATCCACCCGAGTGCATTTGAGGCTTTGTGGGTTTGGGTGATCACCAGGAAAAAGATCGTTAATGCCCCCATGCCTGCCGAGATACATACACCGACAAGCGCGAGGCGAAAAGGGGAGACTCCCTCTTTCCACGCAGTGAGATACGTAAGCGTCGCGGTTAACAATCCACCGATCAAGGCCACCAATGGCATCCATTGTACACTTACATCTTTTGCGAATGTGATAAATGCTACCGCTGCTGCCGTTGCTCCCGCTGTAGTCCCGATCAAATCAGGCGAAGCTAACGGATTTCGTACCAAGGACTGCAAAATAGCCCCCGATACCGCCAGGGAAGCCCCCACCATGACTGAAACGACAACACGAGGCAATCGCCAATCGAGCACGATCAATTCATTCTGTTCACTGCCCGCTCCCACAAAAGCTTTGACGACCTCCCACACAGGAATATGCAAGCTTCCTAAGCCAATACTCAATACAATCACAACAGATAACAGCAAAAATAGTATGAAATTAATTCCCAAAGCCCGCTTATCTACATGAAACGAGAGCGCTGGCTTTTTGGACCGAATGACTACATGTCTATGCATACGCCCTCCCCCTGACCAGCGGGATGATAAAAGCCACTCCGATCATAGCCGTTGCTACGCCTACTGGTACTTCCAGACGCATGGGCATCAATACAAGGCGAGAAAGCAAGTCAGCGCAAACCAGAAAAGCTCCGCCGAAAACAATTGAATAGGGAATCAACCATCGGTGATCAAGCCCGACTAAGAAACGACATAGATGCGGGATGATGATGCCCACGAATGCAATTGGTCCAGCGAGCGCGACACTCCCACCTGCCAAGAGCACCACGAGCAATAACGCAGTAGCTTTTACCAAGATAATCTTCTGGCCCAGGCCAGTCGCTACATCATCACCAAGTACCATCAAGTTTAACGAGCCAGTCAGTACCATAGCGCCTAACCAGCCTACTAGCAAATAAGGAATGATCATAAAAAAATGATCGAGCTGTCTCCCCTCCACAGAACCAACTAACCAGTAAAAGGCCTCTGTCATCGTCTTTTCTTGCAACAGCATAAACAGCGAAGTCACAGACGAAGCAAAAGCGGCAACCGCTGCACCCGAAAGTGTCAGCTTAATCGGAGTCATGCCTCCCCGCCCAGCGGAGGCCAATCCGTATACAAGCAGAGCAGTCACACCCGCTCCGATAAATCCTGCCCACATCATTTGCGACACTGGAAATTGCGAGCCAAAAACAACAATCGTCGTCACAATAGCTGCTGCAGCTCCAGCGTTCACGCCGATAAGAGACGGTGAAGCCAGAGGGTTCCGAGTCAACGCCTGCAACAAAACACCTGCTACAGCGAGGCTGCTCCCCACTGCTACCGCTGTCAGTGTACGCGGCATTCGGGAAGTCGTAATAATCAAATGTTCCTCCGAACCGGAAAATTGAGTGTATGCCTCTACTGCAGTAGTGAATGAATACCGATTGATTCCGAAAAGAATACTAGCCACCATCACGACTGCCAGGACAACAAGCCCTGCTATGAGTACAGTAGTCTTTTGCAGTCGGCTGGACAAAATCACATTCACGCCTGTTCCCTTCTTTCCGTTGCATTCTACCTATTCTGTCTATTCGCTACCTATGTATGTAAGTTTCTCCCACTAATCAGTCTAAGCTTGCGGATAGGGCTAGTCAATGATATTGATTTTTATTATCGCTATTGGAAAATCAGCACAGTAATATCTATAGTTTTCCTCTGGTTCCAAAAAATATATTGACACATTGTCATATAAGCATATAAAGTAGTGAAGAAAAATGATAATCATTATCAGTTAAAGGGGGATTTTCCATCATGCGCAAAACTTCCCTGCGTTTGATGCTCGGGGCTATGCTTTCCGCTGTGATGCTCGTAACAGGTTGCGGAGGACAGGCAACGCCTTCATCCGACTCGTCTTCTTCTACACCAGCCGCGTCAACAACTCCATCAGCACCGGCAGCGTCTGAAGAGAGAGAAGTAAAACACTTTATGGGGTCAACAAAAATAAAAGGAACTCCTCAACGTGTCGTCACTCTCACCAGTGAAAGCACAGAGGCTGTTCTCGCATTAGGGATTACGCCAGTTGGGGCTGTCATGAGTGGCCTCGGTAAACCCGGTGACCCATGGCATCCACATATTAAAGAAAAAATGAAGGATGCAGTTGAATTGGGTGATGAGAATCAACCAAACGTCGAGCTGATCGCCAGCCTGAAGCCAGACCTGATTCTGGGAACGAAAGGACGCCAAGGGCAAGAAAAAGTATACGCTCAGCTTTCCGCGATTGCTCCAACCGTCTTCTCCGAGGATCTCGTAGGCAGATGGAAAATCAACTTTGCCCTTTACTCAGAAGCGCTGAATAAAAAAGCTGAAGGCGACAAGCTAATGGCTGATTTCGATAAGAAGATTGAGGATGCAAAAGGAAAACTGGGTGACAAGACGAAGATGAAAGTCTCTGTCGCTCGTTTTGTAGCAGGCACAACCCGTCTTTACTTGAAAGACACCTTCTCTGGCGTTGTTCTGAGCCAGCTCGGCTTTGCTCGACCAGCCTCCCAAGACATCGATGAGTTCAAAAAAGACATTCCCAAAGAGCTCATCTCCGAAATGGATGGCGACGTTATGTTTTACTGGATCGGCGATTATTCCGGTGATGGATCTGCGAATAAATACACTGAGGAATGGATGAAAGATCCACTCTATCAAAAGCTAAATGTCGCGAAAAACAATAAGGCATTCCAAGTTGACGAAGTGATCTGGAACGTAGGCGGCGGTATCCTTTCTGCTGAACTGCTTGTTGATGACATCGTAGAGCGTTTCTCCAAACTGTAGGCTATAAAAAAAGCAGGAGTGGTTAAGATAACCACTCCTGCTCTTTTGCCTGCTGGCATTATTGATCGAGTTCCTTACTACCAGCAGTATCCTTACTGGGCAGAATCGGATCTATTTGTTCTGGTTTACGTGAATAAGCTTTGTTTGTAACCAAAATCGTCACACCGATGATGACAATAAAAATGAGCACCAGCGCAACGATAAAACCCGTTGTCATGCATACACCCCCGACTTTTTTCTAACTCTCATTATAGCTGATTTCCATGCGAGTCAGAACCTTCAGGCATAACCAATTCATTATAGAATAACAAACGATTCCAAATTTTGATAGGAAAATGGCTCCTATATCTCGAATAGTTACGACAACGCTATCTCACTCAAATACTCGATAGACTATGCGGGGGAATCTGATGAACAAGCTTAAAACCCCTTTCTTATGGAAAAAGAAACGCTCAAAAAAGGAAATCACACAAGTGTTATTTCCAGATCAAATATTAAAAGCATTTTTTCATTTTACGACGGATGCCATCTCGATTAGTGATCTCGATAACAATATCGTCTTGGTGAATCATGCGTTTGAGCAATACTACGGTTGGTCCATGGAGGAGATTTACGCTTCACCGCTCTGCTTTATTCCAGAAGAGTACAAGAGCGAGACCAAACAGTTATTTGATGCGGTCAGGAGCATGGGTGTATTACTAACCAATTACGAAACCATCAGGCAGCGAAAAGATGGCACGAAGATGGATGTCATTCTGTCAGCTGCTCCAATCAAAGACGAAACAGGAAAAATTATTGGTGCTTCCTGCATTACCCGTGACATTTCCGACCGCAAAAAAATTGAAGAGGCCTTGCGTCAAACCGAAGCCAAATATCGTCTCCTCATCGATCATACCCAGGATATCGTGACGATTTATGATTTATCCATGCGACGCATCTATGCCTCCCCATCAATCGAGCAATTGGGATTTGTTCCAGCCGAGGTTACTTCCCCTAACAATCTGCAGCTCACACATCCAGAGGATATCCCTATGTTCCGGGACAAATTTCAAGAGATCATGGCAACGAAACAACCCGTTCATTTCGAGACGCGCTCTATGGATAGGAATGGAAACGAGGTCTCCTTCGAAACACGCGGTATCCCCATTTTAAACGCGGTAGGGGACGTCCAAAACGTCATGTTAGTCTCGCGAAATATCACCGAACGCAAATACTCAGAGGCCGCCTTATTTAAAAGCGAGAATACGAACAAAATCATCTCAGAATACACAGATGATCTTATTCTGATTACGGACAAAAACGGGGATATCCTCTATCTCTCCCCTTCACACTCACGCGTAATCGAAACGAGTGAACATTGCCGTCAGCTCACCTTTGCCGAGATTCATCCCGAAGATCGCCAAACTGTCATTGACCACTTTCATCTCTTGCTGGCGACCAAGGAAGCAAAGATATGCGAATTCCGTTTCCAGACGAAAAATAACAAATGGATCGTTCTCGAATCAAAGGGTGCCCCCATCCTGACGAAAACGGGAGATTGCGATGGCTTTATCATTGTTTCGCGGGATATTACAGAACGCCGACATAACGAGGAACTATTACGGAAGGCTGAGAAGCTGTCTGTGATTGGGGAGCTGGCTGCTGGAATCGCCCATGAGATTCGCAACCCGCTCACATCTTTGAAGGGCTTTATCCAATTTCTTTATCCGAGCATGAATGATAACCAGCAGTACGCCGACATCATGCTCTCTGAACTGGACCGAATCAATTTTATTGTGAGTGAATTACTAGTCTTGGCAAAGCCTCACAGCATTCAAATCAAGCCTCTTCCGCTCATCCCTTTGCTGGAAAACGTTTTGACACTTTTGAAATCGGAAGCAAATTTGAAAAACATCGATTTTCGGACCGCATTTGCTTACCATCCAATCATTGCGGGAGAAGAAAACCAGCTCAAGCAGGTCTTTATCAACATCATTAAAAATGCTATCGAAGCAATCGATGGACATGGTGAGGTTGTTATTGCCACCACCCTAAAAGAAAATCATCAGGTGCTCATTACGCTCACAGATACTGGCTGTGGAATCTCTGAAGAAATGATTCACAAGCTGGGTGCCCCCTTTTTCACGACAAAAGAAAACGGAACTGGCCTCGGCCTCATGATCAGCAGCAAAATCATGAAAGACCACAACGGCAGCCTGGAAATTAAAAGTAGAGAGCACGAAGGTACAATGGTAGAGATAACACTGCCGATTGTACAGGACCAAATTGGGTCATCCTAGAAAGGTGTACATCTCATCATCGGTGGAGGTGCCCTATGGATTTTACCAAAATGAGCACGAGTGAGTTCGTGGCCAAAATTCGCGAATCCCAAGCGAAAAACCTACGAAGCAGACAGCATCAGGGCTATGGTCATCCCGAAAAGCGGTTGCCTAGCAAGCAAGGTATTTAACAAGCAAAAGCCCACCCGTTAGCTCCTTCGGCTAAAACGGGTGGGCTTTTGTCATTGCTATTGTGGATCCTGTTTATTCAGGTTACGATCTCTTTCGGACTTTTGCTTCTGGGTGCCTTGGGTCTTGCTGCTGTGTCCTTGGTTTCCGCCATTCTTCGTATTTCGATTGTTTGACATCAGAATCCCTTCCTTTTCATTCTGGTATTCTTGCCAAACGTAGTATGTCCCAAATGGCTTATTCATAATGAAGAATTACTTCGCTTCACCCATGAATACTTTCTTTCCGTCCTCATACTTGTACACGTATACGGAAGCAAAGTCGTTGTCGCCTTTTTCATTAAATGTTACGTTAACGAATTTGCCTTTGTAATCTTTGGTTTTGTGAACCGCTTCCAGCACTTGTTCACGCGTTGGCTTTTTGCCGCCGTTTGCTTTGATCGCTTCTTCCAGACCGTTCAGCATAACACCCATGGAGTCATAACCAAACGAAGTGAAGATCCCTACTTTGTTGCCAGTCGCGCTCTCGAAGTCTGTGATCCATTTCTTGCCGTCTTCGGTAGCACCAATATCGCCAACCGTAGAAGTAAAGACTACGTTATTGGCATTTTCCGCACCAGCAATTTTCACCATGTCAGCGGAGTCGTAGCCATCGCCACCCATGAATACACCTTTGAAGCCTTTTTCACGCGCTTGTTTCACGATGATCCCTGCATCAGAGTAGTATCCACCGAAATAAATCATCTCTGGATTTTTCGCAAGGATTTGGGTGATGATCGCACTATAATCCTTCTCGCCTGCTGTTACCCCTTCATAGCCGAGAACTTGTACGCCGTCTTTTTCAAATTGCTTTTTCACTTCTTCCGCAAGACCTTGTCCATAAGCAGCCTTGTCATGCATAACGAATGCCGTTTTTATATTCAACTGATTTTTGGCAAAAATCGCAGCCTTGGAGCCTTGTTGATCATCACGCGCACAAATGCGGTGTACGATCTGTTTGCCTTGCTCAGTCAAATCTGATCCCGTTGCGGAAGGAGATACCATTACGAGCTTCTCTTGCTCGTATTGCGCTGCTGCTGTGATCGAAGCTCCTGTTGTAGCATGGCCTACTACTCCGACTACATCAGGATTCGAAATCAACATTTGTGCGACTGCTACCCCTTGTTTCGGGTCAGCTTGGTCGTCTTGCGCGGACAATTGAACGTCAAAGCCAAGTGCTTTGAATGCCTCTGCCTTTTCTTTCAACGCATATTCAGCACCAGCCTTTGCTGTGCTTCCGTAATCAGAATACTGACCAGACATCGGACCAACTACAGCAACAACGAGCTTCTCAGTAGCGCCACTTGCACCGCCCGTGCTTCCTCCGCTATTGTTGCTCGGCTGTGGTGTCGCGCTTTGGCTACCAGTCCCCGCACCTCCACCGCAGCCCGCGAGCAATGTGCCGAGAGCAAATGTTGCAGCCAGTATCGACAATGATTTCTGTTTTTTCATAGCAAAAATCCCCCTCTTTATTTATGAGCAAACTATGAATCACAATCTTATTGTAGGATATTTTAGAAAATTTGCAATAGAAATGATTGAAGGAAGAATCAATAAAAAAACCCTCTATCGCTGTCTGCTAATAGAGGTGTCCACATGTAGTATTGAGGCAAATAGCCACTTCTACGCATAGAAGTGGCTATCCTCATGAGAAGTATCCCATTAATTATTAGGAATTAATTGGAATGCTCAGCTTGTAAGTGAGCGTTTTTGCATCGTACTCTACTTTTGCACCCAATTCTTGGGCAATGAATACGAGGGGCACGAGCACTGCTCCGGTCACTGGACGTGGCGGATTTGCTACACTCGTTTCTTTGCCGTTTTTATAAGCAAAGTTTTGGTTTTCGTACATACGCAGAGCGTACTTGTTGTCTTTAGCAACCAACAGAGATTTAGTCGTGCTATCCCATGCTGCACTACCACCCAAAGCAATCGCCAATGTGCTCGCATTCACATACGCAACACCATTTTCAGTAACGATTTCTTGTGGGAATGGGAACTCCTTGCCGTTTAGCTGAACTTTGATTTTTTGTTGTACAGCTGGTGCAGGAGCAGGAGAAGTTTGGGCAAACGCAGCCGTTGCCGCTACACTTCCTGTTAGAAGAGCTGCTGTCAGCATCATTGTAGAAAACTTGCGAAGCATAATAAACACCCCTTAAATATCATGAAATGAATTCCAATTTTGTATGATTCGACATAAATCAACTTTTCCCTTCTTTTTTATCCCATACATTTCCTATGTAATTCTCTCTCCAAACATGACAAGACTAGGAAAAAAAATAAATATCCCACGAACAAATGTTTTTGTGCACAACCTGTGCATAACATTGTGGATAACTTTCGAAAGTGAGGCTTACTATGGCAGGGGAACGTTTTTTTCTCATTTATCAAGAGGCCAGTGATGAAGAATGCTTATTGACCATTGAACCATACAAAGATCAACAGGAGCTGGCGGAAGCCATCAATCAACTTCAAGCCAAACAAGTCGATGAATATACGATTATCAAGGGAAAAAAGATGAAAGCCACGCTGAAACTCGCCGTCGATTTAACCGAGGCCGATGAGAATTCCAAGGAATGAATGTTTTCCTTTTCGAGTAGGTTTAGACAGAGGGAATTTGGCAAACATGGTAGTGAGGGCGCGCACTTATGTGTTTGACCTTCATTGACCTTTTGTGTATGATATTGTTACAAAGAGAGGAGGAAGACTAGATGCATATGAATTTAATTCCAACCGTCATTGAACAGACAAACCGCGGGGAACGTGCTTACGATATTTATTCCCGCCTGCTCAAAGACCGCATCATCTTTCTGGGAACCCCAATCAACGACACCGTAGCCAATATCGTTGTGGCACAGTTGTTGTTCCTTCAGGCGGAAGATCCGGAGAAAGACATTCACTTGTACATAAACAGCCCAGGCGGTTCTATTACTGCTGGTATGGCAATTTACGATACTATGCACTTCATCAAGCCTGATGTATCCACCATTTGTATCGGAATGGCTGCTTCCATGGGAGCATTCCTGCTGGCTGCTGGGGCAAAAGGCAAGCGCTTTGCTCTGCCAAACAGTGAAGTCATGATCCACCAACCATTGGGTGGCGCACAAGGACAAGCGAGCGACATTGAGATTGCCGCAAAACGTATCTTGAAGATGCGTGATCATCTGAACACCATCTTGGCTGAACGTACTGGACAGCCTTTGGAGCGCATCCAAAAGGATACTGATCGCGACAACTTCCTCTCTGCCGCTGAAGCAGTAGAGTACGGATTGATTGACAAAGTCATCACTTCCGAACCGTCTTCGAAAAAATAAGAGCTGTCGTAAAAAAAAGCACTCGTGCCTGAACTACCGGCCGAGTGTTTTTTTGTATACCGAGCAAACCCCTAGAGGTTTCCCTTGGTCTGCTCGGCTTTTTCGATGAATCATTGTGATACTTCCATTAACTGACTGACATAGACTGTTCGGCTATGCCCTGGATTTTTTTCCTCATGTACACGTGCTGTTGACGTTTTTTCGTCTACAGCATCGATCCAAACGGCTTGTCCATCGTACTCTACCTTGATATGGTCGTCGGATTTCATGATGGCTTGTGCTCTTGTTACATTCATAAGTGACTGACTCCCTCTATTGGTCATCGTCAAGAGCTTGCTTGGCTGACGTAGCCCCTGTCATCGTATCTACAGTCGTTTCTTCAATCAGGCCGTTTTGGTCGGAAACAACTCCGCCCCCCAGTCCCTCATTCACCATCCGATCAATGTCCATATCATAACAATCGCGGCCTTCGTAACACTTATCACGGTTACTCATGTCTCATTCCTCCTTCATGCAATATACATGGTTAGAAATGCCCTGACCGAAGTGAATTGATACATATTCATTAAGATGACCAACAAAAAAAGACACCTCCCTTAAGGGAAAAGTGTCTCTCGTGACTCTATTCTTCTTTGCTTACCAGATTCGTAAGGCTGCTGACTGCCTGGGAGGCATCCGGCCCTTCTGCCAAAATGGTAATTTCCGTTCCAGAGCTGATTGCGAGGCTCATGATACCCATGATGCTCTTCGCATTGACCTTCTTGTTGCCTTTTTCTACGAATACTTCCGATGCAAAACGGTTAGCTTCCTGTACGAAAAAAGCTGCTGGACGAGCTTGCAAACCGGTCTTTAACTGAACCACGACCTGCTGTTGAACCATGAATGGACCTCCTTACTTGTAGACTATTATCCTTTAGTATAACATGCATCTACATCGAAATATTTTGTTTTTCTCGTATTTTGTCAGCGATTTCGTTAATTTTCCGCAAGCGGTGGTTAATGCCCGATTTGCTCACTACTCCGCTTGGCACCATCTCGCCCAATTCTTTCAAATTGATGTCAGGATGAGCCACTCGAAGCTCCGCGACCTCGCGTAGACGTTTTGGCAAATTCTCCAAACCCATCTCTTGATCAATGAGCTGAATATTTTCCATTTGTCTGGTGGCTGCATTCACCGTTTTGTTTATGTTGGCGATCTCACAATTGTGTAAACGGTTTACGGAGTTCCGCATGTCCTTTACGATTCGGACGTCCTCGAAATACAGAAGTGCCTGATGAGCCCCTATCAAGCTCAAAAACTCTGTAATCTTTTCGCCTTCTTTAATATAGAGAACATACCCTTTTTTCCGCTCGATGCACTTGGCATTTAGTTTATACCGATTGGCGATCTTGGTCAATGCTTCGCAAAAATCCTGATAGGAAGTGAAAATCTCCAGATGATAGCTGGATGCCTCTGGATGATTCACAGATCCCCCCGCCAAAAAAGCCCCCCGCAAATAAGCAGCGCGGCAGCATGACTTTTTCACGATCTCTGGAGCGATTCCTGGGATAAACGACAGGCTTTGATCCATGATTCCCAAGTCTTGTAAGATCTCATTGGCCTTATTCGGAATACGCACAATGTAGACGTTGTTTTTTTTCAAACGCATTTTTTTTCGAACTAGCAATTCAGCGTGTATCTGAAACAACCTCTTGATTAACGTGTAAATGCGTCGGGCAATCGCCGCGTTCTCTGTCGTCACATCCAGCACCAGTCGTCCGGCTCCAAACTGCAGACTTCCATTCATCCGAATCAAGGCTGAGAGCTCTGCCTTGCTGCAGCAATCGGCACCCTCCATCATGGTAAGCTCTTTTTTGGTATGCGCGGCGAATGACATCGACTTCACTACTCCTTCTCTATCTTCAGCACCTTCCGTCTTCGTTTGACAAGTGACACAACCTGCTTGCTGACAGCATGTGCATCGTGACGTAGGTATCCGTCCTCAAATGTGACTAACGGCTTCGCCACTACATGCAGACCGAGTTGGCGCAATCGCTTTGAGTCACATCGGACAGGAGCTGCTCCTTTTTCCGCGTATTTGTCCAATACATGGGTAGGCAGCTCGGCTGAATTGACAATGATCGTATCCAGAAATGGTTTATCTACATGTTCATACATGACATTCACGTGCCTGGATGCAGAAAAACCGTCTGTCTCCCCTGGCTGTGTCATGACGTTACAAATGTAGATTTTTGGGGCTTGTGCGCATGTAATCGCTTCAAATAACCCTCGTACTAATAAATTGGGCAGGATGCTCGTGTACAAGCTGCCAGGCCCAATTAAAATGGCATCCGCGTCGGCAATCGCCATCAGGGCTTCTCTCAGAGGAACAGCATCCTCTGGATCAAGGAACACCCGCTTGATTTCTTTGCCAGTCAACGGTATTTGGGATTCTCCGATTACGAGAGATCCATCTGTCATTTCCGCTTTCAACTGAATCGATTGCGTGGAAGCTGGCAATACATCTCCACGCACTGCCAAAACCCCGCTTAATGTTTTGACTGCGGTGACAAAATCTCCAGTGATTTCGTTCATTGCTGCAAGTAATAGATTTCCCAAATTATGCCCGGCTAATCCCGTGCCTGTGGAAAAACGATATTGCATGACTTTTTCCATCAACGGCTCTGTATCGGCCAGAGCAGTCAAGACGTTTCGAATGTCGCCAGGTGGAAGCATATCCATTTCTTCTCGCAAACGTCCAGAGCTTCCCCCATCGTCTGCTACCGTCACAATCGCTGTAATATGCACTGGCTCGTGCTTCAAACCGCGTAAAAGGACGGATAGACCCGTTCCTCCGCCAATAACGACTATCCGTAATGGCCTTGACTGTAGCCTCCCGACTCCCTTAGTAGGCATATGTCACCTCATTATTTCTAATACATATACCACAGGTGGCTTTTTATGCACGCTTCAGTCTTTCCTGCCATCTTATGCTCATTTGTTCTTTTCCATGTCTCGATGACTAACACGGACAGAAAAATCTTTGCCAAAGGCTTCTCCCAAATGTTCTGCAATGGCGACCGAGCGATGCTTGCCACCGGTGCATCCGATTCCTATCACAAGTTGACTTTTTCCTTCTCGCTGGTAATGCGGTAGGGTGTACCCCAAAAAGTCTGTAAGCTTTTCTAAGAATTCCTTTGTGTCCTTGTGCTGCATCACATAATCTGCCACGTCGGGATCACATCCTGTTTTCGGACGCAAATCCTCCACATAATGCGGATTGGGCAAAAAACGGACATCGAACATCAAGTCAGCGTCTATCGGTGCGCCGTATTTGAAACCGAACGATAATACATTAATCGTAAGGGGTGATCCTTGTTGACCGTATTGGTTGATGATTTTTTCTCGAAGCTGAACTGGCTTCATTTGACTCGTATCGATAATCTGATGCGCCCAGCCCTTCATTTCCTCCAGCAAACGGCGCTCGGCGTGAATTCCTTCCAAAGGCGAACCGTTCGGAGAAAGCGGATGTCTGCGGCGTGTTTCCTTATAGCGAGAAACCAATGTCTGATCGTTCGCATCCAGATAAAGGATATGGTAAGATAGTCCATTCATCTGATTGAGGCTTTCCATGGTTACGGCTAGATTTTCAAAAAACTCACGCCCTCGCAAGTCAATCACCAATGCGACTCGCTCAATACTCCCACCAGACTGTTTAACCAACTCAGCAAATTTGGGAATCAGTACAGGGGGCAGGTTGTCTACACAAAAAAAGCCCAGGTCCTCCAAGCTTTGTACAGCAACTGTCTTTCCCGCACCTGACATTCCGGTAATAATCAGGAGATTCATGGCCTTGTCGTTTCCCAATTCCGTCACGCAACTCGCCTCCTACGATTCTGACAATAGCATACCATATTGTCGACCTTATTCGCACCTTTTTGAACCGCTTCCCCTGTTTTTCCAATGACGTCCTCTACAGGCGTACAAGCTATTTTAGAAAAAAAGATGCGTGACTGAATGCCAGCCACGCAACAATTGTTTATATAGATAAGGGGGTCAATTCATTGTCTATAGATTACACTTGAATTATTTCACCCATGTTACAAGCAGGTTAAGAGATTGTGACATTTTGTTCCTTTAGCTTTTCATTTAGCTCTTCTACAAAATGCTGAGCAGATTGAGCAGCGATCGAACCGTCTCCAGTTGCTGTCACGACTTGGCGCAGCATTTTTTCGCGTACATCGCCTGCTGCAAAAACACCTTTTACTTTGGTGTTCATTTTTTCGTCTGTCAGTACGTAGCCTGCGTCGTTGGTGATGCCCAGTGGACGTACGCTTGCAGTCAATGGGTCCATCCCTACGTAGATGAACACTCCATCTGCCGGATATTCTCTTTGTTTACCTGTTTTGGTGTTTTGCAAGAGAACCGCTTGTACCTTGCCTTCACCACGGATCTCTTTTAGTTCGGTATCCCAAATCACTTCGATTTTTTCGTTATCGAAAGCGCGTTTTTGCAGGATTTTCTGCGCACGGAACTGATCTCGACGGTGTACGATTGTCACTTTGGAAGCGAAGCGAGTAAGGAATACCGCCTCTTCTACCGCGGAGTCTCCTCCACCTACAACTACCAGCTCTTTATTGCGGAAAAATGCACCGTCGCAAACTGCGCAGTAAGATACACCACGGCCGGACAATTCTTTTTCTCCTTGTACACCCAGCAAACGATGCTCTGCACCAGTTGCCACAATAACAGATTTGGTCAAGTATTCCTTGTCACCCGTAATAACGCGCTTGTACGGTTCTTCATCGCGGATTTCCTTGATTTCACCATAAGCATACTCCGCACCGAATTGCTGTGCATGCTCAAACATTTTTGTAGAGAGATCAGGGCCAAGAATGGAAGTGAAGCCTGGGTAGTTCTCGATATCTTCCGTGTTCGCCATTTGACCGCCTGGGATCCCTCTCTCCAGCATTAATGTGCTCATGTTCGCACGGGATGTATATACAGCAGCCGTCATTCCAGCAGGGCCAGCTCCGGCGATAATCACATCATAAACTTTTTGATCGCTCATGCTTGTTGCCTCCTCGTCTCACACAGTTCTGTTTCCTTATTTAAATTAATTATAATGTAATAATCTATTTAAAATCAAGTGTCGACAAAACTTTGACGCACTTTGCCAAGGTTGCGGCAGAAATGCCATATTTTTGAGCTAGAAGGGCTTGTGACTGTTTTTCGTTCGTTATCGTTCCGTATACATATTCTAATGCTGCGACCCACGCTACTTCTTTTCGCACTTGTACCTGACTTTGGGCATATTCATGATGCTTGCGCCATACATCGAGGCACCATTCTCCAGCCTCTTGCTTGCCCTGCGAGAGCAAATGACGGCTTATGCCTTCTTCTATATTGCTCTTTTGATCTTCCGTAGTCGGCGAACCATTCGATCCTTCAGGAGTTCCTTCCGGCATATCTGCACCCATATCAGCCAAAGCCAGCAAAGCTAACTTTTGCAGCTGCTGGTTATCCGTCTGGTAATAAAATTGACGGACTGCAGTTTCAGCTTCATCATCTCCGATCAGAGACAATGTTTGCAGCACCGCGAATTTCACTTCATCGCGTCCATGCTGCAATGCCCAGAGAAGGGAAGCTCGGATCATCGGGTCTGTTTTAAAATCTTCCACTCCCGTAAACGAAGCCTTCTCCCAAGAAACATCACGTTGGGTCGTATTGTATTGGTAGGGGATTGGTTTTATAGTCTCCCCTTCTTGTTCGTTTTTTACCATTTGAATGTATTGATCTGCGATTCCTGCTTCTGGATCTAACTGTTTGGCTTTTTGCCACCAGCGCAGTGCTTGATCCTTTTTCCCACTCAAATAAGCTGAGATTGCAGCATAGTGATACGTGCACGCTTCATGTGGCCGTCCATTTCGTAACATGCGTTGGTAATGGAAATACGCTTCGTCATGCTGGCCGAGCACTCCCATTGTTGTTGCAAGCTTATAGGTATTTTCCGGATGGAACGGAACAACCTTTTTCAGCGTGTCAATCAAGCTCAACAACTCTACCGTTTGATTGTGATGAGAGAGCAAAACCGCCAAATTGCACAGTGCATGCAGGTTTCCTTCTTCTTTATCCAGCGTCTGTTCAATTGTCTCCATCGCCTTCTCGAATTCTCCAGCATAATAGTAGGCGAGAGATAAATTGTTCCATGCCGGCAAAAACTCAGGATCTGCCTCGACGATTTCTTTTAAGGTATCCAATGCCTCTAAGAAACGTCCCTCTTCCAGACTGCGTCGAGCTCGTTCATGCTTGCTGTATACGTCCTCTTTTTCACTTGGGAGGAAGTGTCGCGGTGGCATGTCCAGCTCAAAGTAAATATAGTCGAGGAGCTCCTCAGCATCTTCACGATACGGTCCAGTGCTATCCTCTTGTAAATAACGAACAGCCATTTCTTCTGCCATATGGTAATCTTCTAAGTTGGCATAGTTATTCGCCATGTAGAAATACACTTCTGTCATGGATGGGTCCCATTTTTCTATCACTTCATAGAGGACTTCATTCGACGCTTCAAACTGTCCGGTTTCAGCTAAAGCACTAGCCAAATGGCAGTGGCATTCTGCATTCGTCGGCTCCATTTCAACTGCTCGGCGAAATGAACGCAATGCTTTATCATAGTCGTACCGATTCAAACAGCGCATTCCCCGGTCAACAAAAAAAGCAGCATCTTGCTTAAAGTCAACGACGGTTGTTTTCTTCAAAATACTTTTGTTATGTTTCATAAAACCTCCAACATCGTAGGAGCTTACACTCCAAGTATCGTACCAGAAGCATCGGCACCCTACAAGCTGACTCGCCTTTTAAAGTGTTCAGCGGATAAAGCAAGAAACACCACTGGCCCATAGCAAGTGGTGTTTACGAACAAAAATGGAGCGGACGAAGGGTCTCGAACCCTCGACCTTCGCCTTGGCAAGGCGACGCTCTACCAATTGAGCTACGTCCGCATATCTTATCAACTATTCATATTTTGTCCGATTGAAAAACTGGTGAGCCATGAAGGACTCGAACCTTCGACCCTCTGATTAAAAGTCAGATGCTCTACCAACTGAGCTAATGGCTCGTACATGGTGGCTCGGGACGGAATCGAACCGCCGACACGAGGATTTTCAGTCCTCTGCTCTACCGACTGAGCTACCGAGCCATATACTTTATTCGCCACTCTTAAAAAAGAATGGCGGAGCTGACGGGACTCGAACCCGCGACCTCCGGTGTGACAGACCGGCGTGAACTCCAACTTCACCACAGCTCCATATAGAAGGCTT
>NZ_JAOTNO010000008.1:0-257375 GCF_041644655.1 Brevibacillus sp. BD137 | reverse complement strand
AACGAAGAAAGGAGTCAATCCACTGGATTGGCTCTTTTTCCTATAAGAGAAGGGGAGCACATGGAACCGAAAGCAGAGAAAAAATATGAAGCTGACATGTACGAACCGATTCGAAATTATTTTGTCGCGCAAGGATATGACGTTTTTGGCGAGGTCAAGCATTGCGATTTAACGGCCATGAAAGGCGAGGAACTGATCATAGTTGAATTTAAGCGCAACCTAAGTGTGGAATTGCTCATACAGGCAACCAAGCGACAACGCTATACCGATTTTGTATATATGGCAATTCCGAAGCCCAAATACAAATTGTTTTCGAAAAAATGGCAAGATATATGCTACTTGGTTAGACGTCTTGAGCTCGGTCTTATTCTCGTGTCCTTTCCAAAAAGAGGGCCCGCAGTCATGGAAGTGAATATTTCACCGGGACCGTTTGATCGGGTAAAAAGCAAGCAATTCAATCAAAAAAAGCGAAACCGCATCATTGCAGAGATGCGGGGAAGATACGGCGATTACAATGTTGGCGGCAGTTATCAAACCAAGCTCATGACGGCCTACAAGCAGAGCTGCATTCAAATCGCGACGTTGCTTCAGCAGTATGGGCCGTTATCGCCTAAACTACTTAAGAATAAAGGGGCAGGGGAGAAAACCTCGTCGATACTTATCCAAAATCATTATGGGTGGTTTACTCGTGTGCAACGAGGGCTATATGCGATCACGCCGACAGGAGAGAGAGAAATCGCGGAGTACCCTGAGCTCATTGATTACTATCAAGAACAAGCGGAGGAAATACACGGTACACTTACTCTAGGCTCAGAGTTGCCATCTTCATCAACTACTAAGGCACAATCCAGAAAGAAAAAACAAAGGCAGCCTGCTGTGAAAGAATGACAGGCTGCCTTTTCCTATGAAAAGAATCAACTAGTGTGCGATCCATTCTGCTGTCATTTGCCCTACCAGTGCACGTCCAGCAACAATGTCTGGATGGAACTGAATCGTTGCGTTTTGGCGGACGATTTTCACCTGTTGAATGGCATCCGATAATGGTTGTTCATTTGTTAGCTTTCCCTGAGCTTTTGCGATAGAAAGTCCCGCGACCGTGCCTTGAGCCATTGCCACTTTGGCACTTTCAATTCCCGTGATATTGCCGGCAACATAGAGTCCGGAGAGTGGTGTTCGCATGCTTTCATTGTGTAAGGGGACATGCCCACCCAAGGAGGGAACATAGGCAAAAGGGCACCCAGCAATCGCTGCTAATTCGGCGAGTGGACTTAATCCGCCTGCGATACAGACGAAATCAGCTGGAATGACTTGTTCGGTTCCAGCTATGGGTGAACCATCGGCTGCAACTCGGGCGATACGGACACCCTCGACTTGAAAGGTTCCGACGATTTCCACTGCTGCTGTTCGCAGTTGAATCGGGATGTCCCACATAGAAAACCCGTTGGAGGGGTAGAGGGACACTGCCAGTTTTTGCATACATGGACTTCCCATCAGTTTGCTCCCCAGCCGAATCATCAAAGAAGGGGCAAGATGGGCGACGCGCAATAAGGATTGCATCACGGCTTGTGGTTGCCCTGCAGTGCCACTGACAGCCGTACTGGGCGGGAGAATCATTCGATCCACGGTAATTCCAGCCAACTGCAATTCCCGGGATATCGCCACCGATAAGATATTGATTCCAATGACAACTCCGCGCTGTCCTACTCGCACGCGCTGCACATTCGTCATGACTTGAGCCGCTCCGATGGACATCACGCCAGGTAATGTCCACCCTGGCACGGGTACGGCTGCCTCAGAAGCCCCCGTTGCGATCAGGAGCAATGGGGCTACCATTTCCCCCACTGTGGTAGAAACAATCCAGCCATTTTGAGATTGTGTCAAATGGAACACGGAAACGCCGCAACGGATCTCTACGCCAAGCCCAATCGCTTCTTGCGTGAGACGAGCAGCCTCATCCAGTCCATTCCACCACACACCGTTCGGTTCTTCGTGAAGCTGACCAAGCAAGCGGCCCCCAGGGCGATAAAACTCATCGACTACACGAACAGCCAATCCCTGCCTTGCACTAGCAATTGCTGCGGATAAGCCCGCGGGTCCAGCCCCGATGATCAGAAGGTCGATCATGCACCATGCCCTCCTTTTTTCAAGGGCGTAGGAAGGAGAGAACCCGCATTTACTTGCATGCCTTCCTGCACAAGCGTCATACAAGCACGCACGGTTGGAACACCGTCTACATGGACGCGACATTCATAGCAGTGACCGATATTGCAGTAAATGCCTCGCGGTGTTCCTTTTTCCTCGTGCACCCGAAGCGTACGGACCCCTGCGGCTAATAGTGCTCCCGCAATCGTTTCGCCTTCGAAAGCCGTATAGACAGAGCCGTTATAATAAAAAGGAAGCTGCTTTCTGTCCCCGAGTGAACCGAGGACCGGATGGTGATCAATTCGTTGATTCATGCCCGTTGCCCCCCAAGCGTTTGAAATGAGACAGGACGGATAGGCGGTTGGTATCCAAGAGGTACAGTATGAGAAGGCACTTGGCCAGTTACTTGCTGAATGACCTGATCGATCAATATACGGCAGGTTCTCCCACCGCAGCAGCCCATGCCGGCTCTGGTCCGTAGCTTCAGCTCGCGTGCAGTACATTGGTAGGTTTGGGCGGTCTCTACCAATTCAGCGAGAGTTACTTCTTCACAACGGCAGATAATCAATGGATGCGATTCCATGATGATGCCTCCTTTCATTCTTGCTTGATGAAAAATGCAAGTGTCGTGCCATGGGAAAGAGACTGAGATCGTCCTGGCTGGCACAATACTTGCTGAATATTCTCAAAGAAATAGCCCAATCACGACAAAACAGAAGAGGGATGACAGAGATGGAAAAAGTAACAAGACTGCGTGAGCAATTCGATTCAATGGGGATTGACGGGATGTTGATCACCAATGGACAAAACCGCCGATACCTCACAAACTTTACAGGTACATACGGAGTTGTCCTCATTTCCAGGGACCAGGCCAAGCTCTTCACAGATTTCCGTTACACAGCCCAAGCGCAAGCACAAGCAACGGGGTTTGAGATCGTTTATTTGCCGACAAAAGAATCTGTTTACAGCGAAGTAGCACGTCAGGCGGAAGCGATGGGAATCAAACATCTAGGCTTTGAGGAGGAGAATGTCTCGTTTGCCTTACATCGTAAATACAGCGAGGCCGTCCAAACAGCATTCATTCCGACGTCAGGTGTCATTGAGGGATTGCGGATGATAAAGACAAAGGAAGAACTGGCGATCATCCGAACGGCTGCACAAATCGCCGATGCGGCATTTTCCCATATAACTTCCTTCCTGCGTCCTGGTATCACAGAGCTTGCGGTGTCTAATGAATTGGAAATGTTCATGCGAAAGGAAGGGGCGTCGGGCTCTGCTTTTGACATCATTATTGCTTCTGGCTATCGTTCCGCACTTCCTCATGGCGTAGCGAGTGAAAAAACGATTGAAGAGGGCGATATGGTCACGATGGACTTTGGTGCATTGTACCAAGGGTATCGCTCGGATATTACCCGTACGGTTGCGGTTGGCACTCCTGATGAACAGCTCAAAGTCATCTACGAGATCGTTTTGGAAGCACGCAATCGGGCTGTTGCAGGCATTCGTCCTGGTATTACCGGGAAAGAGGCAGACGCCTTCGCACGGGACTACATCACGGAGCACGGTTATGGCGAGCGTTTTGGACATGGAATGGGGCATGGAGTGGGCCTCGATATTCATGAGGAGCCATTTATGTCCACACGTTGCACCGCTGTTCTCCAAGAAGGCATGATTTTGACCGTAGAGCCGGGGATTTATATCCCAGAGCTTGGTGGAGTCCGTATCGAAGACGATCTGGTTGTCACAGAGAGCGGTAATGAGGTGCTTACACATTCACCGCGTGAATTGATCATTTTATAAATCGAGAGACAAAGTCTTGGCCGAGTAAGTGGGCTGAGGCTTTTTTTGTCTAACAGCAGTGTCTAAGATTTGAAACACGACAAGTAATACCGTGTACAAAAAAGTTTACAACAACCAACGCTAGAACGAAGCCACTGCCGCTTTCATTTTTGGCACATCTTTTGCATTCTGATAATTCTGAAAACCAACACATAACGACTGAATAATGGGGGTTGATCCAATGAAAAAAAGTGTGTTCGCGGTGATGAGTAGCCTAGCAGTCATGGGATTATCGTTGGCAGGATGTGGAGGAGGACAGCCAGCCGAGCAAGCAGCACAGAGTGGACAGTCGAGTATACAGCCAGCGCCTGCCTCCACGGCTAAAGAACCAGAAAAAGCACAAGTCCTTCGCTGGAATCTTCACTCCGAACCACCTACAGGTGATCCTGGACTTGCGGAAGACACGACTTCTGCTGCCATCGTTAAAGCAGTTTTTGATGGACTGACACGCATCGGGCCTTCGGGCAAGCCAGAGGAAGCAGTAGCCGAGAAGATTGAAGTATCGAGTGATATGAAAACATACACCTTCAAGCTGAGAGACTCCAAGTGGAGCAACGGAGAACCAGTAACAGCTCACGATTTCGAATATGCGTGGAAGCGAGCTCTCGATCCGAAGACAGCGTCGAATTACGCCTATCAGCTCTATTACATCAAGAATGCGGAGAAGGCCAACAAAGGGACTGGCAGCTTGAATGATGTCGGCGTAAAAGCATTGGACGACAAGACCCTCCAAGTAGAGTTGACGAATCCAACTCCGTTTTTTCTGGAGCTAACCGCCTTCCAAACTTATTTCCCGGTAAATAAAAAGGTAATCGAGACCGGTGAAAAATGGGCCGGAGATGCTAAAACACACGTAGGAAATGGTCCTTTCAAAATGGAGTCATGGGAACACAAAAGCAAAATGGTACTCGTGAAAAACGACAACTACTGGGACAAAGAGCGTGTCAAGCTGGACAAGATCGAGTTCTCGATGGTGGAGGATGAAAACACAGAGCTGTCCATGTTCGAAAATGGCGAGATTGATTGGGCAGGCAGTCCGTTAAGCTCGCTGCCAACAGATGCGATGCCAGCGCTTAAAGACAGCGGAAAGCTGCAAGTGAAGCCTGTCGGTGCTACCTACTGGTACAAGTTCAATACAGAGAAACCCCCGTTCAATAACGTGAAGATTCGGAAAGCCTTTGCCTACGCCATTAACCGTCAAATCTTGATCGACAACGTACTCCAAGCGAATCAGCAGCCAGCGATGGCAGCAGTTCCACCGACAATGGGACTCAATACGGGTGGTTATTTCAAAGACAATGATCAAGAGACAGCCAAAAAGCTGTTAGAGGAAGGAATGAAAGAGCTGGGCATCTCTAAACTGCCACCGATCAAGCTTAGCTACAACACGTCCGAAGGGCATAAAAAAATCGCAGAAGCGATTCAGGACCAATGGCGCCAAAACCTTGGAGCAGATGTGAAGCTGGAAAATCAGGAATGGAAGGTGTACCTCGAGACCATGCACGAGGGCAACTATCAGGTCGGGCGTCTCGGCTGGTCAGGTGACTTCAACGATCCGATCAACTTCCTGGAGCTGTTCAAGGAAAAGGACGGAGGAAACAATGACACGCGTTGGGAGAATCCGAGATTCAAAGAGCTGTTGAATCAATCTGCCACTGAGAGTGATCCGGAAAAGCGGAAGGCGATTCTACGTGAAGCCGAGCAAATCATGATGGATGAAATGCCGATTATGCCGATCTACTTCTATACGCATACATGGGTGAAGAATGACAAGGTAAAAGGGATCTTCCAGGATGGTCTAGGGGCAATCGACTGGAAATGGACATCAATCGAATAATATTCGGATGGGGGATGGGCAATGAAAAAATGGGGAAGTGTGATAGTCGTTGGTGTAGTTTTACCAGTAACTGGTAATGGCGCAACAGATGGAAAATACATGTAAAACGCCATTGAAATGGGTGTCAAAAAAATAAATGACAGCAGTGGAGTGATTGGAAAAAAATTGAAGACCGAAGTAGCTGATGATGGCTGCGATCCAAAAATAGCGACCACAGCAGCCAACTCAGCCAAATTACCCGCTCAAGGCTATGACACCCTCTTTTTGATCAATGGCCAAACCCCAGATCAAGCACAAACCGCGGCAGATTACATGGCAGCGAACCAAGCGAAAAAAGTAGTGCTCATCCATCACAATTCTGCCTACGCCAAGGACTTGGCTGATTTTGCCAAAGCATCCGTTGAAAAATCCAGGGGTGCCGTCATTGCGTATGAAGAAATCAACCGTGGAATTAATCCGTATTTTGTCTGAGGTATTGCCACCAAAAGAGGGGCGAAGGTTTCCTGATTTTTGTTCGCGTTGGCGTGCGTTTTTTGCTTGCAAAAAGCGGCTGTAGTGGAGGGAAGAAGCGGATTTCCAGTCTACGCTTCGGCCTCCGCCCTGCAAGGGGGATTGACTGCCCGCTCCGGAATGAATGGCGGGAGCGCTTCAAACGTAGAAGTTTCGAAGAAGTATTCCATAAGTGAAGCTTAAATTCCCCGCCATTCATTCCGGAGCTGGGATGGGCTCCAGAGGCGCTTGGACTGGAAATCCGCTTCTTCTTCGTAGCTTTTGTAAAACATGATTGCAAGTCGATCCAAGAAGGAAGATGAACAACTCGCGATCATTGAGTCGTCAAAACGAACCAAAAATGCTTCACGATCATGATTCGATAACTCAAGATGATCAGCAAGCACAAGAAATCTACCGTGACCAACCCCAAAAACGATTTGAAAAGCTCGATGAACGTTAACAGCTCGAAAGCCCTGTCACATGTTTGGAAGGAGACTGCCCGAACGAAGAGAGGATACAGGAGACTGGAAAACATGTGGCAGGGCTTCCCCATGCACAACCGTTGAAGGACAACGTTTTTTACTTCCCCAATTTGTTATAGAGCGTGGCCCGCGATATGCCAAGTCTTTTCGCAGCCGCTTGCTTGTTGCCATTTTCCAGCTCGATGGCTCGCAAAATGACACGGCGCTCATGCGCTTCGATTTCCTCTTGCAAGGAAAACAGATCAGGCGGAAGCTCAATCGGTACCTGTTTCGTCTGACCTTGCAAGGAATACGGCAAATCCTCTTCTTTGATAATACCGTCCGTCGCGAATACCACCAATCGTTCAATGGCATTTCGTAGCTCGCGAATGTTGCCTGGCCAGTCGTATTGAAGCAGGTTTTGCATCACATTTTGCGAAATGGCATGAATGGGACGGTTGTAGCGTAAAGAGAATTCATAGAGAAAAAAGTGGGCGAGCTCAATCGTATCTTCAAGGCGTTCTCGTAGCGGAGGAATTTTCAGCGTCACGACATTGAGCCGATAGAACAGGTCTTGGCGAAACTTCCCTTCCTTCACTAACTCCTCCAGATTTTTATTCGTGGCAGCAAGCACGCGGAAGTCCGCTTCAATCTGCTTGGTCCCTCCGACCGAATAATACTTTTTCTCCTGAAGCACGCGAAGCAGCTTCACTTGCATATCGAGCGGCATTTCTCCTACTTCGTCGAGAAACAGCGTTCCTCCGCGAGCCAGCTCAATCATTCCTTTTTTCCCTTTTTGATCCGCACCAGAGAAGGCCCCTTTTTCGTACCCGAACAGCTCGCTTTCAAACAAAGTAGGCGAAATCGCACCGCAGTTGATGGCGATAAAGGGCGCATTGGAGCCTTCCCGCACATCATGCACGGCTTTGGCGAAAAGCTCCTTGCCGACGCCGCTTTCCCCTGTGATCAAGACGGTTGCTTGCGTAGCGCTGAGCTTTTGGATCATGGACTTGATATGGCGAATGGGGAGACTCGTTCCCTTGATCTGTGCAAATGGATCGGGCGTCGGACTGAGCTTTGCCATTTCCTGCTGCAAGTGATTCACTTTTTTATTGGCGTTCAACAGCTCCTGGTTCAGTCGGACTTGGCTCGTGATATCGGTTTCCGCCGCAACAGCTCCGATGATTTTGTCATGCAAATAGATCGGATTCGTATTGATGAGAACGACGAGATCCTCCCGCGGCTGATGCTGATGGCGGTAGAGAGATTGTCCGCTTTGCAGAGATTTGAGTGTTTCAAGCATTTCGAGCGGGAAAAATTCGGTGATCGGGTGACCAATCGTTTCTTTTGCTTTCAAGGAAAAGATTCGTTCAGCGCCTTCTGTCCAAACCATCACACGCGCTTTTTCATCGATGACGGATATGGATGCATCCATGGTCTTAATCATCGTCTCGAAATACGCTTCCAAAATCTCATACGAGGAAAAAATGGCTTGTATGACTGCACCTCGATGAAGGTAGCCGACAGGGATTCCAGGCTGTTTTTCGATTAGGAGATAGTTGTGAGTAGCTAGCAGACGGATGGCATCGGCCAATGTTGAATCCCGTGTCGTCACAGCAGCTGGTTCCCAAGGGGCATGTGTGCAATCGATCGTCAAATTGGTAGTGAAATGAGAGGAATCGGCGACATACCAGCTGGTTTGACGCTGGGTAAATACAGGAACGGTTTCGTCCAACTGAGGAGGGAGAAGCTCTTGATCGTTGAAAATTCGCATGTTTGTCTGGATCAATTCGGTTAAGGCAGGAAGTTTGTGATTCAACTCGATCATCCCTTTTTAAAGAGGTAGTTCAAGTGTATAAAATTTTGAACATTTTCTCATTTATTATACATTCGCCCTTTCAATTGTCAAAGAATTTAGACGAAATATTTTGGATATCTTGCTTGGAACGATTGGCATGGCTTTTGCAAAAAAAGAGTAAGCAAGTAGCAGAATACGCATTTGAGGAGAATCAGCATGACAGTACAAACCCATGCGCAGATTGCAGTAATCGGCGGTGGTATCATCGGCGCGGCGATTGCGTATTACGCTGCGAAGGCTGGATTGGATGTCGTTGTCCTTGAAAAAGGCGAGCTGGCATCAGGGACGTCCTCACGCTGTGACGGGAATATTTTGGCGATCGACAAGGACCCCGGCTTTGACAGTCAGATGTCCCTGAAAAGTCAGATGCTCGTCGATCAGCTAAGCCGGGAGCTGGACCATACATTTGAATATCGGGCACCGGGAAGTATTCTCGTCTGCGAATCAGAGGCTGAGATGGAAGCCGCTCATGAATGGGTGCAACGGCAAAAAGAAGCAGGATTGCCGTTTCGGATGCTGGATCGAGCGGATATTCGGCAGGAGTCGCCTTACTTTGCCGACGACTTGCTGGGAGGCTTGGAGTGCGCCACCGATTCTACCGTCAATCCGTACATGCTTACCTTTGCCCTGTTTGAAGGCGCGAAAAAGCATGGAGCGAGGATCATGCGTCGTACTGAGGTCAAGTCGCTCAGACGTGATCAGGCGACGGGAACGTTTCACATCGGGCTTGGTACATGCAGCATGACAGCCAAGCAGGTCGTCAACGCCGCGGGGGTGTGGGCGCCAGTCATTGGCAAAATGGTCGGGGTGGATATTCCGATCGTTCCGCGCAAAGGGCATTTGATCGTCGCCTCGAGACAGATGCCTGTCGGCGTGCGAAAGGTGATGGAATTCGGCTATCTCATCTCGAAGTTTGGCGGCGTGCGACAAGTAGACGAGGAGACAGAGAAGTATGGAGTCGCGCTCGTATTTGAACCGACAGAAAGCCAAAACTTCTTGATTGGCTCCAGTCGTCAGTTCGCAGGCTTTGATACACAGATTGATCTGAATGTCGTCAGGTGCATGGCGAGAAGAGCACTGCGCTTTTATCCGAAGATAGCCGACTTCGCTATCATCCGCACCTATTGCGGTTTACGCCCGTGGACTGAGGATCACTTGCCAATTATTTCTCGCGTAGAGGAAGTACCCGGTTACTTTATCGCGGCTGGTCATGAAGGAGATGGAATCAGTCTGGCTGCCGTCACAGGCAAGCTGGTGTCCGAGATGCTAGTCGATCAGACAGACACCATCATTCCGACAGAGCCGTTGCGCTTGGATCGTTTTACGAAAAAAGGAGTGTTGCATCCATGAAAGCAACGAGAGTGTTTACCACCATTGACACGCATACTGGGGGAAACCCTACCCGCACGGTAATCAGTGGTCTGCCAAAGCTTACCGGAGCCACGATGGGAGAAAAAATGCTCCAGATGAAGGCTGAATACGACTGGATTCGCACGTTTTTGATGTATGAGCCGCGCGGGCATGATGTGATGTCCGGGGCCTTGATCGTTGATCCTTGCCATCCGGATGCGGATGTAGGAGTGATCTATATCGAGACGGGCGGATACTTGCCGATGTGTGGCCACGATACGATCGGTCTATGTACCGCGCTGGTGGAGACAGGTATGATCCCTGTGACCGAGCCGGTGACAAAGCTTACGCTCGATACGCCGGCAGGATTGGTCGAGGTAGACATACAGGTAGAGGGAGGGAAAGCCAAGGAAGTATCGTTTGTGAACATTCCAGCCTTCCTCTATCAAAAAGATGTGACTGTAGAAGTAGAAGGGATTGGAGCGGTGACCTGCGATATTGCATACGGTGGAAACTTTTATGCCATCACCGATGCACGCAAGCTCCATCTCGAACTAACGCCAGCCCATGCATCCACCATTGTCGATACGGCCGTTGCGATTCGAAAAGCGATGAATCAGGCGATGGAGATCGTTCATCCAGAGAAGCCGTTTATACGCGGATTGACCCATGTGGAATTCTATTCGGCCCCTGACAATCCGGGAGCGGATGTGAAAAATACCGTCGTCGTACCACCGGGAGGAATAGACCGATCGCCATGTGGAACAGGCACTTCCGCCAAGCTGGCGACTTTGTTTGCCAAAGGGGAGATCGGGATAGACGAACCGTTTGTACATGAGAGCATCGTCGGTTCTCTGTTTACAGGAAGAGTACTGCAGGTGACGGAGGAAGGCGGGCTGCCTGCTGTCATCACCCGAATTGCAGGCTCAGCCTGGCTGATGGGCAAGCATACGATTTTTTACAATCCGGAAGACGAGCTGGCGAATGGCTTTTTGCTCATCCCAGCCGCAACTGATCACTAAAACAAAGCCCAAAATGGGAGAGGAGAATGAATAATGGCAAGATTTGAAGGAGTGTACGTGGCGATTGTCACGCCGTTTACAAACGATTATGAGGTGGATTACAAACGTTTGGCGGAATTGTGTGACTGGTTGATTCAGGAGGGCGTAGATGGACTGGTTCCGTCCGGTTCACTGGGGGAATACGCCACGATGACAGGAGAAGAGCGGGCTAAAGTTATTCATACCGTGATCGCTGCCGCAAAAGGCCGAGTCCCGGTGGTCGTAGGCTCTGCTGCTCCGTCTACCCGTCAAGCAGTGGAATGGGTGCAATTCTCCAAGGATGCGGGAGCAGCAGGTGTGATGGCCTTGCCTCCGATTAACTACAAGCCATTGGAAAATGAAGTATTTGCCCACTACGAGGCACTGAACACCGTCGGGCTGCCGATCATTGCCTATAACAATCCTCACGATTACAAAATCGACCTGACACCGGACATTTTGGCAAGATTGGCGAAGTTCGAAAATATCGTCGCTGTGAAAGAATTCTCGGGTGACGTACGCCGCATGCAGGACATTCTCGCGCAGACGGACCTGGAAGTTATGGTCGGTGTAGACGATCTCGTCATGGAGGGCGGCTTGATCGGGGCGACAGGTTGGATTTCGGGTGTGCCAAATGCACTGCCAAAAGAAGGAGTGGAGCTGTTCCGTCTGGCACGGGCGGGTAAGCTCGGTGAAGCACAAGCGCTTTATCGTCGTTTGTTGCCACTGTTCCACTATGATGCAAGTCCACAGTTGGTACAGTCGATCAAATACATGATGGAGCTGGCGAATTTCCCTGTAGGACCGACTCGTCCGCCGCGTCTGCCACTGACTGAAGAATACTACGCAGGTATTAAAAAGGCGTTTGACTACGCTGTCGGCGCTGCAAGTGGACGATAAGGGGGATGGGCAAAATGCACAGCAAAAACTGGATTGGCGGCGAATGGATGACGCCGTCAGGGAAAGAACTAACCGTCAAAAACCCGTCGCGTACCACAGAAGAGGTCGGCGTTCTGCATCTGTCTGATCGGTCACATGTTTTTGCCGCTGAACAGGCAGCCCGTGCCGCACAGATCGGCTGGGCAAAACAAACGGGTGCGGCTCGTGGCGAAATCCTTTTTCAAATGGCTGCTGCATTAGAGGCAGAGTCAGACAGTTTGGCACAGCTGGCAAGCCGGGAAATGGGCAAGCAGCTTGGCGAGATGCGTGGAGAGGTGGCGCGTGGGGTCAGTCTGTTGCGCTATTATGCCGGAGAAGGGATGCGTTCCAACGGCAACCTGATACCTTCTTCAGATACGAACGTGCTGCAATACAGCCGTCGTGTCCCGCTCGGAGTCGTGGCGGTCATTACACCATGGAACTTCCCCGTTGCGATCCCCATCTGGAAGATCGCCCCTGCACTCATTTGCGGGAACACGGTTATCTGGAAGCCAGCGGAAAATGGTTCGCTCACAGCGACACGACTAGCTGAAATATTTGCGGAAACAAAGCTGCCTGCGGGTGTGCTGAATCTGGTGATTGGCAAGGGCCGAGAGATCGGCAACACACTCACGAATGAAGCCGAAGTCGATGCAGTCAGCTTTACGGGTTCATCGGAAACAGGCAGACAGATTGCCATCGCGTGCGCGGGTCGGAACATCAAATATCAAACTGAAATGGGCGGAAAAAATGCGGCAGTCGTTTTGGCTGATGCTGATTTGGACAAAACCGTTCCGATTTTGCTCAGCGGCGCGTTTCGATCGGCTGGTCAAAAATGTACGGCTACCAGCAGGATCATTGTCGAAAAAGCGATCTACCAGCCACTTGTTGAGCGATTGCAAACGGCTATGGAGACATGCCGGGTAGGAGATGCCAGCGATCTGGAAGCGTATTTGGGGCCGGTTGCCTCGGCTGCACAGTATGAGACGGTTGGGCAATACATCGCCTTGGCGAATGATGAAGCGGCAGTCATTGCCCAAAGCCCCTCATATGCAAAAGAGGAGCAAGGCTATTACATCCGTCCCCAAATTGTTGAGGGTGTCGCAGCCAGTCATCGCCTTGTTCAGGAGGAAGTGTTCGGACCATTGGCTGTGCTTTTGACAGCAGACGGTTTTGAAGAGGCGGTGGAGCTGTGCAACCAGTCTGTATACGGACTGAGTGCTTCGCTGTTCACCCGAGATTTGGCGAGTGCCCATCGCTTCTTGGATGTGGCGCAGGCGGGCATGGTTCGGGTCAATCAGGAGACGGCAGGTGTGGAATACCAGGCTCCATTTGGCGGCATGAAGCTGTCCAGCTCGCATACACGAGAGCAGGGTCAGGCGGCGCTCGATTTCTACAGTACGACGAAAACATGCGCGATCAAATACGCGTGGTGATCCAGCAAGCTTTTCGCCAATCGCATAAACATAAAAAGGTGAGGATGTCATGCACATCAATCAGTTGTTTACGACGATCGAGGCCCACACTGGTGGGGAGCCGCTGCGCATCATAACAGGCGGCATCCCGCCGCTCGCGGGCGAGACGATTTTGGAGAAGAGACGATACTTTCGGGAGGAGCTGGACCATATCCGGCGGGTACTCATGTATGAACCGCGCGGCCATCATGGGATGTACGGATGTGTCATGACAGAGCCCATCAGCCCAGATGCGGCATTTGGAGTGCTATTCATGCATAACGAGGGCTACAGTACCATGTGCGGGCATGGAATCATTGCAGTTGTGACCGCTGCTATTGAGACTGGAATACTTCGGCTGGAAGGTCCAACAGAGCGTATTGTGATTGACAGTCCGGCAGGAAGAATCATTGCACACGCCACTGTGAAAGAATCGCTGGTCCATTCCGTCTCGTTTGAAAATGTCCCTTCCTTTGTTTTAGCACATGACGTTCCCATTGAATGGGGAGGACGTACTTTTTCTGTGGACATTTCTTTTGGCGGCGCATTCTATGCAGTCGTACAGGCAGAAGATATCGGGGTTCAGGTGGAAATGGAGCAATTGGTCGAGCTGCAAGAATGGGGCAGACGAATCAAGGAACAAATCGAGGCGAAAATGGAGGTCGTTCATCCGTTGGAGCCTGAGCTCAAAGGAATTTATGGAGTGATTATTTCGGATAAGCCGAGAGTGGAAGGATCAGACCTACGCAACGTGACGATTTTCGCCGATAAGCAGGTCGATCGGTCCCCGTGCGGTACAGGTACTGCGGCTCGCGTAGCCACCTTGCATGCGCGAGGAAAGCTGGCTCTTGGAGAATCGTTTGTCCATGAAGGAATTGTCGGGAGCCAGTTTATCGGCAAGGTGGTAGCAACAACCCAGGTGGGGAGTTATCCGGCTGTCATTCCGAGCATAGAAGGCAAGGCGTTCATCACAGGTCTGCATCAATTTGTGGTTGACCCTACGGACCCACTGAAAGACGGATTTTTACTGCGATAGGATCGTTTGCTAGAATAAGGAGGTTGCCGATCACAGGCAGCCTCTTGTTCATCCCCAAAAAGCCTAGTCACAATACTGCCACGCATTGGGACATCAGCATTTTTTCCCTTCTTCTGGTATAATGGACAAGATTGAATTTAGGAGTAAAGGGGTTGAATTTTTTGCCGTACAAAGCGTTAATGGAAGCGCATGTGGGTAGCTGGGAAGTCGCATTCGTGCTCTTGATCGTTGCCTACATCTTGTATCGCGTGGGTAAAGCAAAAGCAGGCAAGATCGTACATATGCTGCTCAGACTCATGATGGTCATCATTCTTGTATCCGGAGCTTGGATGCTTTTCGTGGGTCACGCAACAGATTTCTATTACTACGTGAAGGGCATTATCGCGGTTATCGCCTTTGGTTTGATGGAAATGTCCCTGGGTAAAGCAAAGAGACAAGAAGGCAGCATCGGCTTCTTCATCGGCTGTATTGTCGTTTTGGTGCTGGTTATTCTGCTTGGCTATCGCGTATTAATGTAAGATAGGCAATACGGAAAGGAAGAGGGTTTCCTCGCAAGAAATATTTGCGGGCGAAAGCCCTTTTTTCTGTGAAAAACGTCTCGACGTTTTTCATAAAAGTGGATGCGACCGCTTGCGGTCAACAAAACGGTCATGACCGTTTTGTTTGGACGGGCACAGACAAGCCAATTAGCAAAGAGAGAGCTGGGGCCATATCACTCTATGTACATATGTTAAGGGGGAGAGGTGAGGAAAGAAAAATGGCCTATCCTTCTGACAGTCAATTCATCCCGTTTATGCTCGGGGGAAGTCCATTCGGAGACGTCCCGAACGATGAAAGTCCCGGCTCTGCAGACATCGTAGGGAACGCTACGTTTCCCGTTGCCTTTTCGGCTTATGATGGAACGAATCTCTACTTTCGGATGAGAGTCAACGAAGATCCAAGAAATTCGCAAAAAACAGGGTTTCAAAACTTTGCTTGGGGATATTTGATCAATACAACCGGAGTGGCTGGCACATACCAGTGGATGTTGGGCGTGCAAGGCCTGCGCAACCGAGTTGCTTTGATTCAAAACACCATTGTTGAATTTAACTCCTGGAACGATCCGGCAGAGGGCACAAACGGAAGTGGAGCTCCCAACTGGCAAGCGCCGATTATCAATTTTGACACGGCTCGTGTGCGGCTGACAAATGACGGCTCTAATTTTAGCGGCACTCCTGATTACTTCATCGATCTCGTCATGCCGGCTACTACTTTTTTTTCAACGATCGGTGTTACCTCCCTTACTTCCATTCGTTTCCTCCCTTTTACCTCTGCAAATGACAATAATTACAACAAAGACTCTCTGCGAACAAGTGAAGGCTTTAGCTTTGAAAATTCCTTGAGCAATACGACTACGGTGGCGACAGGAGACGTTCGGGCTAGCCTTGCCATCGATAAGCAAGTAACAGCAGGACCAACAGTGGTTACAACAGGACAACTATCGCAATGGACGGGAACGATCACTGTTACCAATACCGGGAAGAGCCAGGCAACGACAGTTGTTGTCAACGATTTGATCGAGCTGGATCAGGTAACGGCTTTTACGGTGAACGCAACAAGTATCGGCTCTGTCATCTACAATCCCCTCACGAAGGTGCTCAGCTGGACGATTGGCAATTTGGCCGCTGGTTCTACTGCCAGCTTGTCATTTGCGGTCAGCGGGCTTTTCGCGGTTTCTCCCGGCGGAACACGGCGGTTAAACACAGCGACAGTTACTGGCGTAGACAGCTTTTCTGGCGGGACGCTTTCTCCTGTCCAGGATAATATTGTCATCACGGTTAACTTGGCTGGTAGTGTGGCTGGTGTGGTGCTTGACCAGTCCACGAACTTGCCTGTAGCAGGTGCGCAAGTTGCGCTATATGACTCGATTCCCGTATTAATCGGAACGACGACAACAGACACAGATGGTGCCTATTCGTTTACTGGATTGGCTCCTGGTCTGTATTCTGTGTCGGTGACCGCGCCGACTTATAACTCCAAAATCCAATTCGTGAGCGTTTTGGCAGGGCAGACCACAAGAGCAGACATTTTGCTTCCTCCGAGTCCGGGTCAGGTGAACGGGACGATAACAGATACCGGGTTGGCCCCCATCTCAGGGGCAGTGGTAAAGCTCATTAATACGACAGGCGTGACTGTAAATCAGGCAGCGACTGGGGGAGTGGGGACTTACCAGTTTACCAATGTCGTGCCGGGTGCCTACACCCTTGCAGTCAGTGCGGATACATTTCAGCCAGCAACCGTTGCAATCAATGTCATTCGAGCCCAGACGACAACACAAAATGTAGGGCTCCAGTCATCCGTTGCCCAGCTATCTGGTCTGGTGACAGGTCCGGGTGGCATACCGATTGCCGGGGCATTGGTGGAAGTGCTGAATCAGACAGGGATTACGCTAACGGAAACAACAACAGATGGAGCTGGCACGTATCTGCTGAACAAGCTCGCAGGAGGTATTTATCAAATCCGCGTCAGTGCCGCGGGCTTTTCCACACAATTAGCTGGAATCAGTCTGCAAGCGGGCGATGCCAAGGTACTTCATTTTTCTCTTACGACTGCATTTGGAACGGTAAGTGGAACCATTTCCGATGCGCAAACGGGTGAAGGAATCCCAAATGCAAGCATCAAGGTGGTATCTCGCTCAGGGATTGCAGTAGGAGAGGCAGTAACCGACGCGAATGGAGACTACGCTTTATCCTTGCTTGGTCCGGAAAACTATGTCCTTACGGCTGCTGCAGAGGGGTATGCGGGCAAAACAGTTGGGATAGGGATCAATGCCGGAGCGACTACACCAGTTGACCTCCAATTGGAAAAACTGGCAGGGGTATTGAACGGGACTGTCTCGGACACAGGGAGTAATCCGCTTGGTAATGCTACTATCATTGTTATGAAGGGAATTGTTCCTGTAGCGCAGACCATTACCGACAGCGCTGGCACCTTTTCCTTTCCGCACTTGGCCCCAGGCACGTATACCGTAACCGCTTCGGCTTCTGGTTATTCCACTATTGTGTTGGGGGCAACTGTGCAGCCTCAGGAAATATCGTCCCTTGCTTTTGTCCTACAAGCTTCACCGGGATCAATCGCAGGACAGGTGGTCGACAGCGGCAATCAGCCGATTCAGGGTGCCGCTGTGATCGTAAGGGATAATACGGCAGCAGGTGCTGTTATCGCTACTGTATTGACTGATGGAAACGGACAGTATGTGGTACCTAATCTGCTACCCCAGGCGTACGTTGTCATCGTATCTGCTCCGAATAAAACGACAGTAATCACAGGGGCAAACGTCACCTCATTAACGACAACAATGGTGAATGTGCAGCTGGCAGACTTGCCGGGAAGCATTTCAGGTTCGGTTTTTGATGCTACCTCTGGTCTGCCGATCACTGGTGCTTCGATAGCTGTTAGCGTGTTGAACCAAGCAGGGGCAATCGTCGCCCATGCAAATAGCGATCTGTCGGGCAATTACCAGATCACAGGGCTTGCACCCGGAGTTTATACCATTACGGCCCGTGCAACCAATTATGAAACAAACAGTGCTTCCGCTACTGTACTTGCCAACACAAATACGCCTGTCAGCTTGGCGTTGTTTGCGAGTCCGGGTGAGATCCAAGGGCAGGTGCTTGCTGCTGGGACGTTACAGCCGATTGCCGGTGCACAAGTAAATGCACTCGATTTCAATGGCTCCGTCGTGCATTCGGTATACAGCGATAGTCAAGGAAGCTTTGTGATCACGGGCTTGGCGCAAGGTCAATACGTTATCAGTGCTTCGGCGGATGGTTTTCAGTCCAATCATGTCGGAGCCATTGTATTCGCGAATACAACTACTCCTGTCCAGGTTCAGCTTAATCAGGATTTCGGTACTATTAACGGTACAGTAGTTCCTGTCGTACCGGGAACGACCATTCAATTGTTTGATAACAATAACCTGTTGAAAGATACATTCGTCGCAGATGGAAATGGGGCATTTTCATTTTCAGGGGTCGCACCAGGCTCTTATAGCCTTACAGCTACCGCCTCTGGCTACGCTGTGCAATCTGTTGGGGCGATCGTACAGCCTGGGCAGACGACCATCGTTTCCTTTTCGCTTATCCCGAATCCGGGCAGTATTTCTGGAACGGTGCAAGACACGGGTATGCAGCCGATTGTCAATGCTGTTGTTCGTATTCTGGATTTGAATGAGACGACGATAGGCTTTGGGTATACGGATTCAAACGGGGCCTATACAATTGGCAACCTGCCTGCCGGATCATTTGTCGTGGTGGCAAGTGCCCCCGAATATGTTACGGGCTCGGTTGGTGTTACTCTTGGACCCGGTGAAAATAAGACCGGAGTAGACTTTGTTCTTGAGGTGAATGCAGGCGGGATTAGTGGACAGGTGACGGACGCGACGAATCCCGCGGTATTCATTGCAGGAGCCGTTGTACTGATTCGTTCCATAAGTAACGGAAATGTAGTGGCTACAGCAAGCACCGACCAGACGGGCAGCTATTTGATTCAACATTTGTTGCCGGGGGCTTATACCGTCACGGTCAGTGCGCCAAGCTATGCAGATCAATCAGTAGGCGCCAATGTAGTCAGTGGAGAAACGACAGGGGCTAGTGTGTCGCTCTTGCCTTTGCCTGGGTCCATCGTGGGCAGTGTCATAAATAGCTTGGGTGTACCAATTACGGGAAGCGAAATCAGCGTCAAGCTGTTGGATAGCAATCAAGCCGTCAAACAGAGCTTGCTCGCGAATGAATCGGGTGTATTTTTCATTGGGAGTGTCTCTCCAGGCGTTTACACCGTGATCGCGTCAGCGCCTGGCTATGCCGTAGGCAGTATTGGCGTGATCGTTGTAGCCAATACCCCAACTCCGACAACAGTCACGTTACCTGACTTGCCAGCGGCTATTTCGGGTGTAGTGACCAATCAGATGACGGGATTCGGGATTCCGGGAAGCACCGTGCTCATTACGGATGGACATGGCGTTGTGCTTGCTCAATTATTGACAGATAATCAAGGCAATTTTTTGGCAGAGAAGCTTCCGCCGAGTGTTGTAAATGTAACTGTTTCTGCGCCGAACTTTGTATCCGTCTCGCAGGCGGTTATTTTGCAAGGGGGCATTACCACCACCTTTCAGCAGGCATTAGTTCCCAATCCCGGCAGTTTATCCGGCGTAGTGACTGATCAGGAGACGGGCTTGCCGATCATTGGCGCAACATTAATCGTCTTCGACAGCACTCGTGCCGCTGTGGGCTCCGTACTGACCGATGCAACGGGAAGCTTTTCGCTTGATAGGCTGGCTCCTGGAGGGTACACCGTCAATGTCAATGCAACTGGATATGCAAGCGATGTAGCTGGTGCACTAATACAAGCAGGGGCGGCGTCCGTACTTAGCTTTGCGTTAAACGAGTTGCCTGGTGGGATAGCTGGTACAGTGCGAGAGGAAGGTACGGCTTCACCGATTGCCGGTGCGGTCATTACGGTTCGACAAGGAAGTCCGTCTGGAACGATACTGGCTATTGTCCTCGCGAATGCGCAGGGTCAGTATAGGGTGAGTGGATTATCTCCTGGGAGCTATACACTAATCGCAAGTGCGACGGGATTCGCTGCTGAGGCGTCAACAGCTATGATCGGAATGGGAGCGACTACCTGTCTTGATTTTTCTTTGCAGAATCTGCCTGCAAATGTCACAGGCGAAATTAGTGACGCCCTTCTCAGCACACCTTTGCCGAATACGCTCGTCCGCTTGTTGGGCAACAACAATACGATTCTCTTTTCTACCCAGACAGACGCTCAGGGGATTTACTTCATGGATGGATTTGTGGCTGGCAATTACACCATTTTGGCAAGGAACGAAAGCTATCAGAGGGAGAGTGTCTCCTTTGATGTAGCTCCTGGGGGAACAGCTACAATCAATATTCCACTGGACCCGAATCCTGGTGTTTTGCAGGGCACCGTCAGGGATGCTCTTGATGGCACGCCACTGGTAGGGGCGGAAGTATTGATCTATTTCCCTGGCACAAACAACTTGTTGTCTCGGACGATTACGGACGGTCTCGGTCAGTTTGAAATCGACGGTCTGGCGCCTTTAACCTATACACTTGCGATAAGCGCTCAAGACTACACCACTCAACCTGTTGGTGCGACGATCTTTTCCGGACAGACGACTACGATTAATGTGGGTCTTCCTCCTTTTCCCGCTGCTGTAACAGGTCAGGTACAGGCTGCTGGTGGAGGTGTTGTTCCCAATGCATTGGTACAGGTGAAGGATTCACATGGAACATTGTTCGGCAGTGCAATCACGGATGACTTGGGCCATTTTTCTGTTGGTAACCTTCCACCTGGGACGTATTTGATTAGCGCAAGTGAAGATAGCTACGCAACAGCAACACAAAGCATTATAGTGACGGCTGGACAGACATTAAACGGGGTTATCCTCACGATGCCTGCTCTGCCAGGCAGCATCTTTGGTCAGGTGACCAATCAGTTGACGGGACTTCCGATCACGGGTGCGGCTGTTAACGTACAACTGTTTGCCAATGGTTTGTTTATTGCCAACACCGTAACGAATCAGAGCGGGCAATTCCAGGTGAATGGCTTGACGGCGGGAATTTACAATGTCATCGCAAGCGCAGATGGCTTTGGCACGCATTACAGTACAGTTTCGGTCCTAAACGGGCAGACAACAATAACAACTGTCGAGCTGCTGCCAATCGTGGGAACCATATCCGGGATCGTCCTCTTACCCGATGGCACGCAAGCGAGCGGAAACAATATTCAATTGTCGTTATTCCATTCAGACCAGATTCGCCTGCAAAATATTTTGGCTGAGCCGGATGGAACATTCCATTTTGTCAATGTGGCTCCCGGTACGTATACCGTTGTAGGAACCATCCCGGGCATCGGTACCGGTCAGGCGGAAGCAGTCGTTTTGCCGAACCAAACAACCTTTATCATCATCCGCCTTTCTCAAACGGGTACGATACAAGGAACGGTTCGATCTGGTTTAACAGGCTTGCCAATTGCTGGAGCGACCGTATATGTGCAAACGGTAAATCAACCAAACAGAACCACTGTGGTCGTCCAAACAGACAGCTTCGGCAGGTACAAGGTGACTGGTCTTGCTCCTGGCACCTACTTGGTTGTAGCCAATGCGATGGGGAGTGGAGAAGCGAGAGGGACAGTAACGCTAGGCGCAGGGGAAATCGTGACGCTCGATCTAGTTCTAGTTCCAGCAGCCATGAGCGGATCTTTTCGAGTCGCAACATGTCCGACCATTTTATTTACCCCATTTTGATGATTTGGAGAATTGCTCCACTTAAAAATATAAATATGGCGGATAACTCCTTTTTTGGTATAATAGCTGTAGAAATACGGCTATTTTGTTTTGGGTAAAAACAAGGGGGAGCGGGCCATATGATGAAACAGCAGGAGGAGCTGTCCCATCCATTGACAGCTACCATCACGAAGACAAATACGCTTTTGCATATTCAGAGTCTCCTTCCCTCCTTTACGAAATCGGAGCAAAAGGTTGCCCATATTGTCTTACAGCAGACAGACAGCGTGATTTATTCATCGGTGATTGACCTTGCCGAAAAGGCCGGAGTGGGTGAGACGACCGTTTTGCGATTTTGCAGGAAAATAGGCTTCCATGGTTATCAGGAATTCAAGCTGGCATTGGCGCAGGAATTGGTCAATCCGGTCAAAAACTTGCATGGAGAAGTAGGAGAAGACGATTCGCTGGACATCATCACGCACAAAGTAACCGCAACCAACCAACAGGCGATTGGGGATACCTCGGCGCTGTTTCAGCTCGAACAGCTGGAGCGCTGTGTAGACCTTTTGCAAAAAGCAAACACGATCCATTTTTACGGGGTAGGCACGTCTGCGGTAACAGCCCAGGATGCCAAGTACACGTTCTTACGGATCGGGCTTCGCGTGGACGCTTTTAATGAATCGCATCTGCAAGCGATGGCTGCAGCGACTCTGGGACCGGGGGATGTCGCGATCGGTTTGTCTGTATCAGGCAGTACGAAAGACACGATCGATTCGTTGAAAGTGGCCAAACAGGCAGGCGCAGCTTGCATTTGTCTGACGCACTATCGACGCTCGCCGATTACGAATGTAGCGGACATTACGCTTTTAACCGCAGCGCAAGAAGGTCCGTTGCAGGGGGGATCTCTCGCAGCGAAAATTGCACAGCTGCATGTACTGGATGTTATCAGTACGACAATCACGATGCGCAACAAGGAAAAGGCCCTTTTATATAAAGAGAGAACAGCGAAGGCTGTCCTAGAGAGAAAATACTAAGTGGTAGTTCAAAAAGTCGTCTTTTGATCATGGAGTAGTCCTTGGAGACTTTTTGAACTTATTTTTATATGAAATAGGAGTGGTTGGAAATGAAGCTCGTGATCGTGAAAGATTACGCGGAGCTCAGCAGAAAAGCTGCTGAAATGCTCGTAAGCGAAGTAAAAGCAAATCCGAAGACCGTCCTTGGCCTTGCAACCGGAGGCACGCCAGTAGGGATGTACCGTGAGCTGATCAAGCTGTCACAAGCACAGAGCATCGATTATTCGCAAGCGAGCAGCTTTAATCTGGATGAATACGTCGGACTTTCTTCGACTCATCCGCAAAGCTATCGCTCGTATATGGAAGAAAACTTGTTCAATCACATCAACATTCCTGCGGAGAAAACACATGTGCCAGTTGGGAATACGACAGATCATTTGGCAGAGTGTGCACGCTATGAGGAAGCGATCCGATTGGCGGGCGGGATTGATATCCAGGTGCTGGGGATCGGCAATAACGGCCATATTGGCTTCAACGAGCCTGGCTCTCCTGCTGACTCATTGACGCGCGTGGTCCAGCTCACTGACAGTACGATTGAAGCAAATGCCCGCTATTTTGATAGTGTGGAACAGGTGCCGACTCAGGCGGTTTCCATGGGGATCAAGACGATTCTTGGCGCTAAAAAAGTTGTACTTCTCGCAAGTGGAGAGGCAAAAGCAGAAGCCGTGCGACTGATGCTAGAGGAAGAACCTACGGCAGATGTCCCAGCTTCCTTATTGCAATTGCATAGAGACGTAACCGTTATTGTAGATCAGGAAGCAGCTAGCAAGCTGACCACCTCCATACTTGCAGGAACCAAACCAAGCGGCAGCTAATGTACCGCTTGGTTTTTCTTTTGCTTGTTCACCAATCTGTTCCGAATACGCACTTGTTCCTTATGCTATACTGGGAATGTTGCAAGAAGGTCACCAGATTTTTCTAAGGAGCTGATTTTAATGAGCGCAAACGAAGCGTTGCTTACATTAGAAGGTTGGTATACGTATCATAATTTCCGCACCATCAATTGGGAAAAGTGGAAAGCAGCGTCCGCAGCAGAACGCAAAGAAGCGTTGGACGAGCTGAATGCTTTGATCCGCACATGGGAAGCGAATGAGGGAGAGAACCAAGGAAGCACGGCTGTGTACTCCATCCTCGGACACAAAGCAGACCTCGTGTTCATGTTCCTGCGTCCAACTATGCAAGAACTCGATGAGATCAAAACGGTGTTCAATAAAACTCGCTTTGCTGCTTATACAGAAGCTCCTTATTCGTATGTATCCGTAGTAGAGCTGAGCAATTATGTAAATAGCCCAGGTGAAGATCCAAAAGCGAATCCGCATGTGCGCGACCGCCTCTATCCAATCCTGCCAAAATGGGAGCACATTTGCTTCTATCCAATGAACAAAAAGCGCGATCTGCAAGACAACTGGTACATGCTCTCCATGCAGGAGCGCCAAGAAATGATGCGCTCCCACGGCTTGATCGGTCGCTCCTACGCTGGCCGCGTGAAGCAAATTATCGGTGGCTCCGTTGGTTTCGACGATTGGGAGTGGGGCGTTACCCTCTTTGCCAACGATCCGCTGGAATTCAAGCATATCGTCTACGAAATGCGCTTTGACGAAGTGAGTGCGCGCTTCGGTGAATTCGGCAACTTCCTCGTAGGAAACATTTTGAACGAAGAAACACTGGTGAAAAAGCTGGAAGTATAATCAATATGTTCAAAAATCCGCTGTGCGAGATCGTCGCATTGGCGGATTTTTATTTGGATCTATGTCCATCGTGATAAACGGCGTATCGGTAGGCGATAATGGATGTATAAAAATGATTGAACAGCCACTCCTCACCGCAAGAATACCCTTGCCGACATTCCTACGAAAATTTATGAAACCTTGTCTTTGGTTCCCAGACACTTTTTGTTAAAGTAAACAGGAAAGCATTTTTGACAGCGGAGGGGAACAAGACTGGGCTTTCTCAAGTTTAAAATTGGTTATCGTACGTTAAAAACAGCCATTGGAACGGCTATCTCGATTCTGATCGCCCAGCAGCTAGACTTGATGTTTGCTTCTTCTGCGGGGATCATTACGATCTTGTGTATTCAGGTAACAGTCAAGCAATCGTTTCAGACAGCGTGGAATCGGATTCTGGCCAGTTTATTGGGTCTGGGAATCGGTGTTTGTCTGTTTTCCCTTATGGGCTATACGCCGGTTGCCATTCTCCTTTTCATTTTGCTTTTCTTGCCGCTCGCCGTGCGTTTTGGCATTCAGGAAGGCTTCGTCAACAGCATGGTTGTGCTTATGCATCTGTATTCTTCAAAGAGAATCGATGGGATGCTATTGCTAAATGAGGTCGCTTTGCTCGTCATCGGTGTGGGTGTAGCCCTACTGGTCAATCTGTACATGCCGAGTCTCGATAAAGAGCTGAAAGGGATGCAAGTAAAGGTGGAGAAGCTGTTCAGCAAAATTTTGCGAGAGTTCTGCTACTACTTGCGTCACGGGGAAAGTGATTGGGACGGGAAAGAATTGATCGAAACAACCGGTGTATTGGAAACGGCAATTCGTTTGGCCTCACGAGATGTTGGCAATCGATTGGGACGTCGTAATGATTCGTACTACGAGTATTTTGTGATGCGGCAAAAGCAGTTCGAGTTACTGGAACGCATGATGCCAATCGTCTCTTCCTTGGACAATCAGGTGGCAGAGAGCCATCGGATCGCAGATTTTCTTGAGCGAATCAGTGCCTCGGTACATCCGGGCAATACCGCCTACCGCTTCATCGACCAACTACGCGTGATGCAAGAGGAGATCAAGGCAGCAGATTTGCCGCGAACGCGAGAGGAATTTGAGACGCGTGCCTCGCTTTTCTACCTTCTGGGGGAAATTGAGAGCTATTTGTTCATCAAGCACGAGCTAGGCAAGAACAGGGACGAAAAGGCACAGGTGGCAAAGAGTTAGCCAAAACAGTACGTAACAATGAAAGAGTTGTAGAACACCGAAGGAAGGGCTGCGAATACTTTTCGCAGTCTTTTTTTGTTTTTCGGTAAAAACTCCGTGAACTTTTCATTAAAACCAAAAAATTACACAGTTGTCCTAGTACGTTTTTGAACTTACTTGTATACCGTGTACAAGCGGCGAAAAATAAATCAAAAGAGTAGGATCAAGGAGATGAGAGTGACCAGATGAAATTAATTGTGAATGAAAAAGAGTTGAAAGAGTATTTTCAAGGGCTGCGACGTCTCGTTTGGGGAAAAGACCGAAGAGACGAAGAAGTCGAAAATGACAAGGAAGAAGCTATTCGCTGTTCGCTTCGCAAAGAGCTGTATGCAGAAGAATTCGCCGCGTTTCTGCAAGAAAACCACAGTACTTTGCTGCGACAAGATTCTTTTCGTAAAGTGCTGCTGCGCTATTTGCATGAAAACGTCGAGCTGGGAACAGATGCAGGAAGTGTCACAGGGGTCCTGAATGAGGTTGGTCGGGACTATGCTGAAATCATAGAGTCAGGCGGTTCACGTGTGCTGATTCGTTTCACACAAATTAATTATGTTCATGAGGTGTAAGGAGGAGAAGACAAATGAACTATGTACAGAAATTGAGAACGTTTATAGGCGATAGTGTACAAGTCGTAATCGGATTAGACGTAATTAACGGTGAGTTGCTAGGCGTGACCAATTCGACATTAACCGTGCTTGCAGCAAGTGATCCCGGCTATGGCGGTGGCCAAACAGTAGTATTTCAACTCGATCGCATCACGTACGTGCGCGTTCTCTAATGAAAGAGAGGCAAGGGATAAGGGGCCTAGTGCCCCTATCCATTCTAATTTCTGCCATGCATGGGACAGCTCATCTGCCAAAGCTGATCGCCGCATGTAAACAGCTTGCACCACTGGAGATCATCGTGATTTCGACAAGGGCCCTGGAACTTGACTCGGGTGTCCGTGTCGTTCTTTCAGACGCTGCTGAGAATCTATTCTCATGGCGGAGAGAGGCTGCCAAGCATGCAAGAGGGAGTGTCCTGCTTTTTCTCGGTGAAGAACAAATTCATTCGCTGTCTGGATTGCAACGTTTCTTGTTCCCGATTTTATATGGAAAGACACAGATCGTTTTGCCCCAGCAGGATATGCGACACAGGAGGCTGACAAAACTAAGGCCCATCCACAGTTTTTCCCTGCTGGTAAATAATCTCTTCGGCCGCACTGATTTGCGTGAAGCTTCCTTACTAGACACTCCTCACGCGATGACCAGAGACGCACTTTCCAAAATCGGAGTGGAACAGTTGGCACAGCCTGCCCAAGCGCACAAGCGGGCAGTTATGAGCGGGCTGTCCATTACCGCGCAAGCCTTTGGAACGGGGACGGAAGAGCGGATGTTTTTGCCACAGCTTCACGGTTCGTTGCTCAAAGAGCTCTCCTTGTACGAAAAGCTGGTGATTGCCGAACAGCTTGATCTCGTCTCGGGTCTTCCTTTTCGCGGCGGGCTGTCCGATGGAGGCCGGCGAAGAGATATAGCAGAGAAGGTGAGTAGTAAAAACAGTGGTATGCCTGTTACACAGGTAGGGAAATGGCCTTTGCGACCAACAACTCTTTACGGTGGGAAAACGGTATCCGTGATCATTCCAGCCCATAACGAGGCAGCGACGATCCAGCAGGTGATCCGTGAAGTTCTTCGACTGGACCCTGCTGAGATTATCGTGGTCGTCAATGGCTCGGTTGATCAAACAGCACAGCTTGCCCGTGAATGCGGCGTGACGACCGTAGAGTTCCCATTTGCATTGGGCGTCGATACTGGACGGGCAATTGGAGCAACTCTGTCGAAAGGCGACATCCTGTTGTTTGTCGATGCGGATACGATTATGACCGCCCATGATCTGTACCCATTTGTTCTCGCGTGTGAGTGCGGCGTGGATGTGGCCCTGAATGATGTTTCTGTATTTTTGAATCAACCTTGCCCAGACAATGTCTTCGTGGCTTGTCGCCAAGTTCTCAACTTGGCTTTGAATCGTAAGGATTTGGGGATCGGGTCTATGGTGACCGTCCCCTTTGCCTTGCGCAGGGAAGCGGTTGCTCCGCTCGGGTGGCACATACTGCTTTGCCCGCCAAAAGCACAAGCAGCATACGCACAGGCGGGTGTAAAGATGGAATTGGTTCATCAGGTGAACAGCTTCACCACCAACCGACTACGGCCAGAAAAACACTTCGCCAGCTCCGGAATGCCCCCTGCTGTTGAACAGATTGCGGGTGACCACGTGGAGGCCTTGCAGTTTCTGGCCAAAGGACGGTAACGAGGATACGCTGTAAAAACAAGAAGACTGGAAGGAGGAAATGAATTTGGCAGGAGAGAGAATAGAAGGTCTGGTAAGTGTCGTCATTACCAATTTCAACAGGGCTGCTTATATACGTGAATGCTTGGATAGCATCCTCCAGCAAACCTATGAGAATTGGGAGATTGTCCTGATCGATGATGCATCGACAGATCATTCCGTAGAAGTGGCCAGAGAATGGCTAGAAGAGAGTAAAAGGTTTTTTCCAAGAGAGAACCAGGTGCTGATTCATGAGCTCCCTCGCAATATTGGCTTTTCGGGTGCCATCAATGTCGGGCATTACCTGAGCAGAGGCGAGTTCATCGCGATTCAGGACTCGGATGATTTCTCCCATATCCTGCGTCTTTCGCGGCAGGTTGAATATTTGAAAAACCATCCCCAGATCGATTTAGTTGGTACGAACTACTATGCGTTTTCGGCCGATCATCCGGAAAAAAAGCAGCTAGCTGGATGGATCAAGTATGGCGATGACATTCGCAAAGTATACGGAAACGGGGGACACTGCGTCTGTCACGGAACCTGCATGTTTCGAGGGCGATTGTTTGACCAGATTGGTGGCCCGACACGTCGAATTGAGGGTGCAGAAGACTACGAATTTATCGCCAAAGCTTTGAATGCGAGAGCAGGCGTGAACAATATAGCAGAAGCATTGTATTATTACCGGACCCACGCTGAGCAGCGTTCGGCCCACTATTATCGGAAGAAGGGAGGGTAAAAAGTTGACTAGCAGTAATGATCGGATATTGATGGTGCTGGACAGTTTGAGGACAGGCGGAACGGAGACACATGTTCTTAGCATGGGGAAAGCATTGAGGAAAAAAGGCGTCCAACTGTTTTATGCAGGTGGTAATGGCCCCTTCTACCAAGAATTTGTTGATGCAGGCTTTTTGGTTGAACCGATAGAATCCGCTCGTGAGCCGCTTTCGGCACGCAGACAGCATCTGATCGAATGTTACCGTGCATGTATGAAGAAGCATCGTATTACCATCGTCCATGTCCATCAAACACCATCAGGCTTTCTTGCCGCTACGGCAGCCAATGAGCTCGGCATTCCTGTCGTGTTCACCTTGCATGGAACGTACTACCCAAAGGATGAGGCGATAAAAGTAGCCCAGCTCTGCTCCGCCGTTATCAGTGTGAGCAAACCTGTCCAACTATTCTGGCAAAAGCGCGGGGTAAAAACCACACTCATTTCCAATGGGATTGATATGGAAGAGTTTCAGTCTGGCTCAGCAAATAGGGCTGATGTGCCGGCTTTACCGCCTGATGCTACAGTGGTTACGTATGTGAGCCGGTTGGCTTGGCAAAAAGCGACGGTGTGCAACATGGTGTTGCGGGCAACCAAAACACTGCGGAATGAAATCCCCAACCTGCATATCGTGGTGGTGGGTTCGGGTGCCCAGGCCATTCATGTTCATGAGCTGGCAAAAGTTCTGAATAAGGCCGCAGCGCAGCCCTATATTCACATTGTGGGGGAGCAAACCGATGTCCGGCCGTATTACGCAATCAGTGATTTGGTGATTGGAACAGGGAGGGTCGCACTCGAAGCGATGGCGTGCGGAAAGCCTGTGCTTGCGATCGGGAATCACGGCTACGTCGGTTTGGTGGAACCTTCGTCTTACGAGGTGGCTTGGGACTGTTACTTCGGTGACCACTCCTCTGTGCAGAAGCCGTCTCCTCCGTTGATCGACAGTGCTCTGCGTCAAGCATGTAGTGACCGGAGTCAATTGAAGGAAATAGGAGGTCAAGGAAGGGCGTGGGTTCAAAAACAGTTTCCTATCACGCAAAAATGTGCCTCCTTGCTTACTATTTATGCACAAATAAAGAATGGAGGGGGGGCGACAAGCATGAAAAAAATATTGTACGTTGGCTGGTTAGGATTCAACAATTTGGGCGACGAGCTGATGTGGCATGCCTTTTACAATTTGTCGTGCAAATACCTCGACCCTACACAATACAAGGTAATACCTTCCTTGCCCGGGGTTGATCTGAAGGATGTAAGCGAGTATGACACCGTCGTTTTGGGGGGAGGATCGCTTCTCATCCCTGGGTATGTGGATGTAGCTTATCGTGCTGTTGAACAGAAAAAAAATCTTTGGGTCTGGGGAAGCGGATTTGACTCACAAGATCGGGTAGAGCTGGATTCTTCCGGCAGAATGACGAGCAAGCTGATAAATGGCCAAGATAAAATGAGCCACATGCTGCAAAAAATCACCGAGCACGCCACGTTTTTTGGTGTACGCGGACCACTTACACTCCAATACCTCCAGCAAGCGGGAGTAGGAGAAAAGGCTGCGATTAGCGGAGACCCGGGGATGCTGCTTCTCCCTGCATCATTGCCAATAGTAGTAGATAAAAGCAAGCGACCCACGATTGGCATCAACTGGGGCACTTCCTATAACCGGATTTATGGGAAAAACGAGACTGCAGTAGAGGATGCGCTAGCGCATGCAGCCAAGAAGCTAATCCAGGCAGGCTACGATATCCACTTGCTCACCATGTGGGGACCGGATCGGGAAGCCATTAAAAGACTGTACAAAAAAATCAACGATCCAGCGTATACGATTCTCGACCTTGAGCTGCACGATCATACGCAAATGCTGCAGTTGATGAAAGGCTTTCAAGCGACGATCAACTTTAAGTTGCATGCCAATGTGCTGAGTGCCGCTGCGGGTGTTCCGTTCGTTTGTTTGGCGTATCGCATTAAGGGCATTGACTTCGCTTATTCACTGGATCTCCCGGAGCTCATCGTGTCAACAGACGAGCCGCGATTAGGTGAACGAATTCTTTCCTGCACCTGGGAGGCCATCGCACGCAAGGATCAGATCACAGCAAAATTGGCGGCGAGTCAGAAAAAAATGATCGAGAATTTGGAGCTGCCGTTCATTCAGGGCTTGTTGTAAGACCATTTGTACGATAAAAAAAGAAAAAGATGAGGGGACCTGTGGATTCGCTACAGGTCCCCTCAATCGTTGATCGTGACAAAAATCAGTACTCACCGTGCTCCCGCAAGCTGGCTACAGGAACGCTCATCTCCTGATCCGGCTGGTTGAGCGGGTAAATTCTCGCCATGTCGTTGTTATCATCAATGTGCTGGATGTATACGGGTATTCCATCGCAGGTCACATTCGCCATAACGGGCGAAGCGGCGATTTCTTTCGCGCGCTGTTTATTCATTTTGATTCCTCCTGTCAGTTGTAACAGCTTTAATATGTACGTCAGCCCAGCGCAGTATACTTTTTACCGCTGTTGACATTCCCTAAAATATGTAATAAATTGGAGGGGAAATTACTACGAAATCGTACTAAAAGGAGTCACCGGTATGCAGCAACTATATGACCTCTTTCTGAAAACCGGTTTGCGTCCGTTCGCCTTTATGTCCGATACGATGCAGCTTGAAGAAAAACTGACTCGCTCTGATTTGACGACCCTCCTCCTATTGTTGTTCCGCGGAGATTTGACTATGTCAGAGTTGGCGCAAGAGATGGGGGCGCCGCTTAGTTCGATGACCAGCATCGCGAAACGGCTTGAACGCAAAGGCTACATCGCGAGGGCTACCTCTGTAGAGGATCAACGGGTGAAGCTCGTCACACTGACACAACCAGGCAAACAGCTCGCAAAAGAATCAGAGCAAATGATGCTAGCGATGTTGGGGAGGCTTCAGGAGGCATTTACACGGGAGGAAATGGAGCAATTCACTGCCCTTTTACTCAAAGCCGCCAAGGTATTTCAGGACGGAGGACCTGTCAAGCCTCGTGAAACAAAGGTTCGTTCCATCAAGATCAACATTGAGGAATAGTTTGATCGAATCTGCTTCTTTTTTTGTTTAATTACTACGAAATCGTACTAAATGGACCGTGAAGGAGAGAGTCGAGATGAGAATCATCATCTACACTGGCAAAGGTGGAGTTGGCAAGACAAGTGTTGCAGCAGCAACGGCTGTTAAGCTGGCAAAGCAGGGAAAGAGGACGCTCGTACTCAGTACGGATGCGGCACACAGTTTGGCAGATTCATTGGGGACTGTGATCGGACCAGACCCCGTACTCATTAGCGAAAATTTATGGGGCCAGGAAGTAAACAGCTTGCGGGAAACCGAGCGCAATTGGGGAGCCGTTCAGGGATGGCTGACAACACTGCTCGACAAAGCACAGCTGACTGATATTACGACGGAGGAGATGCTTGTTTTTCCTGGCATGGAGGAAATGTTCAGTTTGCTACAGATCAAGGAACACGCCGTAAGCGGGCAGTTCGACGTCCTGGTAGTAGATTGTGCCCCAACCGGAGAAACCCTGCGTCTGCTCAGCTATCCCAACGTATTGAATTGGTGGTTAGAGAAAATTTTTCCGACGGAACGCAAGCTGATCAAACTGGTTCGCCCAGTGGCCAAGATCGTCAACAAAGTAGAGCTTCCTTCTGATGAGGTGCTAAACAGCGTCGAGCAGCTCGCTCGGGGGCTGGAGGAAATGCAACGCATTGTTTTGGACCCGGAGATTACATCAGTGAGAATCGTAGTAAATCCAGAAAAAATGGTACTTGCGGAAGCAAAGCGCTCGTTTACGTACTTGAATCTGTTCGGGTTCAATACGGATGCCATCATCGTGAATCGGGTGCTTCCGGATGAAGCGGGAGAAGGATTTTTTGCCCACTGGCGGGAGCTGCAACGCAAGTATGAGAACGAAATCGTGGAAAACTTTCAGCCGCTGCCGATTTTGAAAGCCCCGATGATGCCAAAAGAAGTGATTGGGCTTCCCGTGTTAGAAGAATTGGCTGATATCGTTTTTGGAACAGAAGACCCATCCGCCAAGCTTTATCAGGGCAGAACGGAACTGATTCGAGAAGTGGATGGTGAGCTGCATTTGGAGCTGATGATTCCTTTTGTGGATAAGGCAGCGCTGGATTTAACGCAAACAGGGGATGAATTGACCGTAAATGCTGGCGCCTACAAGCGAAAAGTCATCTTGCCACGAGTGTTAATGGGGCGACAGGTGACGGGAGCGAAATATGCGGAAGATCGACTGATTATTCGTTTTAGCGCAAGGGAAGGGGCTGCCCAGCATTGAGAGGAGAATGGACATGGTAAGTGGGATCAAGCGCCAAATGGGTTTCACTCTCATCCTGACAGGACTGCTGCATACGGTTGTCGGTCTGTTTTTATACGCAAAGCCGCTTCAGCAGATTGTTGCTAATGGCATTTGGAATGGGGTAGGGAAAGAAGAAGTTGCTGCTTTCTGGTTTCTGATGTTTGGGTTTTTGCTGATGTTGCTCGGATATATGGCGGATTGGCTGATGAAAAAGAAGGGAATGGAGACGCCGGCTGCCTTTGGGTGGACGATACTCGGGATTTGCGTGGTCGGGGTGATTGCTATGCCTACCTCTGGCTTCTGGCTTGGTATACCGCAGGCTGGCATCCTGCTGCGCAAGTGATGTAAGAAATTTGCGGATAGGTAGATGGTTCAGATAAAATGAATGTAACCATTTTCCATATGCTTCAATATCCGAGGTGATCTTCCTTGAACTTCTTAGATGCAAATAATCAATGGACCCCAGAGTTTTTGGAACACATCCAAAAATCCGCGAAGTCATCCATTAAGCTCACGCTGACGAAAGAATCGGCCACCTTAACAGATAGCAAGGTGGGCGGAAAGCCTTGGCTGCCGCCACAAATGCCATACCCACAGGATGAAGATGGAAACGACTACTTGTTTCTCGCACAAATCAACTGGACGCAAATGCCGCGGCTCGATGGCTACCCTGCTAGTGGATTAACCAGTTTTTTTGTCAAGGAGGATGATACCTTCGGATTGATGGATCAATCCTTTCACGTGCTCCATTTTGAAGAGGTCATGGACACACAGGAAATTGACCCCTTTCAACCAGAGGACCCTGACGTGTACAGTCCGGTACTAGGTGGGCCATACAAAGTGACAGGAAAACTAGAGTCGCAGTACGTCCCTCATCGAGATCCACAGGCGGTGAATTATCAGCTACCTACCGATGAGAATCAAGTGGCCTACTCCAAATATTGGGACCTCGCCGATGCAAGCGGGTCACGGATCGGAGGATATCCCTACTTTACCCAGGAGTATGGGAATCAGGATGGATGGGAGATGCTCCTTCAACTGGATATGGAAGGCGACAATTACGATTACTATGTCTCATGGGGAGATAGCGGAGTGGGCAACTTCTTCATTCGCAGGGAGGACCTGCTTCGTCTGGATTTTTCAAAGGTTTCGTATACATGGGATTGTCTATAAAAGAAAGATGGGGATACAACGATGGCGCACATACATGACGTCCAAAGCTTACTCAAAGAATCGCAGAAGACCAGAGTGAAATACTTGTTCTTTTGGGGACATACACAGAAGGATTCAGGCACGACCGATAAATCTTGTTTCAGCCAATGGTATCCGGCCGCTTTTGTAGAGGACGGTATCACGTACCTAACCGCTGAGCATTACATGATGGCGAAAAAGGCTGAACTATTCGGCGATCTGGTCATCCGTGATGAAATACTGAGGAAAAATCATCCGAAACAAGCGAAGGATTTGGGACGAAAGGTACATTCCTTTGACGAGGCTGTGTGGAATGCGAACAAGACATCGATTGTTCGCCAAGCAAACCTATTAAAATTCAGCCAGCATGCCGATTTGAAAGCATACCTCTTGGACACCGGTGACCGCATTATTGTAGAAGCGAGTCCTTATGATCGGATATGGGGAATCGGGATGGCCCAAGATCATCCGCATGCGGAACAGCCCGAAAAGTGGCGGGGAGAAAATTTGCTCGGTTTTGCATTGATGGCAGTCAGGGAGCAACTGCGTTCGTGATCCGGATTACCAAGATCGGAGAAGAACCTGTCGAACAGGTTCCCTATCTAGCAGCAGGTGCGAATGGCAAAGGTGTTGTTCCGAGCAGGTTGCCCATCTTTTTTGGGGAAATGGTGAATATTCCTGATGCTTATGATGCGATCATCATTACTTCCGATCTGCAAGGGGTGATCGAGTCTCGGCACGAGCAGCAGGTACTGCTTGGCGAAGCGTTGCCAGAGATGGTTTCACTGTTACTCCAAATCGAAAAGCCATCCATTTCAAGGGAACGCGTTCTGGTCTTGCTATGCGGAGACTTGTATGCCGATCCATGGGAACGGGGAAGTAGCGGCGATCCCTCTTCCGTATGGAAGGCTTTTCAACGTGAGTTTGGAGCGGTGGTCGGGGTTGTTGGCAATCACGATGTGTTTGACTCGGGTTCACTCGCACAGCTTCAACACATGGCAGATATCACCGTAATCAATGATCCTGAAATAGTGCAAGTCAGCCAGCTCCGTATTGCGGGCTTGGGCGGAATCGTAGGTCGTGCGGATAAACCGAATCGGAGGGAAAGGAAGGAGTTCCTGAAAGGAATGCGGGAGCTGCTTCGGAAGCAGCCTGACATTTTGTTACTTCATCAAGGTCCGGATGAGCCTTCATTTGATCTGCAAGGCTTGCCTGAAATTCGTGAGTGCTTGCAGCAGCATTCTCCAGTACTCGTTTGCTGTGGGCATGTACACTGGGCGCGATCTTGGATCGAGCTTGGCCAAGGGACACAAGTGTTGAACGCAGATGGGAAACTATTTGTCTTTACGCGAAAAAGTGGTTGAGCAGACTCTGCGCTGCTAACCACTTTTTTCTATTACTGAACGGAAAACGCATTTTTTACCTGATCAAGGGACATGACCATTTGCCCATACAGCTTGCCGTCTGGAGTTGCGGGGTCATAACGTAAATGTCTCGGTGATCGGGATTGGCACCGTGAATGGATTGTTTATGATTCGACCTTTGATCTCATCGGTTGCCGGTCTTTTGACTTCCGGCTCAGGGTCAGATGGAGCCGCTTGCTGTGGGGGTGGTGCTGCTTGTGGACCTGGCAGCGAACAGGCGGAGAGCTGAAAAATGATGATGAGTCCTACATAGAAGCACGTTGCTACTTTCATCCCGATCCTCCTTGATGTATAAAACACTCTCATTTATTCATTCCAAGCGAGGAGGAAAACTATTCCATATTCTTATCATGAATATTTATTCAATAAAACATATTTTTCTTGAATATCAGAAAATATATAATTATAATTTAAATCAGAAAACGTTTCCGGTATTCGGAAAAAGGAATACGCAATTCATCCGGGAGATAAATGGGGGATAGCAGGATGATTGAGGTTAAGCAGCTTGTCAAATCTTTTGGCCCGTTAACCGTGTTGAAGGGCGTTACGCTCACGGTGGAAGAAAAGGAAGTTGTCGTCTTGCTTGGAGCCAGTGGATCAGGCAAAAGTACTCTACTCCGATGTTTGAATTTTCTGGAGTTTTACGACAGCGGAGAGATTCGAATCGGCGGCCAGCAAATTGATCCACACAAGACGAATCTGAATCAGTTCCGCGCCGAAGTCGGCATGGTTTTTCAGCACTTCAATCTGTTTCCGCACAAGACCGTTTTGGAAAACGTGATCGAGGCACCTGTTCACGTTAAAGGGATGAGTGCAGCAGAAGCCAAACAATTAGCGTACGAGCTCCTGAAAAAAGTAAATATGCAGGACAAAGCCGATGTCTACCCGGACATGCTCTCTGGTGGACAAAAGCAGCGGGTTGCCATCGCCCGGGCTCTTGCGATGAAGCCGAAGATCATGCTGTTTGATGAGCCAACCTCTGCACTCGATCCCGAGCTCGTCGGTGAAGTGCTACAGGTCATGAAGCAGCTCGCCAAAGAAGGAATGACGATGATCGTCGTGACACACGAGATGGGGTTCGCTCGTGAAGTAGCAGATCGGGCGGTCTTCATGCACGATGGGCAAATCCTGGAGCAAGGACCGCCGAGAGAATTCTTTGAAAACCCACAGCATGATCGCACCAAGCAGTTTTTAGGCAGCATCCGTTAAAATCCACGAAAAAGGTAGTTCAAAAAGTAGTCTTTTGATCACGAAGTAGTCCTGAAAGCTAATTCGACATCGAAAGAGGTGTTCACCTTCGAAGTCCGGTGCTCATGTAGGTCCGCTACATTCCGCTCCTCCTTCTTCAGGTTCTCACCACTTTCTCGGTGCTGAAAAGCCGACTTTTTGAACACGAATAATAGAGATGAATACAGGGGGAATCACCAATGAAAAAGCGTGCAAAATGGTCCGGAATTTTGTTGTCCACTGTCCTAGTAGGCTCGTTGTTGCTCTCTGCTTGTGGATCACAGGGAAGTGCACCGGCAGCAGGTGGACAAACTGCTGGAGACGGTGGAAAGAAGGATTTTACGTACGCCATGAGTGGCGTGTACAAGCCGTTTAGCTTCAAGGAAAACGGGCAACTGACTGGATTTGACGTAGAGATTGGACAAGCGCTGGCAGAAAAAATGGGCATGAACGCGGTGCCGATCACCAATCCATTCGAAACGATCATCCCTGGTCTGGACGCGAAAAAATACGACGCTGTCATCGGGAGCTTGACCGTCACACCTGAACGTCAAAAAGCTGTTTTGTTCACCAATCCATACTACCGTTCCGGTTCGCAAATTTTCGTACAAGAGGGCAATACAACAATCAAGACCAAAGAGGATTTGAAAGGCAAAAAGATCGGTGTCGTGAAAGCATCCAACTACTTGGATTGGGCGAAAAAGCTGACGGATGAAGACAAAATCACTCAATATGATAGCGATATCACCGCTTTGCTGGACTTGCCGACAGGGCGTCTCGATGCAGTGATTACCGACCAGGTAGTAGGCTTGCGATTCATTAAAGAAGGCGGCGGAAAAGTGATTGATGTAGGCGAACCACTCAGCTTTGACGAGCAAGCAATCGCTGTGCGCTTGGGCGACCAAGAGGCAGTGGAGCGGATCAACAAGGCGTTGGATGAGATCGTCAAAGACGGCACCTATGAGAAGATCAGCCAAAAATGGTTTGGCCGCAACATCTTGCAAAAACAGTAAGTGGGCAACGGGGTGTCCGTGATGGACGCCCTCCTTTTAACGCTTCATGTGAGGAGGATTAAACGTGATTATTGATATTTTTCTATCCAGTTATCCCCTTTTTCTAAAAGCGACATGGCTCACGGTTCAGTTGACGGCGGTTGCCCTGATCCTCGGTTGTGTGGTAGGTCTTGTCATTGCCTTTTTCCGGATATCCGATTCCAAAGCATTGAACTACATCGCGCACACCTACATTACCGTCATTCGCGGAACGCCATTGATCGTACAAATTTGTATTCTGTACTTCGGCTTGGCGAATATGGTCACGCTGTCGCAGTTTTGGGCAGGGGCCATCGCTCTGGCCGTTCATAACGGTGCGTATATTGCGGAAATCTTCCGAGGCTCCATCCAGTCCATCGACCGCGGGCAAATGGAAGCGTCCAGATCACTCGGAATGTCGTACCCATTGGCGATGCGAAGAATCATTTTGCCGCAGGCGTTCCGTCGGGCGATCCCATCGCTTGGCAATCAGTTTATTATCGGGCTGAAGGATTCGTCGTTGGTCGCCTACGTAGGGATGCAGGATTTATGGGGAACGGGTCTCGGTGAGGCAGCTTCCAACTACAAGCAGCTGGAGACGTATATGGTCGTCGGGTTGTACTATCTCGTACTGATCATGATCTTCTCGTATTTTGTGAATAAGCTGGAAGCAAGGCTTGCCAAAGGGAAAACCCCCACTAAAAAACAAACGAAAGATAACACGAGTGTTGCAGCGTAACTTTTTGTCATGGAGGACGAAAGAAGGATGGTTCAATCAGTCGAACGGGCGATGAAAATTATTCGGGTACTGATTTCAGACGAAAAACATGCTTGGCCGATTTCGGAGCTAGCGAGCGCAACAGGTCTACCAATCAGTACGCTCCACCGTTTTCTCGAATCCATGATCCAGTTCGGATTGGTTGAGCAGGACCCAGTCACCAAGCATTACAAGCCGGGATATACGTGGATGGAAATCGGTTTTATCCTGCATGAAAAGCTAAACCTGCGTGCTGTAGCGAGACCTTTCATGGAGGAGCTGGCGAATGAAGTCGAGGAGAGTATTTTCCTCAACGTATTGGCCGGAACGGATTCGATGCCGATCGAAAAAGTAGAAAGTCCACTGAAAATACGCATAGATGAGAACCTGGGGGAGCGAATACCTCTCACAATTGGCGCCCCCAGTAAAATCATTCTCGCGTATTTGAAGCAGGATGCGATTACAAAGGTCGTTTCCGCCCAGCTTGCACAAGACAAGCAGCCGTCATTTTTGGAGCAGCTGAGTGAAGCCAAGAAAAGTGGCTATGCGATCAGTTACGAGGAGAAGACGGAAGGCACCATGGCAGTTGCCGCTCCGATCATCGGCTACGGAAATCAACTCGTCGGAGCGCTCTCGATCAACGCCCCATGCTTTCGGGTGACAGAAGATCGATTGCCCCTACTCATCGAAAAAGTGAAGCGTCAAGCTACAACGATTTCGGCAAGAATCGGTGGAGCATAAGCAAACTCTCCATTCCAGCATCTGTTGGTGGAGGGTTTGCTTTTTTTAATAGGAACCATTGGATCTTTCAATTTTTTCGCCCTGAAAAACTGTGTTAGTGTGAAAGAAACAGTGGGGAGGGAAGATAGACATGTTTCCATTTCGCGTCATCAATCAGGAAACTACCGAAGATGTGCTGGATATGGCCAGCGTGATTGAAGTGGTCGAGCAAGCCTATCAAATGAAATCGAGTCAGCAGGCGACGTTGTTTCCGCTCATTTTTCATGAGTTCGTCGAGGGTAGAGCGGACATGGATATCAAATCCGGTCATTTGCCCCAAGCTGATGTATTTGGACTCAAACTTGTCTCGTGGTTCGGTGAAAATGACAAGAAAGGTCTGCCACAATTAGTTGGCACGGTGATGGTATTGGACAGCCAAACTGGTGTACCACAGGGGATTTTGAGTGGAGAGCATATTACTTGTATGCGTACAGGAGCTGCCGGTGGAATCGGGGCAAAGTATTTGGCACGTCCCGAATCGGAGAACCTGCTAATTGTCGGGACCGGACACCAGGCTCCTTTTCAAATCATGGCGACACTGATGACGATGACAGAGATCAAGCGGGTTTACATCTGCAATCCGCGATCACCAGAAAAGGCGCAAATCTTTGCCGCCAAAATCAAAGAAAACCTCTTGACCAGATTCGTCTCCAAGTATGCGGGAGAAGAGTACGAGCGGTATGCCAGCCGTTGTGACGTGCAGTTTATTGCAGTGGACAACCTCGAAGAAGCGACTAGAAAAGCAGATATTATCATCACCGCAACCCCTTCACGTGAACCGATGATCCAGGCGGAGTGGGTAAAGCCGGGGACGCATATTAGCTGCATCGGGGCAGACATGGAAGGAAAACAGGAAATCGATGAACGGCTTTTTGCAAAAGCGCGCGTCTTCGTTGATGATGTAGGACAGGCTGTACGCGTGGGAGAGACAAAGGTAGCTGTAAAAAAGGGCCTGATAACAGAAGGCAATATCGCAGCAGAGATCGGCAATGTCATCCCCGGTCATGTCCAAGGACGACAACATGTAGAAGAAATCACGATTTTTGACAGCACCGGGATCGCATTTCAAGATTTACTGACAGCTGCACACATTTTGAAAGTGGCGGATAAGCGCGGTGTAGGTACGATAGTGGATCTGTAAAAGTGAAAGGATAGGATAAGGAGAGGAACGACGATGAGAATTGCACCTTTTAAAGTAGAAGAATGGATGAACGCTTATGAGACGGAGGCTGTTTACAATATTGCCGAAACATGCGTCGATTCGCTGACGGTAGAAGAGTTGATCCGCCTATCCGATGAGCCGGAAGATTTTTTCCGCGAGATGGCCCAGAAGAAGCTGACGTACGGGTCATATCGAGGGTTCGCCGGAATTCCGCAGCCTCGTCGCGAGTATGTATCAAACGATGAAGCCAGAGAACATTTTGGCGATGAACGGGGCGATTGGAGCGAATTTTCTCACCTTGTTCTCGCTCGTTGCGTCTGGTGACGAAGTCATTACCGTTCATCCGACCTATCAGCAAATTTATTCGGTACCGGAGTCGTTCGGAGCGCAGGTCAAGCTGCTCAGACTTTTGCCGGAAAATGATTTTCTGCCTGATCTGGATGAATTGCGCTCACTCGTTTCAGACAAGACCAAGCTGATTTGTATCAACAATCCGAACAATCCATCTGGAGCTTTGATGGGTGAAGGGTTGCTGCGAGAAATCGTAGAGATTGCCCGCTCCGTTGATGCTTATCTGCTGTGTGACGAGGTGTATCGTAATTTGCACCAAGACCCGGAGGTTGTGGTGCCATCGATCGTCGACTTGTACGAAAAAGGGATTGCGACAAGCAGCATGTCCAAAGTGTTTTCATTGGCGGGCTTGCGTCTGGGATGGATTGCAGCACCTCAGGACGTGATCAAGAGCTGCTTTACGCACCGCGATTACACCACTATCAGCTGCGGGATGCTGGATGACATGCTGGCTGTCCATGCACTGAAAAACCGCGACAAGATCATGGAACGCAACCTGAAGATCGTACGCGACAATCTGCAGATACTCGACGAATGGGTAGCAAAGGAGCCATTGGTCTCTTATGTCAAGCCGCAGGCAGGTACAACGGCAATGCTCAAGTATGAGCTGGATATCCCTTCGGAAACGTTTTGCATTGACCTGTTTAAAACGACAGGGGCGTTTTTGACACCAGGCAGTTGCTTCGACATGGAAGGGTGGGTACGAATCGGGTACGCCTGCTCGACGGAAGTACTTCAAGCGGGGCTATCAAAAGTATCGGAGTTTTTGGAGTCACGCAAATAAAGGATAGGGTAGGAGAGGAGTGTCTCTTGGGTAAAAAAGAGACGCTCTTATCCTGGGAGTCGATCCTTCTGGCAAAAAGGTACTGACGATCATGAAGGGTATATCGGTTGAACATAGAGCCACTCTCGGCTACACTTTTTCTAACTGAGGTTGTTCAAAAAGCCGACTTTTTGAACACGCACTTACACGAAGAATGGGTGTCGTCGGTGAGGGAGTGGATAATTAATCATGGAGTTACGCAATCTGAAGACATTTCAGGTCGTTGCCGAGCATTTGAACCTGACGAAGGCCGCAGAGCAACTCGGATACAGCCAGCCTACGATTACACTCCAGATTCAAGCATTGGAGCGGGAGCTGGGACATCCTTTACTCAATCGGGTAGGCAAGCGCACGTTTTTGACACCGGCCGGAAAAATAGTGAAGCAGCATACGGATCAGCTTTTCTACGTTCTCCAGCACATGGCGGAGGGACTTAATCACTTAGACATGCCTGTAGGACCGCTGGTCGTGGCGGCCCCGGAGTTTTATTGCATCCAATACATGCCCCAAATTCTGAAAGCTTATGTCGAGACACATCCACAGGTCAATCTGCAGGTGATTTCATGCACCAGTCAGGAGACTTTGAGGAAAATTCAGGCCCACGAGGCGGATATTGGAATCATTGCGGGCACCACCTCGCAACCAGGTATTCATTCCAGCGTCGTGGACTTGGAGCAATTTACCCTGATTGCCTCTCCTGATTTGATGAAGGACAAAACACTTGCAGACGCACTCGTGACCTTTCCTTTTTTGTCCTATCAGGAGGGGTGCAATCTCGACGAATTTATTACCCAATGCCTGTTGGAGTTAAACTACAGCCCACCCTCTGTCATAAAATGTAGCAGCGAAGAAACGATCAAACGGTCAGTCCTGAACCAAACAGGCATAGCCCTGCTCAGTAAGGTTCTCGTGGAAAAAGAGCTTCGAACAGGAGAACTAATCGAGCTGTACCGTTTTTCCAAGAAAGCAGAAACATCGCTGGTCTGTCTGGGTCGCCGACGAGAAGAACCCGCAATCCAGAGCTTCATGGAACTAGTCAAAGATATCTGGTTATCCGTAAGGGAAGAGTAGTCATGACAAGGGACTGTCTAAGAAGTCCCTCATAAGTAAAGAAGAAAGGAGCCCCTAGAGGCTCCTTTCATGCTTAGAATGGGTTACAAATGGTTTTGTCCATCTGTGGACTATTATCGATGCGGTGACGGTGACGGTATTGGTATTGTACCTCCCCCATGGGGGGTCGTCGGTATTATATCTCCCGGGCGCGTAGGAGTCGTAGATGTTGTGGGGGTTGTAGATGTCGTAGACCCTGTCGAAGGCTCTGACTTTGGCACCGGTTTCCCCGTACCGTTGTTATTACTGTTGTTATTGTTTTCCAAGAAAATCACTCCTTTATTCGGGTGTAGATCCAACATGTAACTGTTTTATACGCGTAGCATAAAGTCAGGATAATTATTTACATAGCATAAGCATGATATTCCCAATAGCAAGTTGGAAAATATAGGAACGGATGCTTTTCATTCGAAAATTAGCGATTCGATATCGAAGTTGACCTGAGTTTGACGTTTATACAATTTGAATGGGGGCAAATTATCTCTTGGAAACAATATTTTCTTCTTGCACCTCTAGAGCGAGGATGTTTGCGTGATATAATTTTGATTTCTTTCATTTGGAATGGCAATGATAGTGTAAAATGACAGAAGGTAAGAGAAATAGGAGATGACAACAAATGAGTAAGCAAGTAAACGAAACCGAACTCGTTGCGCATGTAGCTACGAAAACAAAAGTAGACCCGGAAAAAATCAGGATCGTACTCAAGCATGAGCAAGCGTACATGAACAGTGCGAAGGCAGATGCAAAAGGTGATGTCGACGTTGATTTTGATGATCTCGTAGATTACGTCATGGGTAAGTCAGATGTGAAGCTGGATGAGATCACCGTCGAGAAGATCCTAGATGTAGAGATGGAATACTTGATTAAAAAAGGAGTCGCTGGATACATAGACTAATAGAGGACGTCTGGTTATTAGGAAAAGAAGAGTAGTGTTCCAAGCACATTCCCCTGTCGAGGGTGATGTGCTTTTTTATATATCTGAATGCAGTGGCTACGGTGGGGAGAAGAATATTTCCATACTAAGCTCAGTGCTCCGTCCCGCTGAGGGTTGAGACTGTCCGCTCCGAAGGGATTCGCGGGGAAACGCAAAAGTGGTAGCCGCTACGTCGCATGGGCACGGTTGCGTTTCTTTTGCCCGCGAATCCCTTCTCCGCTCGGTAGGACTCCACAAGTCGCTACGTCTGGAAATATTCTTCTCTGTCGTAACTTCTCGCATTCTTCAATCTTTTAAGTCGTTAAAAGATTGGTAAACACGAAAAGCTCGTAGAGGAAACAGGAGAAAACAGCGAAGATCTTTGGTACACCGACCGAGACGGAATGCAAAAAGCGAAACACGCTCTTAAGCGTCCACCTCTGAAATACATCCTGAAAGAACCACTTTGGACGCGGTTTCGCTTTTTGTATGGAGCCGGGCAGTGAATCCCTCAGCGGGTGGGACAAGAATCTGAGCGTTTTCTCCTGTTTCCTCCCCAGCACTACAGAAACAACTCAAGGTCTCTAAATATGCAGCTACGGTGGGGAGGAGAATATTTCCAGACAGGCTCAGTGCTCCGTCCCTCAGGGAAGCATGGACTGTCCGCCCCGAAGGGATTAGCGGGGAAATGCAAAAGTGGTAGCCGCTTCGTCGCGCGGGCACGGTTGCATTTCTTTTGCCCGCTAATCCCTTCTCCGCTCGGTAGGACTCCACAAGTCGCTACGTCTGGAAATATTCTTCTCTGTCGTAACTTCTCGCATTCTTCAATCTTTTAAGTCGTTAAAAGATTGGTAAACACGAAAAGCTCGTAGAGGAAACAGGAGAAAACAGCGAAGATCTTTGGTACACCGACCGAGACGGAATGCAAAAAGCGAAACACGCTCTTAAGCGTCCACCTCTGAAATACATCCTGAAAGAACCACTTTGGACGCGGTTTCGCTTTTTGTATGGAGCCGGGCAGTGAATCCTACAGCGGGTGGACCTAGAATCTGAGCGTTTTCTCCTGTTTCCTCCCCAGCACTACAGAAACAACTCAAGGTCTCAAAATATGCAGCTACGGTGGGGAGAAGAATATTTCCAGACTAAGCTCAGTGCTCCGTCCCGCTGAGGGTTGGGACTGCCCGCTCCGAAGGAATTAGCGGGGAAATGCAAAAGTGGTAGCCGCTTCGTCGCGCGGGCACGGTTGCATTTCTTTTGCCCGCTAATCCCTTCTCCGCTCGGAGGACTTCACAAGTCGCTACGTCTGGAAATATTCTTCTCTGGCGTAACTTCTCGCATTCTTCAATGGTTTTAAGTCGTTAAAAGATCGGTAAACAAGGAAAGCTCGTAGAGGAAACAGGAGAAAAAAGCGAAGATCTTAGGGACACCGCCCGAGGCGCAATGAAAAAAAGAGAAACAAGCCCTTAGCGTCCACCTCTGAGATACCCCTTGAATGGACGACTTTGGACGCGGGTTTCGCTTTTTTTCATGGAGCCGGGCAGTGAATCCCACAGCGGGTGGACCTAGAAGCTGAGCGTTTTCTCCTGTTTCCTCCCCACCACAACAGCGTGACGACCGTATTTTTTAGTATTTTTTAACATTGAATATATACACTAAAAAATACAAAAAATATCTGAAAGACAAATGTAAATTGTTTGACTATTGATGGTCGCCGTGTCTATAATTTGGTTATCTTTGTTAGTAATGTTAACTAACTGTGTGGCGGTGATCGATGACGCGTGCAAGCTCCCAAAAAAACAGGTAATAGCAAACTCGTGAAAAAATTGAATAAAGAAGAAGTATTGCAGCAGGTCGTCTTGCACGGGCAGATTTCCCGTGCAGATATCTCCAAACAGACACAGCTCAGCCGTCCATGTGTTTCCGCCCTCGTAGATGAAATGATCCAGGAAGGACTCCTGCAAGAAGTAGGAATGGGTGATTCCAAAGGCGGCCGCAAGCCGATTTTGTTGGAGTACAACTACCAGGCGTACGCCATTGCCGGCGCGATTTTTGAAGGCTCTACCTTGGATATGGCCATCGCAGATATGAAAGGCAAATTCTTGGCTCGCTATCGCAAACGGCTGGCACAACCAGCAAATGGCGAAACCGTCATCGAAGATTTGGCAGCTGGACTGGATCGTTTGCTGCGTGAAAGCGACATCCCGCGAGAGCGACTGCTCGGAATGGGCGTCGGTTTGCAAGGGGTCACACAGCGTGGTAGTGGAACCGTCAGCTTTTCACCTAGCACAGGCTGGATGGGCTCACCGATTCAGCAAACCATCGAAGCGCGACTCGGACTGCCCGTCATTATCGACAATGACGTGAATATGATGACACTGGGCGAGTACGTCCGTGGAGCGGGGGTCGGCCATACCAACGTCGTCTACATGTATGTAGGAACGGGGATTGGGGCCGGGATCATTTTGGATGGACAGTTTTATCGGGGGAGTCGTGAGGCAGCAGGAGAAATCGGCTTCATGATGATCGGCCCGGTACATAATCGACCGAATGGCGCGTCAGGCGTGTTTGAGACGCATTATTCGATTCCGGGCATCCAAGAGCAGGCTAAGGGATTTCTCTCTGACCTTCAGGAAGGGTCGAGTGTCATAGAAGAGCTGATCCGGCACGCCAAACATAATCCGGAAGCAAAGAAGCTTCTTGCAGATGTGTATCGACATTGGGCGTACGGAATGGCGAACATCATCAGTATTTTGAACCCGGAAATATTGATCCTGAGCGGGGAGATGGTCCACGTCGATGGTGAAGGGGTGAAGCAAATTCACGAATGGCTGAGAGAATGGGTGCCCGAGGTGCCTAATCTTGAAAAAGCAAGTCTGGGGGAACGAGCTGGTTTGATTGGTGCTGTCCACAGTGTTTTGGAAGCGTTTCCTTTCACACGACTGCTTGACAAAGAGTGAGAAGAACAAGAGGGGGAGTTCGTTTTGAAGAAGACAACTAGCAAGCTGAAAACATGGATGAAGGGCGTTTTTGTCAGCTCCTTGGCTCTGACTGTAGCTGCGTGCGGCACTGGAGGACAGGAAGCAAAGCCTGCCGACAACAGCGCTGGCGGCCAATCTGGCGCGGCTGCTCAACCTGCTGATTCATCGGGTGACCCACAAAGACTGGTGATTTACACCGGACGGGACAAAAACATTTTTGAAATCGTGTTGCCAAAATTCAAAGAAAAGTATCCGAACATTGAAGTGGAAACACTCGAGATGGGTGCCCAACAAATTTTGGAGCGCGTTCGTGCAGAGAAGGCGAACCCGCAGGCTGACTTCTGGTGGGGCGGTACCCAATCTGCTCTAACAACAGCGGCCAATGAAGATCTGCTGGAGCCATACAAGCCGACTTTTGCAGACAAGGTTCCAGATTTGTACAAAGACTCGCAAGATCGCTGGTACGGCGAAATGCTTTTGCCAGAGGTCATCATGTACAACTCGCAGGTGATGAAGCCAGAAGAAGCGCCGCAAGATTGGGACGAATTGATCGATCCGAAATTCAAAGACAAGATCGTGATCCGAAACGTACTGCAGTCCGGCACAATGCGTACCATTTATTCCGCAATGATCTTCCGTCAAGGGGCGGATACTCCTGAAAAAGGTTTTGAATGGCTGACCAAGCTCGATGCCAATACAAAAGAGTACACGCAAGACCCGACAAATCTGTATCTGAAGCTGGATCGTCAAGAGGGCGTCATCTCCTTGTGGAACCTTCAGGACGTTCTGATCCAAAGCAAAAAGAACAACCATCCGTATGACTTCATTTATCCGAAGAGCGGGGCACCGATTCTCGTAGACGGCGTGGCTCTCGTAAAAGGCGCGAAAAACCTGGATGGAGCGAAAAAGTTCATGGAATTCCTGATGAGTCCTGAAATAGCTGCCCAATTGGCGAAGGAACGCTTCCAATTCCCATCTCGTACAGACATCAGCAAGGACCAGTTGCCAGACTTCATGAAAAATCTCGAGCTGAAGCCAATGGAAATCGATTGGGCTGTCATGGCTGCAAAAGAAAAAGAGTGGATGCAGCATTGGGATGAAAACATCAAGGGGAAAGGCAAGAAGTAAGAAAGATTTTTTCCAAGCAGCTAGGCGGGAAGGCGTTGTCCTTTCCGTCTAGTCACTTATAGAAGTTGTTTGAAAACGGTCGTCAGCTTGAAATGACTTGCGATGAAGGAGGAAACACAACCCGATGAGCAGCGTAACACTTGATCATGTTTACAAAAGGTTTGGTCAGGCAAAAGGGGTCGAAGATGTTCACATTCATATCGAATCTGGAGAGTTTTTTACTTTTCTCGGTCCGAGTGGCTGTGGCAAAACGACTACCCTGCGCATGATTGCCGGCTTTTATTATCCAACGGAAGGCCATATCCGCTTTGGATCACAGGAGGTTACATCTCTTCCTCCCCATAAGCGCAATACCGGGATGGTATTCCAAAACTACGCGTTGTTCCCGCACATGACTGTTTTTGAAAATATAGCGTTTGGCTTGCAGGTTCGGAAAGTGAACAAAACAGATGCAAAAGAGCGGGTAGAACGAATCATGAAGCTGGTCCGTCTGGAAGGCTATGGCGAACGCCGCATTGATCAGCTTTCTGGGGGACAACAACAACGGGTAGCATTGGCACGGGCGCTGGTCATCGAGCCGCAGATTCTGCTGTTGGATGAGCCGCTGTCCAATCTGGATGCGAAGCTTCGTGAAGAGACGCGCTTCGAGATCAAGAGACTCCAACTGGAGCTGGGGATTACGACGATTTACGTCACGCACGATCAGGCAGAAGCGATGTCGATGTCAGATCGAATCATGGTCATGCAGAGCGGAGAAGTGCAGCAGATCGGAACACCGCATGAGATTTACCATCGTCCTGTAAACCGTTTTGTCGCTTCTTTTATCGGCGAGACGAATCTGTGGGAAGGGACAGTTGCAGGGTTTGACGGCGATGAAGTGCTGGTTCGCACGGCTTCTGGACAAATGCTCAGCGGATTGAAGGAAAATGCTTCTCCACGCGCACAGCTGTCAGTTGGGGAGAAAGTAACCATGTCCATTCGTCCTGAATCCGTTCTGGAGAGTACAGGCAACGAGGGACAAAATGTAGTGACAGGCTCTGTTGTCATGTCTGAATTTACAGGGGCGTGTGTCAATTACGTCACGGAGGTAGGAACGGAGAGCCTGCGCAGCATGTCCATCAACCTGGGACGACCGATTAAACAGCGCGGCGATGCCATCGGGCTACATATACCGAAAGAGAGCATTTATTTTGCCGGATAAGGGGGAAGAAGCTTTTGAGAGCAGAGTTGCAGCAAGCGCCAACAGCAGCCAGACGAAAGTCCATCACCGCTTCACCCGCCTTCGTCTACGTGCTGGTATCGCCACTCTTTTTAATATTGTTGGCTTATGTCGTTTATCCATTGTTCGAAACGTTCGTTGCGAGTATCAAAATCGATGAAGAAATTACGTGGAAAAACTACATTCGCTTCTTCAGTCTGGAGCATACCGCCAACCTGGAAGCGTTGTGGAACAGTATCTACATATCGGTTCTGAGTGTCATTACGTGCGGAATCGTCGGCGTTACGATGGCGTTTTTATTGGAGCGCTATGAGTTTCCCGGACGAAAAATTCTTTCTGTGCTGGCTTTGGTTCCGATGGCGTTGCCTCCCCTCATTGGTGTTCTCTCGTTTACCTTTTTGTACGGAGAAAGCGGAATCGTTCCACGGGCAATCAAAGAGCTGTTCGGACTTGCCCAGGTTCCTTTCTCGTTAAAAGGAATGTGGGGTGTGGTCGTCGTTCATACGTTTACGATGTACACCTACTTCTTCATGACCGCTACAGCAGCAATCAAGGGACTCGACCCGTCCTTGGAAGAAGCGGCAGCCAGTCTTGGAGCGAATCGCTTTACCGTTTGGCGGCGCATTATTTTGCCGATGCTCACGCCAGCCATGGTCGCGTCTTCTCTGTTGGTTTTCATGATTTCGATGGCTTCTTATACGGCACCGCTCATTTTCGGCATTGACCGGACGATGACGATGCAAATCTATCTGTCTCGCACCAATGGAGATTTGGACATGGCTGCGACACAGTCTACGATTCTTTCGATTGTTTCTGTGGCTTTTCTTTTGATCATGCGTTGGTACCAAGGCGCGCGCAACTACCAGAACTTGAGCAAAGGGGTCAGCGTGCACCGTACTGAGATCAAGAGCAAAGCGGGACGCTACACCACGATTGTGCTGTCTTTTATCGGTACAATCATTCTGATGCTGCCTATTCTCGTATTGGTACTCATTTCCTTCTCAGTGGATGGTACCTGGACGGTGCAAATATTACCTCCTGAGTATACCTTGTCGCATTACATGGATTTGTTCACGGATAGCAAGACATGGCGTCCGATTCTCAACAGCTTGCAGTTGTCTGCTATCGCGGTAGTCGGGATCGTCATTTTCGGTGTAGCTGCGGCATATGCCATGGTTCGTCTCAAGTTTCGCGGGAAAACGCTTCTTGATGTATTGATCATGCTGCCATGGGCATTGCCAGGGACAGTCGTGGCGATCAACCTGATTGCAGCGTTCAGTGAGCCGAATGCATTCAGCTTTGGACAGGTTTTGATCGGAACATTCTGGATTATCCCGTTGGCGTATTTTGTCCGACATCTGCCACTTGTGTTTCGTTCTACCAATGCGACTTTGATGCAGATGGACCCATCTGTTGAGGAGGCTGCACGAAATCTCGGTGCTTCCTGGTGGTACAGCTTCAGGCGTGTCGTGTTCCCGATGGCGTGGGGGGGGATTCTCGCAGGTACGCTCTTGGCATTCGTTCAGTGTATCGGGGAGTTCGTGGCTTCGATTCTGATCTTCACACCGAAGACAACGCCATTGTCTGTCGCGGTATTCCAACGCATGTACAGTAATGAATTCGGCACCGCTTGCGCCTATGGTGTCTTGCAAATCGTGGTCATCATCATCGTGTTGTTCATCTCCAGAAAACTGACCGGAGATAAAGCGGGAACTGCCGTGTAAAGCTGGATGCCTTCGTGAAAAAGGGGGAGCTTCACGTGGATGTCAGTGAATCGATGGACAAGAAATCACCAATCGTACAGCCGACCAAACTGCCCTGCCCGCCTATTCCCGCATCTGTTCGCACCATGCAGGGGGAACACGGACTGCTCGATCTGTGGAAAGCGATCAAGCCGCTCGCTACTATTGCTAGTGCCATGAATACAGGGGCCCATCCAGACGATGAGCACAGTGCCATGCTTGCTTATTTGGCGCTGGGGAGAGGCGTGTATACCACGAGTGTGATCGCGACGAGAGGGGAAGGCGGACAAAACGAAATCGGCTGCGAGCAAGGTACCGCGCTGGGGATTATCCGGACGCGTGAGCTGGAAGAAGCCTCCTCTCTTAGCAACGTGACGCTGGGTATCTTAAGCGAAGAGCTGGATGATCCCATTCATGATTTCGGGTTCTCCAAATGCGCCGAAGAAACCTTCCGCAAATGGGGCGAAGAGGTCGTGTATGAGCGATTGATTCGAAAAATCAGGGAGCTGCGCCCCGATGTCGTCATCGCCTGCTTTGAAAATGAACCGACGACACACGGACATCACCGGGCGATTACGTTACTGACACAGCGAGCTTTCCACGAAGCAGCCGATCCACAGATCTTTCCTGCGCATAGGCAGGCTGGACTTTTGCCGTGGCAAATGAAAAAGCTGTATTTGCCTATCATGGACAATGATGATTATCACGTCGCGGTACCCGTGGGGGAATACGACCAAATCTACGGCTCATCCTATGTGCAGCTTGGTGAGCGATCGAGGTTTATGCATAAGACACAGGGGATGGGTGTTCATTACGATGAAGGCCCGACCTACAATTACTACCGCTTGGATGCATCGGTTTTTCCGGCACCGGAAAAAGAGCGCGACTTTTTCTCAGGACTGCCCGTCAGTTTTGCTGATCTGGCGCAAGGTATTGCTGCAAAAGGCGGGAAAGAACTCGTGGAAGTGCTGCACCGTATGCACGATGCGGCTACAGATGTACTGAATGCCTACCCGCGTTTTGCTGAAGTGGCCCAAAGGGTTCACCGCATGAAGGCTTTGCTTGCGACTGCACAACAAGAAGTATGCAAGGCTCCACTTGATGAAGAAACAAAGCTGGATTTGATGTATCGGCTAGGACTCAAGGAAGCGCAGCTCAACCGTGCGAGTGCCGAGGCTCTGTCTTTGGTCGTGAAAATCAAGCCGGAGACGGGCGAGTGGGTGGCAGGCCAGACGACAACGGTTACCGTAACAGCTTACAACGGCGGCTCGCTGGAGGTTGAGCATGTGCAGCTGCGTATGCGTGTCCCCGCTGGATGGACGGTGAAACCGCTGACGCCAACTGCGTTTCCACGACTTGCTTACAATCAGACGGTGTGCACCGTATTTGAGGTATCGATTCCTGCACAGACGGAGCTGTTCCATCCTTACAAGCCGCCCGTGCTCGATGTCGAGGTGCTCTATTTCGCCTTCGAGACAGCCAGTACAATTCGTGTGGAGCCGGAAAGCCGTGTGGCTGTGCTTCCACCGTATGCGGTGACGCTGACCCCGTCAGATGTCGTGCGAAACACGCTGCATACGGATGAGACGATCCCGGTTAAGGTAACACTGAAACAGTACCGTCCGGGAAGCTCTACAGCCAAGGTCGCTCTCATTGTCCCGGCGGGGTGGACAGCGGAGCCAGCCTTTGTCGATGTTCCGTTTTCTTTCCGTAGCGAGACGAAAACAATCGCTTTTACTGTTCATACCACACCGCAGGTGACGAATGGCAAATATCAGATTAGCGCTACGGTTGCGGGGACAGACGGTGTGACAGAGAGTGCACAGGATGTGCAGGTCATTGAATACCCGCATGTCGGTCGCACGTATTTCATCCGGCCCGCTACGCTGACTGTTCAAGCCTTTGATCTGGCCATCCCGAAAAACCAGCGGATCGGCTACGTATCCAGCGGCTTTGACAATATGGATAAATACTTGCGCGCGGTTGGGGTGAATTGCCTCAATCTGGACGCAAACGAAATACAATCGGGCGATTTGTCCCGCTACGACACGATTGTTCTCGGTATTCGTGCATATGGATTCCGTCGCGAATTAATCGAGAGCAATCAGCGTCTTTTGCACTATGTAGAAAACGGCGGAAATCTCGTCGTTCAATATCATAAGCCGGAGGACAAATGGAAGCCGCACTTGGCGCCATACCCCATTTTTATCGGCGAGTCGCTGATCGATTGGCGGGTGACCAATGAGCAATCAGATGTCCGTATGCTGGCCCCTGACCATCCGATGTTCCAGGAGCCAAACGTGATTACTCAAGCGGACTGGGATGGATGGGTGCAGGAGCGCTCCATCTACAATCCTTCTCGCTGGGGGAGCGAGTATACCGAGCTGATTGCGACAAGTGATCCAGGCGAACCGGAGTTCCGCGGCATTTTCCTCACGGCGCATTATGGAAAAGGGACGTACACCTACAGCTCGCTTGCCTGGTTCCGCGAGATTCCACAGCTAGTCCCTGGCGCTTTTCGCTTGTTCGTCAACATGATCAGTCAGAAGCAGTAATGCCCCATCCACTCCGGGCCAACCGTGGGTCGATCCATGGCTACATCAATGAAATGCAAACGTACAGACCGCCATGATTGATATAGACATCAATCTGAAAATGGAATGGAGGAACGTTCATTGAGTAAGGGGAAACTTGCCAAGCTGTACACGATTACGACTGCTGCGGTGCTGGCCACGAGTCTGATTATGCCGGTAGCACCCGAGACCGCCCATGCAGACCGCGGGGTTGTCGACCTGTGGAAAGCCATCAAGCCGCTCACCACGATTGCCAGTGCGATGAACACTGGAGCACATCCGGACGATGAGCACAGTTCAATGCTCGCGTACTTGTCGCTTGGCAAAGGGGTGGACACATCCAGTGTCATTGCGAACCGAGGCGAGGGAGGACAGAACGAGATAGGCAGCGAGCTGGGTAATGCGCTGGGGATCATTCGTACCCGCGAATTGCAGGAAGCTTCCAAAATCACGAACATCCATCTGGAGAACCTCAGTGAAAAAATCGATGACCCTATTTTTGACTTCGGCTTTTCCAAAAGCCCGGATGAAACCTTGCAAAAATGGGGCGAGGATGTCGCGTATGAAAAGCTCATCCGTCGTATCCGGACACTGAGACCCGATGTCGTGATTCCCGCATTTTTGAACGAACCTTCGACTCACGGCCATCATCGCGCCATTAATGTTATTACGGTGCGGGCATTCAAGGATGCCGCAGATCCAAACGTTTTTCCACAGCATGCAAAGGAAGGCTTGGCTCCTTGGCAGGTGAAGAAGCTGTATCTGCCTGCAAAGGAGCAGGATTACTCGGTCAAGGTGCCTGTTGGCGACTATGACGAAATTTATGGTGCCTCTTACGTCCAACTCGGCGAAGAATCCCGTTTCATGCATAAGAGCCAGGGCATGGGACGTCACTATGACGAAGGGCCAAGCTTCAATTATTACAAGCTCGATCAATCCATCGTAGAGACAAAAGACAAGGAAGCAGACTTTTTTGAGGGAATTGCCTATTCATTTGACGATTTAGCCAAGGACGTTGCCAGCCAGTCTGGCGGGGAAAAAGTCGCGGGTGAACTGAAAAAGCTGCAAAAGGATGCCGCAGAGGTCATTGCTGCGTACCCAAGCTTTGCGTCAGTAGCCAAGGAAGCGCATGAGATGCTGGCGGATGTAGAAAAAGCGACGGCAGTAGTCGAAGCCTCCTCCCTGGCAACTGAGACGAAAACAGACTTGCGCCATCGTTTGGGAGTGAAGAAATCCCAGCTGAACAAAGCTAGTGCTGAAGCGCTCTCGCTCGTAACCAAAGTAAAGCCTGAGACAACTGAACTGGTAGCAGGCCAAACGACGAAAGTAACGGTCACGGCTTACAACGGCGGCCAAGCAAAAGTCGGGAAGATCAATCTCGCGCTGAACGTACCAAAAGGCTGGCAAGCCAAGCCGCAATCGACCACCAGCTTTTCATCACTCGGCTACAATCAGACGGTGAAGACTACCTTTGATGTCACAGTTCCTTCTGATGCTGCTCTGTTCCAACCGTATGCCGCTCCTGCCATTACAGCAGATGTCAGCTACAGCTTTGCAGGCTCGACGGCGAATAGCCATGTGACACCAGCAGATGCCATTGCAGTTCTTCCATCTTTTTCTATGGTGCTGAGTCCAAATGCGACGGTTTTGAATACGCAGAAGCCAGAGGAGCCAATCCCGGTCAAGGTTACAGTGAAAAACTACAATCCAGGTGCAGCGAAAACAACCATCTCTCTCGATGTACCAAAAGGCTGGAGCGTGGAGCCACAAGCAGCACCGCTCGCCTTTGAGGCCAAGGGAGAAACGAAGTCTGTTGCCTTTACAGTCAAAGCAGACGCTTCGGTCCAACCGGATAAGTATACGGTGACAGCCGTAGCGTCAGGCAGTGGAAAAGAGAGCCGACAAGGGGCCCAGGTCATCCGTTACCCGCATATCGGCACGACTTACTTTGTCCAACCAGCGACGCTTGCCATCCAGGCATTTGACCTGAAGGTGCCGGAAGGATTAAAGGTCGGTTACGTATCCAGTGGCTTTGACAATATCGATCAGTATTTGTCCCAGTTGGGAGTCAATGTGACCAATCTGTCGGCAAAAGACATTGAGTCTGGCGATCTGGATCAATACGATACGATCGTGCTGGGCATTCGCGCTTATGGTTTCCGACCTGAGCTGATTCCTTCGAATGCACGCTTGCTCAAATACGTGGAAAACGGCGGTAATCTGGTCGTGCAATACCACAAGCCAGAGGATAAATGGAAGCCGGAGCTGGCTCCTTATCCGATCAAAATCGGTGCTCCGCTGATTCAATGGCGTGTCACAGACGAAACCTCCAAAGTGACAGTATTGGCGCCTGATCATGCTTTGTTTCACTCGCCAAACAAAATCACGGAGAAAGATTGGGATAACTGGATTCAGGATCGTTCCGCTTACAATCCATCCGAGTGGGGCAAGGAATACACCGAGCTAATCTCGAATGGCGACGAAGGCGAGAAGGAATTTACGGGTACGTACCTCACTGCCAAGTATGGAAAAGGAACATATACCTACAGCTCGCTTGTGTGGTATCGCGAAATTCCGTCACTCGTACCAGGTGCGATCCGATTGTTTGTCAACATGATCAGCCCACAGCAGTAATCATAGTAGAAGGGAAGGCGATCGTTCAGGCGGTCGCCTCCCTCCCAAAAGAAGATCAGACGCAAAAAAAGAAGCAGCTTACGAATGGGTAGGAAGGAGATGCAAGAAAAATGAATTACAGAGAGCGAATTTTTCAACAGGAGGGAGCCAGTTTCCCTGGCAAGACATACGTGGAGGCGGTTTTGGAGCCTGCATTCAATGAAGCAAAGCACCATTTATTGCATCCGATGATGGCGATCAACAAGGCACATTTGATCATGCTTCGTGAACAAGAATTGCTCACAGACGATGAGGCCAAAAGAATTGCTGGTGCACTGTGTGGAATCGAAATGGAAGAGCTGCGCCAATCGCATTACACCGGGCAGTTTGAAGATTTGTTCTTTCAGGTAGAGAGCCGTTTGCTGGAACTGGCTCCTGATGTGGCAGGAAATCTGCATCTCGCTCGCAGCCGCAACGATATGGGGATTACCATATACCGCATGGTGCTGCGCGAAAAATTGTTGGTGACCTTGACTTCTGCCCTCTATCTGAAAGAGCATTTGCTCCTCTTTGCAAATGAGCATGTGGATACGATTATGATTGGCTACACACATACACAGCAGGCTCAGCCAACGACAATGGCGCATTACATCATGGCGGCTACTGACATGCTCAGCCGTGATATCAAGCGACTGATCCAAGCCTATCACACGGTCAATCGCTCACCCATGGGGGCAGCGGCATTAACGACTTCTGGCTTTGCGATCAGCCGGGAGCGGATGCGCGAATTGCTCGGATTTGATGAGTTGGTGGAAAATTCTTATGATGCAGTCTGCGGCGCGGATTATTTAGGGGAAGTAGCGACAGCTGTACAATTAGCAGCGATTAATTTGGGGCGTACGGTTCAAGATATGCTGCTCTGGTGCACACAGGAATTCGCGGGGTTAAAAGTCGCAAGTCCGTACGTACAGATCAGCTCCATCATGCCGCAAAAGCGCAATCCGGTTTCCTTTGAACATATGCGCTCGCTGTTGTCCAGTGCGGCAGGCAATGCGACGACAGTGCTTACGATGATGCACAATACGCCTTTTGGCGATATCGTGGATACCGAGGATGACATGCAGCCATACGCGTGGCGGAGCATGGGAGTGCTCGAGCAGATGTATCGCTTGATGGCGAGCGTTGTGGGGACGATGGAAGTGAACAAGGACGTTCTCTTGGAGCGGGCAAAGGGCAGCTTTGCGACCGTCACCGAGCTCGCGGATACATTGGTTCGCACGGATCAGCTTTCGTTCCGCAAATCTCATCACATCGTGAGTCGTGTGGTAAAAGAATCGATGAGCGAGCAGCTCGCTGCAAACCAAATCAGCTTGGAACTGGTAAACCGTGCAGCTATAGAAGTAATCGGGCGGGAGCTGTCGCTCACAGCAGAAGAGCTCAGACTGGCGCTTGACCCGGTTCATTTCGTAATGATCCGCAAGCTTCCTGGTGGACCAAATCCAGAGGAAATGAAGCGCATGATCGCCGTTCGCCAAGCGGTACTCCAGCAGGAAACAGAATGGCTGACACAGAAAAAGCAGGCGAATGCGAATGTGATGAAAGGGCTTGATCAGATGACAGCTGAATGGAGTGTGGGGTAATGGCAGTGGTGCGAATACCTCTTCTGGCAGTGGACGGAGGGGGCACCAAGTGTCTGGCGGTACTGGTGGACCGCTCCAGAAATGAAATCGGTGCAGGACGCTCCGGTTCATGCAATTATCAAGGGATCGGGGAGGGAGCGGCAGCTCGTGAGTTGGTTGCAGCGATCAGCCAAGCTTTGGACGATGCGGTAACTCGTCAAACAGTTGCCCCTTTAGTGAACGGCACTCCGACCCCGGATGGACCCATTGAATGGGAAATCGAGTGCGCGGTGTTCGGAATCGCTGGCCTGGACACAGAGTATGATCGACAGGTGATCTCGCGGATGGTGAGCAAGGTACTGCACCAGCTCGGTATTCGTGTCCAGCAGCTAATTGTGGAAAACGACGGGTTTGCGGCCTTGCTCGGTGCGACCGGAGGCAACCCCGGCATTCTGGTCATCGCAGGCACTGGCTCGATTGCCTTTGGTGTAAACGATGAACAGGAAATGGCGCGAGCAGGAGGCTGGGGACATCGGGTCGGTGACGAGGGCAGCGGCTACTGGATCGGCAAGCAAGCGATTATGGCGGTATTAAAAGCAGCAGATGGCCGCGGCGAGCCGACCGTGTTGAAGGAGCTGCTCCTCCCGCACGTTGGACTGGGACGCGTAGATGAGTTGTTTAACTGGACGTACAGTGAGCATTATTCCGTCGAGAAGGTAGGAGAGCTGTCGCCGTTAGTCAGCCAGGCTGCACTCGCAGGAGATAAGGTGGCAGTAGCTATTTTACAGGTCGCAGGCGAAGAGCTTTTCAATGCTACTCGGGCGGTCATTGATACGTTGCAAATGAAAGCCAAGCCGTTTCAGATGATTATGCAGGGAGGCGTTTTGCAAAACGATGATCGCGTGCGCGAGATCGTCGTAGAGCACGTCCGAGAGTACGCTTCTCAGGTCGTCATCGAAAATGCGCAAAACGATCCGATTTACGGTGTCATAGCAAAAGGATTGGCTTATCTAGAACGCCAATCGGACGGCAAGTGAGGTGCCAGAAATGAAAAAAGTAATGGTTGTTTTCCCCCATCCGGACGATGAGTCTTTTGCCTGCGGAGGAACGTTGGCGAAGTGCAAGGACGCCGGACATGAAACGTGTTATTTGTGCATTACCTCCGGCTGCAAAGGACGCAGCGGTCCATTCGATATCGATTGTAGAGAAAAGCTGGCAAAACATCGAGAGCTAGAGCTGAAAACAGCGGCAGAAGTGCTGGGAATCAGTCGTCTCGACTTGTTTCGGTACCCGGATGGTTCTTTGCAAAATGCCGATCTGGATGAGCTGGTGGGTAAGATTCGGGAAGCGATCGAGGAATGGAAGCCGAATGTCGTCGTTACGTTTCCGCCGGACGGGGTAACGGGCCATCCCGATCATATCGTCACGTGCGAGGCAACGACCCGAGCCGTCAAACAAGCGGAAGCGAGCTTGACGCAGGCAGAATATCCTGATCTGTACTATGTTTCGATCCCACACTACTACGATCATTGCCCGGATCATGGTCCAAAGCCAGCGGTTCCGATTACAGGCAAGGTCGATATTTCGGGCTATCGGATACAAAAAGGAGAGGCGCTGAAGGCTCACTTAAGTCAGGAGTATTCCGTGAATCGCGCTTATCCGGGTGTGATCGATGGGGATTTTGGTGTCATTGGCTGCTATGAGTACTTTACATTGGTGCGGTCGGCGGGCAAGGCGATTGAGCCGGTTAGTGTGGGTGGGAGTATTCCTCTCATTGACCTGTAATCTGAAAAGTAGAAAGGGCTGACCAGCATGATTTTTGCTAGTCAGCCTTTTTCATTGGATAGCCCATCAGTCGGATTGTTTTGCCCTGCTAGATTTGCTTACAATGTGGTAAGAAGCAATTGGAAATCAAAGGGAGAGAAGACATGTCACACAGAGTCTATGTTTATAACGTCAGTGAGCCTTCTCAAGCGCAAGACAACGACACGATGATGGTGGAATGGGGCTATGAGGTCCCCCTACTCTTGCAGCCGCTCTTCATAGAAGGTGGTATAATCGCCGGAAACAATTACAACAACCATACCGAACCGGACAATTCCGGACTATATTACGAGGCGCAGGCAGGCATCGAAAACGTGAAGCGATTCTACGATTTCCTGGAGAGACAGGAAGGGTTAATCGGTAACAAAGAAGCATTTTCGGAAGCGAGAAATCAGCTTCTTAGCTATCTGGAAAAACGAACGCTTCCGTATTTTCACATCGATGCCTGGGACGTATTCAATATGGATGACATCCCTCATGACGAGCAGGCGGAAACCCTGCGCGCCAATATTGCCCATAACAACGAGATCATGACAAAGGCAATGGACAACGATGACATCTCACTGCTGAACTACTCCGAATTGATGGACGTGAACCCGGGCTTTCGTTCTTTTGCCGAGCTGCTCAATTATGAGGACTACCAATACGGCTGGGGACACATCTGGCAGCCTTATGAAGAACAACCTGATGTGGAGATTTTTGAGGAAGCTGGCTTACTTGGTCTCAAAGACGCAGAGGGAAACGTATTGCTCGCCCCTCAGTTCGATGCCTTTTACGATTTCGCTTCCGAAGATCTCGCCGTGGTTGCCCGAGATGGCAAATACGGCTATGTACATAAATCCGGGAGAATCGTCATTCCATTAGAGTGGGAGGATGCCTACGATTTTGAATACGGCTCTGCTGGTGCCATTGTCAAACGAAACGGTCGATATGGTCTGATCAATCTGGAGGGCCAAACGATTGTCCCTACCCACTATGAAGAGTTAGAACGGCTCAATTACCAAGGATTTCATACGGCAAAGAAAGACGGAAAGTGGGGCGTTCTGGACGAATCTGGTTCTGTAACGATAGATTTTGAGCATGAAGAAGCTTTCAAGTGTGGGGACGGCTTTTACCATACGGCAGTCAAAGGCAGGAAGAATCGGAAAATCTTTAACGAATATTGGAAATACGTCGGGGAATTCCCTCTGGCGGCGGTGGAACAGATCGACGAAGGGCTAATCCTTGTCAAACCACATAAGGATACAAATCATAGCACCTTGTACAAAAAAGATGGCACTGTCGGTGCAACCGGCTTTGATAAATTGAATCGGCAAACCCATTTTCCGAATCTGCTCGTTCTGCGCAAGGGGAAGAAGTACGCCGCTTATGGTAAGCAGCAGGAGAGCCTTTTGCTGCCGTACGAATATGATGAGCTGATTGATTTACAGGTGTATACGGAGGCTGGACAGGGCAATCAGGTGCTGGCGAGAAAAGATGGAAGGCTAGGCGTTTTTCATGGAGATGCCGATCAACCAGCGTGGTTATTCCCCTTAGACGATTATGAGAACATTTTTTGGCTGCATCAGGATGCGTATGCTTTGAAGAGAAATGGATTATGGAGCATTGCCTTATCGCCGAAAAAGCGATGGAGTGATTTCGAATTCGATCTGGTGGTGAAAAAGGCACTGGTCGAGGGTTTTGCTTATGCCTTCAAGGGTTACGACGTTTATTTAGTAAGCGAGTACGGGCTGTCGAGGGCAGATAAAACGCTCGTTTTGGAGGAAGCCTGCGATCGTTATTACAGCTATTATTTTGATGCCGAGGTTCGCAAGCGACTGCTGGACTATGCCAAAGGAGAGCAATCCGATGGTGACAGTGTAGATCAGTACACGCCGGTGGAAACGTTGTACAACATGGGCATGGAAGCGTATGAAGCAGGTGATTATGAGAAAGCCATTCTGTACGATACGCTTGCTGCTGAAAAGGGCTATGCCCCCTCGATGAACAACCTTGCTCATATGTATTACAGTCTGGAAGGCTTCGAGGATGCTGATAAAGCTTTTTACTGGTATGAGTTAGGGGCTGCGGCAGGCAACCACCATGCTATGAATGGATTAGGCTGTTGCTATCGACATGGGATAGGCACGGAGCCTGATGCCGATCAGGCTATGTACTGGATGGGAAAGGCGGCAGAACACGGTCACGCCCTGGCTCACAACAATCTTGGCGCCACCTATTATGACGGGGAGCTGGTGCCGCAAGATTTGGACAAAGCTCTCTGGCATTATGAACAGGGAGAGGTATTAGGCTCTCCAGTTTTTGAATGGCTTGGCTATTTGCATGATTCAAAAGGGAATTATGAAAAGGCGCTGCATTATTATCAGCAGGATTACGAAGCAGGCAGCGATTTCGGTGCCTATAATTTGGGGATTTTCTACAGTAATGGGTATGGTACAGCCAAAAATATCGACGCCGCCATCACTTATTTTCATGCTGCTTTGGAACGAGATTACCCGCATGCACATATCGAACTGGCAAGAATTTACCAGAATGAAGCGCAATATGTGGACGAGCTTCTGGCGAAACATCACCTCGAAGAAGCAGAGAAGGCAGGTCTTGATATCCCTGAGGAGCTCACACAATCGTAGAAAAAGCAAAAAGCGGATCGACAGGAAAAGTCGTCGGTCCGCTTCCAACTAACCAGCATGCTAAACAACGGCTTCCACTTCAATTTCAACGAGCAGACGCGGGTCAATCAATGCCTTGACCTCAACCATCGTAGCGACAGGCCGAATCTCGCGAAAAAACTCTCCGTGTGCTTTTCCGATCTCTTCCCACTTGCTGATATCCGTTACAAACATCCGCGTTCTGACCACATGAGACAAATCAGCATCTAATTCTCGCAATGCTTTTTCAATCGTCTCCAGGATGAACCGCGTTTGTTCATAGGCATCGTCCAAACCAACGACTTCCCCGTCCTTCATGGCAGTAGTGCCAGCCACTTCAATACGGTCGCCGACTCGAATTGCGCGGCAATAACCCACGACAGGTTCCCAAGGAGAACCCGTGAACACTTTCTTTCGATTCATAGTAGAATGCCCCTCTCTTTTCCGCAATAATTGGAATATACTACAAAAAAGAAGGCGAGTGGAGCGGATGATGGATTTTTTTCTCACCCTTTTCTCCAAGTACAAGTGCTTGATCCACACTGCGTTTGGTCATGAAGGATACATCCGCGTGGTAAACAAGCTAAGTGCTCATGGCATTCGTTTTCGCACACGTATTCATTCTCATGCAGTTCGTCATTTAGGGGGAGACATGGGGATGTTGCCCCAAGAACAAGACCATAAGCAGTATGACATCTACGTGGCAAAAGAAGAGGAACAACAAGCACATCTGGCGATTCATTCCCGTTGATGGATACCTATACGATATAATGATTGGGATTAATCAGAAAACGGTACAACCGAGGAGGAACTAGCATGTCCGTACTAGAGGCACTCAAAAGCAGAAGAGCCGTCCGTAACTATATTCCAAAAGAAGTAGAAACAGAAAAAATCCAAGCGCTGCTAGATTGTGCAGTGTTAGCCCCGAACGACCGCTTGCGTCAGCCGTGGCATTTTTATGTGATCAGAGGAGAAGCGAAGTTGCGGTTCGAGGAAATCGCGAAGGAATTTTTGCTGGAGCGTTTTCCGACCAAGCCGAATCTCGTGCAGGATTCCTTGGCCGTCCTGGAAAAAACACCGCTCGTCATTGTCGCAACTGCTGATGTGATCCCAGGGGATGAAGCATCCTCAGAGGATAACGAATACGCGGTTTGCTGCGCGATTCACTCCATGTGGCTGGCAGCGAAGGAACTGGGACTGGGCATGGTTTGGCGCACGAGAGGAGTCGGCTTGGTTCGCGACGAGCGCTTGCTGCAATTCCTCGGATCGCCTGAAAATAAAAAGGTCGTGGGCACGCTGTTCATTGGCTATCCCGAGGCAGATGCTCCTGAGACCAGTCGGGTAGCAGCGGAAGAAAAGACGACCTGGCTGTAAAATGATAGCTTTGGAGACAGCATAAATAATGAAAATCATACAAATTAACGGTGAGGAGTTTACTTCCAGGGATATTTTACACAATATCTTAAGAAGTAAACTAGTAGAGCCTGAGCATTATGACCATACATATTGGGGGAATAATCTCGACTCTTTATTCGAATGTTTAACTGCATGGATTGAATTACCTTTAACAATTGAATGGTTGAATTACGAAAAAAGTGTTGAGCATTTAGAGGAATATGCAGAGAAATTACTCAAAACATTTTCAATTGCGGAGAAAGAAGGAAGAGGATTTAGAGTGGTAATAAAATGACACCCAAGGGATGAAAGTTCATTGAACAGATGCTTTGTTTGTAATTATAATGAACTGCTTGAACCTCCATACGATGGAAGGGGGATATCCTCCGATGAAATATGTCCATGCTGTGGATTTCACTATGGTTATGATGACGATGACGTAACTGATAAGGAGTCTGGTTACAAAGTATGGAGAGATAACTGGATTCGTAATGGATGTATTTGGTTTTCAAAAGGAAGATTTCCTCAAGAAGGTTGGAATCCTGCTGAACAACTGAAAAGCATCTCCAAAAAAGAGTGAACCACTTTGCAACTAAGCCTCCTCATGGACGTATAAATGGTAAAGGTTACACCGTACATATCGAGGGGAGTTGTTTTATTAATGTTTGGAAAGCTTGCGGCAGACGCACTTGGCTTGAGCAATGTGGGAATCGTGGTAAAACCAGCGGATTACGACAAGGTGGACGCTGATGATTACATCATGCACGAGGACCATGAGAAAATTTACTTTTTGATCAAATCAAAGTCCGATGAGTACTGCTTCACCAATCTGGGGTTGGTTCATCTGGATGGAACAAGTGCCACCAGCAAAAAACGCATGCTGCGCCGCTATTCCTACCATACACACCCGATCTCTAATGTGTATCTGGAAACAGCCGGAACTGTCGATTTGGATGTAGAAATCAAGTTCACGATGGGCAATGAGCACTACTCGATCGATGTAAACAAAAAGCATTTGGAGGAATTAAAAGACCTCTACAAAGCACTTGTGAAGATCGCCTCGACTATGCACGATAACGAACTTGCGCTCCAGCATGCAAAAGAAAGCCTTCACGTCGCCCAAAGCACACTAGGTCGTGTAACAGGCCTGCAAGCAGACGTAGCTTCACAATTCAAGTCCATCAATCAATACACTTTCGATTGGCTGGAGGACATCCGATACAAGTATGTCGTGAAAGATTTTGGTAAAGTCTTTGAAAAATATATTCATAACTAAACAGTAGCAACTAAGAGAAAAGAGCCTCTTTAAAGAGGCTCTTTTTGTATTCAAGCGAAATCTTCGGCAAGCCTCCCGACCACTACAGCCTGATGACCAAGCTCTTTCGAGCTTTACTCCTTATGCAAAAGCTTGCCGATCTTGAGCGCCAGCTGGATTTGAAGCATCTCCTCCGAGTTTTTCAAATCCATGTTCAAAATCTCCTTGATTTTCTCGATCCGGTAAATAAACGTATTGCGGTGAATGAACATCGCTTTCGCCGCTTCACTGACGTTTTGATTGTACAGAAAGTAATTGTCCAAGGTCACCATGAGGCTCGTACCGAACTCTTGATCATGCTCGTACAGCTTCCCCAGACGCTTCAAAAAGAAGTCTTCCAGTTCAATGTCCTTAATGTTGGAACCCAGAAAATGATAGACGGAGTAATCATCGAAATGAGAGACGTCGCCCTTGCTGTTGAACTTTTGCATCAGGCGGATCGCTTCATGTGCTTCGGTAAAGCTCTTATGAAGCGAAGCGATGTTTTTATACTGACGTCCGACCCCAATAAAGAACAAGGTTTTCTTGATTTTATCCACGAGAGCGCTGTACAGCTCATTCGCGAATTGCTTGGCTTCACTTGCAGACACCACAGGTTTTTGATCATTCTGTCCGATGAGGATAATGATCCGATTGTTCCGATAAAAGCAGGTGATTTCTCCAGGAGCTTTACTCGAATTGTCATAGACGAGGTCAACACATTTTTTTGCGATCCGATCCAGCTCGTATTTGCGATCGATGATATCCTCCAGATTTTCCAGCTCAATGGGCTCGATATTCATGACCATACAAAAATACATGTAGCTCGATTGCAGTCCGTGCAAATCACATAAGGTTTGCAGCGAGTCAGAGGACGTAATTTTACCTGTGAGCAAGTCATCGAAAAAGTCTTGCCTGATCTTCAGCTTCACTTCCTCGATTTCCCTCGCCTTGATCCGCTCCAGCGCCACGATCGTGGATGCCTGCTCCAACACGATGTAGTCAAATTCGGTAAGCTCCCAAACGGTTTGCCAGACGACGATGTATCCGTAGATGTGATTGGCTACAGCAACGGGTAGAATCCTGCATTTAATTTCATAATCCTTCGCATGGTAGATACGCTTGATCGACTTTTTGATCTGGCTAATATTTCGCGGAACGGACTCCGTGAAGTCACGGGTAAAAACAGGCCTGTTTTTGCTTAAGGTCAGGCAGGAGTCAAGCGGAATCGGATTGTGCCAGATTTCCGTGTAATGAAGCAGATGCCAGTCCTGATCCAGTATAAGGATCGGGTTGTTGATCGTCTCAGACAGCTCGGAGGCGATGCGATCCAGTCCGCCGCCTTCCAGCGCAATGCGAAACAGGGCGTTATGCATATCCAATGTTTTGCGGTTCAACAAATCGTAACGTCCGGAGGCTTTTTCATTAATAATGGCAATCACTTTTGACAGCGTGTATTCAAAAGGCAGAGCCAAAAGCGGGAGTCCGTACTTGTTGGCATGATCAATCATGTTTTGCGGGATTTGATCGAAATAGCGATGCATCTTAATGCAGAGCCCGGAGCAGTTGATCTCCGCCAATTCCTTGATGATTGTATTTTGCAGCTCGGGATTGTCCTTGAAAATATATCCGGTGGAGAGCAGTAATTCATTAGAAGACAGCCAGTCAAAAGCATCCGGGTTCTCCATGATATTGACGATGGAGATGACATTGTTAATGCCTTGCTCTCCCGCGATGATTTTGATACCGTCTATGGATTGAATGGTAAGCAAATCTTTGATGGTCAGCACCTTGTTCACTCCTTTGCCACAAAGGGATTCCTGTAATTGTGCAATGTGCACAAGTGAACCTCAATTTTTTTAGTTTCCATACACAATGACGATTCCATCCACCCTGTCTAAAATAATGATGTAAGTACGTGGTGCTTGTCTAATTGTTTTTTGAAAGCAAGCATCGAGCCAATCTTGGCGGGTTGTTCAATCACGAGATCATGGAGGGCTTACTATGACAGACAAAAGCGTAGTACAAGCATTTCTCGAGGCAGCGGCTGAGGGGAATATCGAAGCACTGAAAAAGCATCTGGAGCAGGGCGTAGATATTAACGCAAGAAACAGACAAAAGCGTACAGCGATTCTGACTGCTGCGATGAACGACAAATTGGAAGCGGTATCGTTTTTGGTAGAAGCGGGTGCAGATGTAGATTTGCAGGATGAGACATGCTTCAACCCGTTCTTGTTCGGTTGCATCAACGGCAAGCTGGAGCTCGTCAAAATGATGATCAAGGCAGGAACAAACCTGGAGCTGTTGACTCGTTTTGGTGGCGTAGGGATTACCCCAGCGTCCGAAAAAGGTCATGTGGATATCGTACGTGAGCTCGTAACGACGACTGATATCAATGTAAACCATACGAACTTTGTGGGCTGGACACCACTCATCGAAGCGATCATCTTAGGTGATGGCGGTGAAAAGCAACAAACGATCATCAAGCTATTGATTGAGCATGGTTGCAATGTGCACATGGTAGATAAATACGGCGTAACACCGCTTGAGCTTGCGAGAAGAAAAGGCTACACCGAGATCGAAAACATCTTGCTGGAAGCAGGAGCAAAGTAAAGCGTCCCATGTACATCCAGGCGTTGTCTGGCGATGCTGGTTTCCTTGAGCGTTTGGCACGAGCAAACTTTAGCGGGACCGTACACAGTACTTTTGAGCGCACGATCAATCTGAAATGCAGCGAAAACGGGGAATTGTACACCATTGGCAACCATCAGCTAGACAATGCACCGAATACGCTCATTATTGATGTAAAAGGCTTTTCAGAGCTGGGGCTGCCCGTTAATACTCCGGTCACTACGGAAGATGGCACGCTCGTTATCGGATCGGATTTGCGAATATGGACTCAGCAAGCAGCAAAGTGGGAAGGGGTCCTTCCTTCCTATCCTTGTGATATAGAAGCCGTAGAAGTATTGCGCCGAAATGTGGCGTTCACGAAAAACTACGTAGACGAATACGGCAAGACGGGGGGCATGAAGATGTCCTCCCAACCTGCCAGTCCGTTTGAGAAAGAGATGTCCCGTATGCTAATCCAGCGTGCAGGTATGCTTTCCAACGATCTGGCGAACAAACGCATAGAGTCAGCTACTCAGCATGCGATAAGTCTTATCGGACTGGGGCCGGGGTTAACACCATCGGGTGACGATTTTTTAGTGGGATTGTGCAGTGTATACAAAATGCAAAACATTTCCTCTTGTTTGTCATGCCCATTTTTCGATGAAATCGTCCGTTCGTCCCAAGCATTAACGAACGAAATCAGTGCGATCACGCTGAAAAAAGCAGCCCATGGACAAGTAAGAGAGTCGCTAAATGACCTGCTTTCATGCATGATATCCGGCTCCTTGGAAGAGCTTGTCCCTGCTTTAGACAAAATCATCAGGATCGGCTCGTCGTCGGGTACGGATATCCTGCTTGGCATCCTATGTGGTTTGGAACGAAATCTAGAAGCTGGAGGTAATGTATGTCTACCAAAGTCGTAATCAAGCAAAGCACGTATTTTGACTCGGTATCCCTGATGTCTCTCTCTACAAAAGCGAATCAAATTGAAGGTGTCGAACAAGCGGTTATCGCGATGGGCACCGACATGAATAAAGAGGTATTGAAGAACGTCGGTTTGCTCACACCTGAGCTAGAAGCAGCGAAAACGAGCGACTTGATGATCGTGGTGAAGGCAGCGACAGACGAGCTGTGCGAGAGTGCTCTCATTGCCATCGAAGAGCTGTTCAAGAAAAAAGGCGGCAGCAAATCTGCAACGGAGATCAAATACTCCACGATTGATTCTGCGGCAGCCAGCATTCCAGAGGCAAACCTCGCTGTCATCTCGGTAAACGGTGCATTCGCAGCGAGAGAAGCGAGAAAAGCATTGGAAAACGATCTGCATGTCATGCTGTTCAGCGATAACGTGAGCATCGAGGAAGAAATCGCCCTCAAGCAATTCGCGCATGAAAAAGGCCTGTTGATGATGGGGCCTGACTGCGGTACAGCGATTATCGGCAATGTGGCACTGTGCTTCGGAAATGCTGTGAGAAAAGGCAACATCGGGATCGTAGGTGCATCTGGTACAGGCAGCCAAGAGGTGAGCGTGCGTATTCACGACTTCGGCGGCGGCATCACGCAGTTGATCGGTACAGGCGGTCGCGACCTCTCCGAGCAAGTCGGTGGCATCATGATGCTCGACGGAATCAAAGCGCTGGAAGAGGATGAGGCGACAAAGGTCATCGTACTCATTTCCAAGCCACCAGCACCAAGTGTACAGGAAAAAGTGTTGGCGCAAGTGAAAAGCTGCAAAAAACCTGTGGTTGTGTATTTCATTGGTGGAGAAGAAACGCCAGTTCTGGAAGCAGGCGGACATTTTGCCAAGACGAGCAAGGAAGCAGCCATCAAAGCAGTTGTTCTGGCAGGTGCCAACGAAGACGAGCTTAACAAGCGCGCACTCAACTGGCCGCTGATTGAAGAAGTGCGGGAAAAGCTGACACCAGAACAAAAGTACGTTCGCGGGCTGTTCTGCGGCGGTACGCTGTGCGACGAAGCCATGTACCTCGCGATGGACAAGTATGAAGACGTATACAGCAACATTCAAAAGAAAGCAGACTACAAGCTGAAAAACATCCATGAGAGCAAGGCTCACACTTTCCTCGACATGGGCGATGACGACTTTACAAATGGCAAGCCGCACCCAATGATTGATCCTTCCACGCGCATCGCGAGATTTTTGGAGGAAGCAAAAGATCCTTCCGTCGGCGTCATTCTGATGGACTTTATCTTGGGCTTCGGTTCCCACGAAGATCCTGTCGGCGTGATGCTGCCAGCGATTATGGAAGCAAAAGCGAATGCTGCCAAGGAAGGCAGACACCTGGAAATACTGGGCTACGTGCTGGGTACAGACCTCGATACACCGAACTTTGATGAGCAAGTGAAGAAGCTGATGGATGCGGGTGTAACGATTGCGAGCAGCAGTACGAACGCAGGTCTTCTGGCTAGAGAATTTGTTGCGAAAGGGGAATAATCATGAGCAAAATCAACGAGCTGTTTAACGGGAAAATTCATGCGATCAACGTAGGGATCGAGTTTTTCAAAGACGATATCATCAAGCAAAATGCGAACGCGTCTCATCTGGATTGGAAGCCACCAGGCGGCGGAAAGCCTGAGCTGATCAACGCCCTCGACAGACTGGAAAATGCAGCTGTCGCCGAGAAAATCGCTGCGGCAAACAAGCTGGCGGTAGAGCGTATCATCAACTCCCAGCCGATGCTCGTAGGCTTCGACCAAGCGATCAATGTGGTACCAGGCATGACCAAAACCACGATTCTGCACGCAGGTCCGCCGATCACTTGGGACAAAATGTGCGGCTCAATGAAAGGTGCTGTAACCGGAGCAATCGTATTCGAGGGCTTGGCAAAAGACATCGAGGAAGCTGAACAGGTAGCTGCTTCCGGCGCAATCACGTTCTCTCCATGCCACGAACACAACTGCGTAGGCTCCATGGCAGGTGTGACATCCGCTTCAATGTTCATGCATGTAGTCAAAAACAAAACGTATGGCAACGTCGCTTACACCAACCTGAGTGAGCAAATGGCTAAAATTTTGCGCATGGGTGCCAACGATGAAAGTGTTATCGCTCGCCTAAACTGGATGCGCGATGTATTGGGACCAATGCTGCGTGACGCAATGAAAATCGCTGGCGAAATCGATCTTCGTCTCATGCTGGCGCAAGCGCTGCACATGGGTGACGAATGCCACAACCGCAACAACGCAGGTACGAGCCTGTTGATTCAAGCGCTGACTCCGTACATTTTGGAGACAGATTTCACAAAAGAACAGAAGCGCGAAGTATTCGACTTCGTCGCAAGCAGCGATTACTTCTCTGGCCCGACATGGATGGCTCTGTGCAAATGCGCACTTGACGCAGCGCACGGCATTGAGAATAGCACGATTGTCACCACGATGGCGCGTAATGGCGTTGAGTTCGGTATCCGTGTAAGCGGTATGGCTGGAAACACCTGGTTTACTGGGCCAGCACAAAAGGTAATCGGTCCGATGTTTGCAGGCTACAAGCCAGAGGATTCCGGCTTGGATATCGGGGACAGTGCGATCACCGAAACATACGGGATTGGTGGCTTCGCGATGGCGGCAGCTCCAGCGATTGTTGCACTCGTAGGCGGAACGGTTGAAGAAGCGATCGGCTTCTCCACCACGATGAAAGAAATCACGACAGCAGAAAATCCAAACGTCACGATTCCACTCCTGGACTTCCAAGGTGTCGCAACAGGAATCGATATTCGTCAGGTGATCCAAACCGGCATCCTGCCGATTATCAACACCGCTATCGCGCATAAAGACGCAGGTATCGGCATGATCGGTGCGGGTATTACATATCCGCCAATGGAAGCTTTTGAAAAGGCATTGCTCGCAGTGACGGAAACGATTAGCCAATAGCTTTTCATCCTAGGTGACTCAGCTTTCGCAGCAAAAGAAGGTTGCGAAAGCTGGGTCGAATGAGGAAGGTGAATGAACATGGGACAGGCAAACGTAAAGGAATCATATGAAGAATTCAAGTCCTATGGATACGCGGACGATATTTTGCCAAAGACTTCCGAAAATCGAGATTGGGGCACCTTTAACTACGTAACCGTATGGATGGGTGCTGTGCATAATCTCATGTCGTACATGACGGTAGCCGGATTCTTTGTCCTCGGATTATCCGTTCCGCAAGTCTTGTGGGCAGTCATGATTGCTGCCTTGATTGTTTCGGCAGGCTATGTGTTGAATGGCTATGCAGGACAGAAATACGGGATTGGCTATTCGATGCTGCTGCGAAGCTCCTTTGGTGTAAAAGGCTCGATCATTCCTGCTATATGTCGCGGGCTTATCGCTGGGGTCGTGTTTTTTGGGACAAAAACAATTATTGGCGCACAATCCTTTAATGTCATTTTTGAGAAAATATTCCCTGGCTATAAGAGTATGGTTCCAGGCTTTGATTTTCTCGGGTTAGATTTCCCGACCATGCTTTCTTATGTGATCCTCTGGGTCATTACAGTTGGATTGTTTTTAGGTGGAATGAAAATTCTCAGTCTGTTTAGTAAATGGTCTTCACCGATCATCTATATTTTCATCGTAGGTGCAGCGATTTGGGCGATCAGCGTTGCTGGCGGATTTGGTCCAATCTTTGCTTATGCTCCTGCCAAACCGATGGAGAATTGGCTTGTATTTATCGCATGTGTAAGTGCATTGGTATCGAACTGGGGTGGCCCGATTGTAAATATCGCAGACCTTACGCAAAGGGCAAAACACCCGAAAGCTCCGATGATTGGTCTGCCGCTTGGAATGATTGCATCCTACATCTTGTTTGGAATTACGTGTGTAGGATTGTTGGTTGGGACGCAAATCGCGTTTGGCATCAAAGACTTTAATGTAGTCGTTGCCATTGATCAAATTGGGAATCCTGTTGCCGTCATTATCTTGTTGCTGGCACTGAATATAGGTTCGACGAGCTATGTTGTGTTTGGAAATTTGCTTCCATCTGGTCTGCAAATGACAGCGCTTCTTCCGAAAATGTTTACAGTCAAATCAGCAGCTATTTTGACAGCTGTATTGGGGACTGTCATTTTACCTTGGAAGCTGGTTAATGGTACGGCGGCGCTGTATATGTTCTATAGCTTTATCGGCTCCATGTACGGTCCGATTACGGGGATCATGCTAGTCAGTTTCTTCATTGAAAGAAAAAGAAGGCTAGATTTATCTGCAATCTACGTAAAACCGGGTGAAAACGGAGAATACAAAAACGGCTTTAATATGGTGGCATGCGGCGTATTGATAGTCAGCTTCTTGATTACGCTATCCGGCTCTTTCCTGCCAAATGTGCCACTATTGGCAAACATCAGCAAGTCAGCATTCCTTAGCGGGTTGATCATATCCGGCGTTCTATATGCGCTGTGCTATAAATGGAACAAACCAAGTACGATCACGCAGAGTGAAACAGCTGCAAAAGCATCTTAACAAAGGGAGAAGTGCCCAGTGGAAAAACTCGTTATTGTTGCTATCGGCGGCAACTCATTAGTTAAGGATAATGGTCGCAACACGATTCAAGACCAATATGAAGCCGTATGTGAAACCGCAGTAAATATAGCAGATATGGTGCAGGAAGGGTACAGCGTTGTCGTTACTCACGGCAACGGACCCCAGGTTGGATTTGCTTTGCAACGATGCGAAATCGCCAATGAAGTGTCCGGGATGCCTACGATCCCGCTGGTCAATTGCGTGGCGGATACGCAGGGCGGAATTGGCTACCAAATCCAGCAGGCACTCACCAACGAATTTGCCAAAAGAGGGATCAACAAAAAGGTTGCTAGCGTCATCACACAGGTAGAAGTTAGCAAGGATGATCCGAACTTCCAAAATCCAACGAAGCCAGTCGGCTCCTTCTTCACGCTGGAGCAAGCGGAAGAGATGCGCAAAGAACATCCGGACTGGGTATTTATCGAGGATTCCGGTCGCGGCTACAGAAGAGTGGTTCCATCCCCTAAGCCAATCGACATCGTGGAAAAAGACGCAATCAAATCGTTGATCGAAGCGGGATATGTGGTAGTCGCTGTTGGCGGCGGTGGTATTCCGGTTGTGAAATCGGGCGAAAATACGTACGATGGGATTGATGCTGTCATCGACAAAGATTTTGCCACCAGCTTACTGGCAGAACAAATCGAGGCACAGACCTTGATCATTACGACAGGTGTTCCGCAGGTATGCATTAACTTCGGCAAGCCGAATCAAAAAGCGCTGGAACGCATCACGGTAGAGGAAACGAAGCAATACGTTCGTGAAGAGCATTTCGCAAAAGGCAGCATGCTGCCAAAGATTGAGGCCAGCCTGAGCTTTTTGGAGAAAAACGGGTCAAGCGTGATCATTACGAACCCGGAGAGCTTAAAGGATGCGATTACGAACAAAGCAGGGACACACATCGTAAAATAAAGGCCTCTTAAGGGAGGATGCAAGTCTATGGATTACATGAAGCTGGCAGTGGAAAAAACGATGGAAGGCATGAACAACAAGCTAGGTGGACCTTTTGGAGCGGCTGTCGTGAAAGGGGACGAAATCATCGCAGTATGCAGCAATCGCATGTTGGCAGATATGGACCCGTCCCAGCACGCAGAGATGGTAGCCATTCGCGAAGCGTGCAAGGCGCTCGGTACGATGGACCTGACAGGCTGCGAAATTTACGCGACATGCGAGCCTTGCCCGATGTGCGTAGGTGCTATCATTTGGTCCGGCATCAAGGTTGTTCATTACTGCTCAACTGCGGAGGATGCGCATGAGCATGGTTTTTCGGATAAGCATCTACGCGACTATTTTTCCGGTAAGGATCAGAGTGTTTTGAACATGATCAAGGTGGAGAAGCGTGAGGACTGTGATCAGTTGTTTGCGTACTATCATCGGCTGAACAAAGACTGAATAGCAGACAAGAAATACTGGATGTTCGGAGCATGAAAAAAGGGCCTTATAAGGGCCCTTTTTCTGCGTATAGGAATTTATAAGTTTGGTGTGTGCGAAAGCCCGTATCCTTTCGATAGGCGGTTATTCGTTCTGAGATAACGGTTGTGACATCTTGAAAGAACAATCACAATGACTATTCTACGTTTTATCAGGTACCGATGAACCAATAAAGCTGGTGAGAAGAAAAAGCATAGAGCTCGTAGACCTTGACAACGCCTACCCAGTCGGAACTTCCAAAAGGGGACCAGCTTGTCGAACACTTCTTCCTTGAGAAACTTCCGCCCGTAGGGTGGCTTTGGCTCGACGGTCCCCTTTTGGAAGTGGAGACGGACACACAATCCCCCAGCTGGCGTGTCAGAGTCGAAGAGAACTGTGCTTTTTCTTCTCCTCCACTATGTTGACTCAAACCAAATTTTCTTGTGAGATATGTTCTCTTATCATGTGACAATAATTTCCAAATATCGTCTTATTGTGTGAGCTTCAACGTCAAGAAAAGATGGAGGATACACGTATGACCTCGACCTCTCAAAGGCGTTATCCTGTACTGGCAAGTAGCGCACTCCTAACAGCCACACTGCTCCTGTCACCAGCCTCGGGCATAGTTATGGCAAATCAGACAGGGAACCAACAAGCAGCAGCTCACCTTCAGGAAAATCAGTTAAGCGAAAAGGCAAAACGAACGGAGCAAAAGCTGCAAATGCTCTTCCCAGCGCTCGATGACACATCAAGACAAATTACCTTGGAAACGAAAGACCAGCCTGTGTACAAAATCCGTTATGAAAAAAATAATGAATTCTTTGCCAGAGCCGATATCCATGCAGAAACCGGGAATCTGCTTACGTTTTATTGGGATAGCAAGGTTCAGGATTTTGAAAATCCTGATGACAAGCTGGCCTATAAGAGCGCCGATACCTTCATGGAGGGGTGGATCGGTGAACTGCGCAGCCTGTACAAGGTAACGCGGGCTCCTGCAGGCGATGTCATCTATAACCGCTATGTAAATGGCATCGAGGTAGTTGGCGATGAGTTTCGGTTGTTAGTAAACAGTGCTGGACAAGTAACCAACGTTTCGGCAGAAGATAACACGCTGACAAACATCAATCCAGCTGACTTCCTCCCCCCAGCCCAAGCGATGAAGAAAGATCAGCTCAGTCACTTTATCGCACCCCGCCTGCAACTTATGTACACCCATGACGAAAATCAGACCGATCTCGTCTACTCCTCTGTAGACTCCGGTTATATAGACGCAGTAACAGGAGCTAAGCTGCTCACTATTCGGCAATACGGAAACTGGAGGTGGAAACCAATCTCCCTCACGCCCGGTGGAAAGGTATTAAAGGTCACGAATGAGCAGGAGGCAGTGCGGATTTACGAAAGCGAGTTTGGTATGAGCTTGAAGGGTAGTACCTTAAACGGCTTCCATAACGAGATGGAGAGTATCTATTTTTCCCCTGATGAAAAGGAGTTATTAGTTGCGAAGGATGGTGATGTGATCGGATTTACAAGTTATTCGAACGTCCCACCCCAAAAAGGGAAGGCAACATTGTCGGAAAAGCAGGTTCTTGAGAAAGCTGTTCAGTTCATGCAACCATATCTCAAACAGGAAGAAAAGGAGTTCTACTACATATTGAATACTGATGAGGAGAATCCAAATAAATATGAAGTAAAGTTTGTGCCATCTGTTGAGGGACTACCGCTTGTATACGGACGATGCATTGTTATTAGGGTGAATGGATTCACAGGGAAAATCATCGGGTACTTTCAAGTGCTCGACCAAAAGCCCGCCAAGCTCCCGGATAAGAGGAAGGCTATCTCCATAGATGCAGCAGCCAAGGCCCTGCTGGCGAAACCCACTGAACTGCGATACATCTACCCATTTATTAATGGTGAGAAGTTAGCCAAACCGGTTCTTGTCTATTCAATTAATGTTAACGATATCAATGCCCTGACAGGTAAGGTCGAAGAGTAGGACTCAAGGATGTTGTCATGCAGGAACTGGTATGTTAAAATCGTGCTGACAATTAACGATAGGAGATGAAGAGGATAATGTAATCTTTCTTGCCACTTTTTTAAAGAATAAAGCAGCATTTGTCTTATTCTTTATTGGCAAGATCGTTACCTTATTCTTTTCACTCAGAAAATATATCCTTTTTATACCCTGAGATGGGTTGGATGTGCCGTATTTTTTGAGCTACAGGAAAGGTAACTTTCTTGTAGCTCTTTTTTTATTCTGACAAGAGATAAACCATTTCAGGAGGATGAAAGCGATGGAGATTGAGGTTGTAGATGATTATGTGAATCGGTTCCTATTGTGTGAAGCGGTTCACAAAAAAACAAATCGGTTGCCGGAGATTTACCAATTTATCGACAGATGCACGTAGATGAATGTATCATAGCGCCAATTGACGGTTGCTTTATATGGTTTCTCCGGCGATAAGGAGAAGACATGAAACTAACCTCGAAATATGAAACGATTCGGCGAATATTGTCCGAATGCAAGCAGCCTGAGTATCGGTATGCTCAGATTATGGACGCCATTTTCAAGCAAAACATCGGCGAATACGAACGGATGACCATCCTACCCAAATTTTTGCGCGACGAGTTGAATCGGATACTTGGACCGAACGTTTGCAGTATCGCTCCGGTAAAGGAGCTCACGTCGAAACAGGTTAGCAAGGTGCTGTTTGCGATTCCGGGCGACGAACAGGTGGAGGCCGTACGACTTACTTATGAGCGGGGGTGGAAATCGTATTGTATTTCCACACAGTGCGGCTGCGGGTTCAGGTGCAAGTTTTGTGCTACCGGTACCATTGGTCTGAAACGAAATCTGACCGCCGACGAAATTACCGACCAATTGCTGTACTTTCGTTTGAACGGCCACTCTTTGGACAGCATCTCATTCATGGGCATGGGGGAGGCGCTCGCCAACCCGCATATTTTTGAGGCTATGACGATATTGACCGACCCGTATCTCTTCGGTTTAGGACATCGACGAATTACGATTTCCACGATAGGCCTGTTGCCGGGGATCGACAAGCTGACTCGGGAGTTTCCCCAGGTCAATCTAACCTTCTCGCTGCATTCACCGTTCGACGATCAGCGAAGCGAGCTGATGCCGATCAACGACCGATTCCCAGTCCGCGACGTACTGATAGCATTGGATCGTCACATCAGGGAAACAGGGAGAAAGGTATATATTGCGTATATTCTTCTTCGTGAAGTAAACGACTCGACAGCACATGCGGAAGCAGTTGCCGAGTTGCTAAGGGGAAGGGGATCTTGGGAACATCTCTACCACGTTAACCTGATTCCATTCAATTCGACCGAAGTTACGCCAGATAGCTATCGGCAATCTGATCCTTCTCAGATTAAAGCGTTTGTTCGGATCTTGAAGTCAAAGGGGATAAGCGTTACGGTTCGAACTCAATTCGGATCGGACATAAACGCGGCATGCGGCCAGCTATACCGTTCTGAATAATCGATGTCGGAAATTAAAATGTATTACGACGGACGTAGCGGGTCTACAACAGACCCCAATGGGCTATTTATGCGTCGCTCTAGATGGGAGATAGTGGTATATTAGATCATAATCGAATTGGTAAGTGATGAAGGGGGGACATGCCATGGAGAAACGCCGGGTATTGTTGATGGGGGCTAGCGGCTACTTGGGAAGTCAAATCTATCAGGAGCTTTTGCGAGATAATGCCATTGATCTGATAGGTACATGCTTTTCTGCACAAGCTGTCCATCAATTGCTTCGGGTCGATGTGACTGACACCCCTTCTTTTTCAGCGATACTGCAAAAGTATTCACCGCATGTTGTCATTTGGGCGTTGATGAGTGCAACAGATGAACGAGAGCTAATAGAAAAAGGCTTGGATGTTCTGCTTTCTCAGCTACCGGAAAAGAGCAAATTGATCTTCATCTCCACAGACGGAATCTTTGGAAGAGGTACGGGCTCTTATCGGGAAGAAGATCAGCCCGAGCCATTAGATGAGAGAAATTCGTTAGCTGCTTATTCAAATGCCAAAATACATGGGGAAGCTACAATTCGCCAGCGGCATCCCAATCATGTCATCGTGCGAGTGGGTCCGATCTATGGTCGCAATGCGGTTGGGCAATGGGATAAACGCGTCGCTTCGATGTGTGCAGATCTGGAAGCTGGGAGAGAAATAAGCCGGTCAGGTAATTTGTACAAGTCGTTTGTCCATGTGGAAGACGTGGGGAATGCCATCCACGAATTGCTGCATGGTCCTTACCTTGGAACCCTACATCTAGGCCCAACAGAGAAAGAGAGTTATTATTCTTTTTACAAAAAGATGGCTCTAGCATTAGGGTTGAATGCTGATGGTGTAAAAGAAACCTTGTTAACAGAAACGGAAGCGCTGGAAAGAGTGATTCCGTTGGATACTTCGTTGCGGACAAAAAAGGCGCAAGAACTGCTACGGACCCGTTTTCGTCAGGCGGGATGGGAAAACGCAAATAGCAACGCAACCGACAAAGGAGAGTAGAGAACAATGAAAACAATCGGATTAATTGGCGGCATGAGCTGGGAGTCCTCCTTGGTCTACTACCGTTTGATCAATGAAACCGTCAAGGAGCGGCTGGGCGGTTTGCATTCGGCAAAAAGCATCCTGTATTCCGTTGATTTTGCCGAGATCGAAGAAATGCAACGAGAAGGACGATGGGAAGAAGCCGGCGAGCGGATGGCGCTTGCGGCGAAAAGTCTCGAAGCGGCAGGAGCCGACCTGATTGTTCTCTGCACAAATACGATGCACAAGCTGGCGTATGCTATCGAGGAAGCGACCAGTTTGCCTTTTCTTCATATCGCGGATGCGACAGCGCAAGAGATCACGAACCATGGACATAAACGAGTAGCACTGCTTGCGACGCGATTTACGATGGAGCAGGATTTTTATACAGGGCGTCTGCGTGATGTTCATGGATTAGAGGTACTGCTACCGGATGAACAAGAGCGAACACTCGTACATGAGATTATTTACAATGAGCTGTGTGTCGGGAGCATTCGCGAAGAATCCAAAAGTACCTACCAGGCGATCATTGAGCGATTGGTCAAGGAAGGTGCTGAGGCAGTCATCCTCGGTTGCACGGAAATCGGTCTATTGATCACAGCCCAAGATTGCACGGTCCCAGTCTTTGATACGACTGCGATTCATGCAGAGGCAGCTGTGGAAGCTGCTTTGCGGTAGATCAAAGGCAAAAAATAAAAGACTGAGTTCATTCCATTTGCTACTAGAATGGATGACTCAGTCTTTTTTTTGTGCAAATGTATTTTATGAAACCAATAAATCACAACTAAAAACACATAAAAACAATCAATTTACGTTGCGTTCATATCTGCTTAATATTTTCCCCGTAAGATTGGTGTCGTAGGAACCAAGAAATGAACATTCCGCAAAGAGGAGAGGTTCTCATGAAGAAATGGCATTATCCTTTACTTGCTTCCGTTCTATCAATCGCGTTTTTAGCAGGATGTGGACAAGCACCAGGGTCACAACCAAACACACAAACTTCCACAAAGGAAAGTACAAACGCCTCAGGTGAGATTACAGTGTATACGGCGCTGGAGGATGACCAGATCAAAACGTATTTGGAATCCTTCAAAGCGAAATATCCAGATGTAAAGGTCAATATCGTCCGCGATTCTACAGGGATCATCACAGCAAAGCTGCTGGCGGAAAAAGATAATCCACAAGCAGACGTCGTATGGGGAACAGCAGCGACAAGCCTGCTTGTACTCGAACAGCAAGGCATGCTCGAAAGCTATTCGCCGAAAGGGATCGAGAAGGTATCTCCGGAGTTTAAGGATTCCAAGGAACCTGCAAGCTGGGTAGGAATCGATGCATGGGAGACTGCGGTCGCGGTCAATACCAAGGAGCTGGAAAAACGCAATTTGCCGATCCCGCGCTCATACGAAGATCTGATCAAGCCGGGGTACAAAGGGCTGATCGTGATGCCGAATCCAGCGTCTTCTGGAACTGGGCTTCTCACCGTCAACGGAATCATGCAATTAAAAGGGGAGAAAGAAGGCTGGGCGTACCTCGACAAGCTGCATGAAAACATGGCGATCTACACGCATTCCGGCTCGAAGCCAGCGAAAATGGCCGCATCGGGCGAGTATCCAATCGGTATTTCCTTTGGCTACCGTTCGATTACTGAGAAGAAAAAAGGCGCACCAGTGGAAGTCGTCTTTCCAACAGAAGGCTCCGGCTGGGATGTAGAGGCGAATGCCTTGATGAAAAAGAGTCAAATCAAGCCGGAATCCAAGCTGTTCTTGGACTGGGCAATCTCGGATGAAGTCATGAAAGCTTATAACCAGAACTTCGCCATCGTCAGTGTCAAGCAAGAAGGCGCGACACTCCCGGAAGGCTACGCAGTAGATCCGATCAAGCAATTAATCAAGCTCGATCTGAATCAAGCCGCAAAAAATCGCGACAACGTCTTGGCAGAGTGGCAAAAACGATACGCGACCAAGAGTGAACCCAAGTAAGCAGTGAGGAGAACAGCATGACACAATCCTATCTATCCATTCAAGGGGTCAGTAAGCGCTTTGGTTTGTTTGCCGCATTGGAGCACATTTCCATCGAAATTGACAAGAATGAATTTGTTTGTCTGCTCGGTCCCAGTGGCTGCGGTAAAACGACATTACTGAGAATGCTGGCTGGATTGGAACAGCCGACAACAGGCAAGATGATTCTGGGAGGCAGGGAGATTACTTCTCTTCCTCCTGCAAAACGAAACATTGCGATGATGTTCCAGTCGTACGCCTTGTTTCCCAATTTGACGGCTGCCGAAAACATTGCCTTTGGCCTGCAAGAAAAGAAGCTAGGGAAAAAAGAGATCGCAGCCAAAGTAGAAGAGGCGCTAGACATGGTTGATTTGTCTCATGCCGCCGCCAAATATCCCAGCCAGCTCTCAGGCGGTCAACAGCAGCGAATTGCCTTGGCGCGAGCGATTGCACTATCGCCGGATATCTTGCTTTTAGACGAACCACTATCCGCATTGGATGCAAAGGTAAGACAAAAGCTGCGCCGGGAGATTCGGCGTTTGCATGAGCAGTACGGCATGACAACAGTAATGGTTACCCATGACCAGGATGAGGCATTGACCATGGCAGACAAGATCGTCGTCATGGATCACGGCGAGGTCGTTCAGGTAGGTACACCCGAGGAGATCTATAACAGACCAGCGACTCCGTTTGTTGCTGATTTTATCGGAGCGATCAACTTTTTTGAGTACAGTCGCTTTGAAAATGCGCAATCTGATCCGAATCGCTTACTTGCGATCAGACCGGAGCATGTGCGGCTTTTGCAGCAAGAATCCGAATGCACCATGCCTGCGACTATTTCCGAAATAGAATTTCGCGGTGCTTTTTACCGAATCTTTTTGGAGTGGCAAGAGGAAGGGCAGAGAAAAAAAGAGCTTCTGACAATCGATTTAATAGCGGCCGAGGCACAAAGACTTGGAATTGCCCGAGGCAAAAAGATGTGGCTGGAGTTTCCGCTAGAGAATTTGCTGACATTTGAGCATGCGCCAACCATAGAGGAACAGGAGTGAGCAGCATGAAGGAAATGACATCGATCTTCGATGGAAAAGCCATGCAAAAGTGGCTCATCGGCCTTGTCGTTCTTGGATTGTCAGCGAGTGTCCTGTTGCCACTTGGCCAGCTGTTTTCCAAAGCATTTTATAACAAGAACGGTCAGTTCATCGGCTTGGACAATTTCGTTACGTACTTTTCCACCCCAGCACTGGCAGGGTCGCTGAATAACACCCTGTATATTTCTGGGATGACCACGCTGATTGCAGTCACACTTGCTTTTTTATTCGCGTATGCCTTGACGCGCAGCGCGATTCGCGGAAAACGAGTCTTTCGGGCGATCGTGCTGCTGCCGCTGTTTGCGCCCACGATGATGCACGGAATCGCCCTGACCTACCTCTTTGGGAATCAAGGGCTGGTGACGACCGGGATCTTCGGATTGCTTCCGTTTCAATGGGACATCGATCTGTACGGCCCAGTTGGGATTGTTTTGGCGGAGATCGTCTATGTTTTCCCACAAGCGTATTTGATTCTCGCTGTTTCCCTTGCTTTTGCCGACTATCAATTGTACGAAGCGGCGGATACGCTCGGAGCGAACCATTTGCGCAAGTTTTTTGTAGTGACGATTCCCAGCGTGAAATACGGTATCGTCAGCGCCTGCTTTGTCTGTTTTACTCTCTCGTTTACTGACTTCGGAGCACCAAAGGTTGTCGGCGGACAGTTTTCCGTACTGGCAACAGACGTCTACAAGCAGGTCATCGGTCAGCAAAATATGACGATGGGCGCAACGGTTGGGCTGCTATTGATCATTCCTGCTCTCGTAGCGTTTGTCGTGGACCGGATTGTTGAGCGAAAGCAGCATGCGGCTGTAACAGCCAAGTCCAAACCGTATCGAATCAAGGAAAATCGTTTGCGCGACACGTTTTACTTCATTCTTTGTTTGGGCGTCAGCGGATTTTTGCTGCTTCTCATGGCTGCGGTGGTACTAGCTTCTTTCATTAAAGTATGGCCGTACAATCTGACTTTCGGCTTGGATCATTACGACTTTTCCAACGTAGCTGGAGAAGGGATCGAGCCACTGTGGAACAGCATTCTCGTCGCCTTGCTGACGTCAGTGATCGGGACGGCGGTGACGTTTATTACGGCCTACACCATAGAAAAGTCCCAAGTGTGGAAGGGGCTTCGCCAAGCTGGATACTTCCTGTCGATTCTCCCGCTGGCATTGCCGGGGATGGTCATTGGGCTAGCGTACATTTTCTTCTTCAATAATCCGGCGAATCCATTTCACGGTATGTACGGAACGATCTGGATTTTGATTTTGGCGAACGTTATTCATTTTTTCGCAGTTGGTTTTATTACAGCAACGAGCGCATTGAAAAAGCTCGATCCCGAGTTCGAGCAGGCGGCAGAATCCATGGGGATCTCGCAGACAAAGCTACTGTGGCGCGTCACGATTCCCGTTTGTATGCCAGCAATTGTCGAGATGGCGGTGTACTTTTTCATCAACTCGATGGTGACGATCTCGGCGGTTGTTTTTCTGTACGCAGCCGATTTCAAATTGGCATCTGTCTCCATCGTGAACATGGATGACGCCGGGGATGTGGCTCCGGCAGCAGCGATGTCAGTATTGATTGTCTTCCTCAACATCCTCGCACGTGCTGGTGCAGAATGGATCGCATCCAAACTTCGCAAACGGACAACAGGGTCCTACCAAGAGAAAGGTCAGGTGGCATAAGCATGAAAGCAGTAGTATTTGATTGGGCAGGAACGATGGTAGATTACGGATGTTTCGCTCCTTTAGCTGTCTTTTTACAGGTGTTCAAAAAACGGGGAATCGAGCTGACAGCAGCAGAAGCACGCGAACCGATGGGGATGCTCAAGCGCGATCATATCCAGGCGCTTTGCAAAATGGAGCGGGTAGCGGCGCTATGGCATGAGCGTTACGGTAGACTTCCGAATGAAGCGGATGTGGACGAATTGTACGCTGACTTCGAACCGATGCTGATGGCTACGTTGCACGAGTATGCTACTCCTGTTCCGGGAGCAATGGAATTGGTAGGACGTCTGCGTGAGCAAGGCATCAAAATCGGCTCGACCACAGGCTACACAAGAGAAATGATGAATGTGGTAGCAGCATCGGCTAAACAACAGGGCTACGAGCCGGACGTACTGATCACCCCAAGTGAAGTGCCTGCTGGACGTCCATATCCATGGATGTGCTATCAAAATGCGATCCTTCTGGACGTATATCCAATGAACGAGATAGTCAAGGTCGGTGATACGACGAGCGATATGAGAGAAGGCAGAAACGCCGGAATGTGGACCGTTGGCGTTCTGAAGGGTGGAAGCGAGCTCGGTCTGTCCTTGGAGGAAGTGACGAGCATGCCACAGGAAGAGCTGGATAAAAAACTGGCTATCGCAACAGAACGACTGATGGCAGCGGGTGCGCACTACGTGATCGAGGAGATCGGATGCTTGGATGAGGTGCTGAAAAAGATCGAGATGCGTCATGCAGAAGGAGAGAGACCATGAATCAGACAAGACCAACCGATAATCCGTACTTGTTGCTCACCCCCGGGCCATTGACCACTTCCCCAACCGTCCGCGAGGCGATGCTGCGGGACTGGTGCACGTGGGATCGTGATTACAATGAACTGGTACAGGCAATCCGCCAAAAGCTCGTCCGATTGGCAACTTCGCAGGTAGAGGATTATACGAGCGTTTTGATTCAAGGCAGCGGGTCCTTTTGTGTGGAAGCGGTGGTGAGCAGTGCGATTCCCGCAGACGGCAAGCTGCTCGTCCTGACGAATGGTGCATACGGTGATCGGATCGTGGAAATGGCACAAATTCATGGAATCCCGGCGGAGGTCATTAATTTTGGCGAAGTGACAAAAGCCGATGCAGAGGCATTGGAGCAGAAACTAGCGGCGGATGCAACGATCACGCATGTGGCTGTCGTGCATTCAGAAACGACTACGGGCATGCTCAATCCCATCAAAGAAATCGGTGAAGTCGTCAAGAAATACGGAAAAGTCTATATCGTAGATGCGATGAGCAGCTTCGGTGGCATTCCAATGGATGCAGCAGAGCTCTCAATCGACTTCCTGATCTCAAGCGCCAACAAATGCATCCAAGGCGTGCCTGGCTTCGGCTTTGTCATTGCCAAAACGTCTGCGCTCATCAACTGCAAAGGGATCGCCCGTACATTGTCCCTCGATTTGTACAGCCAGTGGAAGACGATGGAGGAGCAAAACGGAAAGTGGCGCTATACTTCTCCTACTCATGTCGTGCGAGCCTTTTACCAAGCACTGATAGAGCTTGAGGCAGAGGGCGGAGTGGAAAAACGGTACGAGCGTTACCAGCGAAATCAGCAGTTACTCGCAGAAGGCATGGAGCGCATCGGTTTTCGCATCCTGTTGCCAAAAGAATCGCAATCGCCCTTCATCACTTCCTTTTATTATCCCGAAAGTGAGGCATTCACCTTCGCACAGCTGTATGAGCGGCTAAAGCAGGCAGGCTTCGTCATCTATCCGGGCAAAATCTCGCAAGCGGACACGTTTCGGATTGGCAATATCGGAGAGGTTTACCCAGAGGATATCGAGAGATTAATCACCGCAATGGAAAACAATCGTTTCTGGCTGGAGTAAAGAATAGGAGGCATCGTGATGAAGGTGTTTTGCTTGGGTGGAGCGGGAAATATTTGTCGAGAAGCCGTGCTCGATCTCGTGATGCATTCAGATTTTGAGCAGATCACGATCGGCGATTTTCATGAAGAGGAAGGTCGCAAGGTAGTCGAGTGGCTGAACGATCCACGCGTAGATTTTGTTCCGGTAAATGTACGCGATCATGCGGATACGGTCCAAAAAATGCGCGGTTACGACATCGTTATGGACGGAACCACGATCACACTGAACGGTTTGTCTACTGCTGCGATTGCGGAGGCTGGCTGCCATGGCATCAATTTGAACGGTTTTGGGGAAGAAAACGCATCAGACGCGATCTTCCGTGACCATGGGAAGACCTGCCTACCAGGCTTTGGCATGACACCTGGACTGACCCAAATGATGGCGATGCATGCAGCAAACCAGCTCGATGAGGTCGACGAAGTCCGCGTCAGCCACGGGTCCTTTCGCCCGATTGCCTTTTCCAAATCGATCACAGAGACGACGACCTATGAGTATGATCCAGACTTGCCAGGGCGCGTCGTCTATGAAAATGGGGAATTTATTCAAGTCCCGCCATTTGCTCGCCCACGCGAAATAAAGCTTCCCGAGCCGTATGGAAAAACAATTCAGTACATCATTCCTCATGCAGAAACGAAGACGCTGGCACAGGCTTTGTCTCCAAAAGGGGTAAAGCTGATCGAGGTGCGCGGAACATGGCCGAAGCAAAACATGGCCGAAGCAAAACATGGAGCTAGTCAAAGCCCTCTATGATTATGGCTTTTTACGCAACGACCCCATCACAGTAGGGGAAACAAAGGTGGGAATCCTTGATTGTATCTCCCAATACCTCTACAATTCTAGGGAGGGAAAAGAGACGGAATTATACGGGTATTCGCTTCATGTCGAGGTAACAGGTACCAAGGACGGTCGCAAAGTAGGACACGTCCTGTACCATACACATCCGGCATCTGACGGCTCTGTAGCCGATTGGGCTGGGCTGCGCGCCTATACCCGCAACGTAGGAATCCCACTGGCGATTGCAACTGAGCAGATCGCAAAAGGAAACGTAAAAGCTACTGGTGTCATCACACCAGAAGAAGCATTTGATCCGGCTGTGATTTTTTACGAGCTGGCAAAACGTCAGATTTACATCCATGGAGAGAAAATCGAAATGACGTAAAGTACGATATAGGGGGACATTTGTCGTGTCGTTGTTCGGGGAAGAGCGTAAGCAAATCATTTTGCAGTTGATCAATTCCAATGGCAAGGTGCGGACCAATGAACTGGTAAAAAAGCTGCAAGTCTCGTCTGAGTCGATCCGCAGGTATTTGGAAGAGCTGGAAGCGGAGAAAAAGCTGAAGCGGGTTTATGGCGGGGCAGTAAAGCTGACAGTGGAGCGCTTTGAGCCTTCTCATATTGCTCGTGAAGTCTTGCGAGCGGAAGAAAAGAAACGGATTGGACGGTTGGCAGCAGACTTGGTGCAAGACAGCGATACCATTGTCATCGATGAAGGAACAACGACTCTGAAAATGATCAACTTTCTCGTGACGAAAAAAGATTTGACGATCCTCACTAGCTCGATCACGGCGCTGAATCGATTAATCGAGTACCAAAACAATGGAATGCTTGCGGCAGACATTTACTTCCTGGGTGGGAAAGTGAGTGCCAAGCATCATCGGGTAAGCGGGACCTATGCAGAGAAGATGATGAAACAATTTTATGTAGACAAGGCGTTTATCGCGGCAGACGGCATCTTGCTCCATAAAGGCTTGACCTGCTATGAGCCGGATCGAACGGAACTCGCCCGTTGTTTCATCGAAAATGCTAATGAAAGCATTGTGCTAGCGGACCACTCCAAGATCGGGGTCAGCACATTGTGCAAGATCGCAGACTTGGGAGAGGTCGATATCGTGGTCAGCGATATGGCAGCACCAGCAGAATGGAATAAAGAACTCCAAGCAAAAAATGTAGCATGGATGGTAGCAGAGGAGTAGTAGCAAACAGGCCAGTGTTCCCCACGACAGGGAAGCTGGCCTGTTTGCTTTAAGAAGAATGCTGTAACCAAAAAGGCAGCATATGCAGCAATCTCTCTCTGGTAAGGGCAGCGCCGCCATTCCATTTTTGCGCTTCTACTAAATAGACATAGCCGTTTTGAACGGCAGGCAGACTGTGCCACTTATCACTTTGCATGAATGCAGCAGTAGCCTGACGCGATTGGGGGTCTTCGGACAGCAGCATAAAGATCCGATCACCTGCGTACAGGTGGATGTCCTTCTCCTGAATTTCGATAAAGCCGTAGCCAGCTTGCAGTACTTCTTGAATTTTATCCACAGGAGTAAAGCCGCTTGGATGGTAGAGGGCGGAGGAAAGTCCAGAAGTGCCCATTACGAACAGACGCCCGCCATGCGCATGGATAAAGACGGAGGCAGTCTCACCAGGCACAAGCTCGGAGCGGAGCTGATTCCACATAGTGGCAGCGTTCATGTGGTATTTCCTGAGCCATTCTTGCGCCTCGTCCTTTTTCCCCAGCCATTCTCCGAGTGTACGTAATCGTTCCTCCAGCGAAGCAAATGAATTAAACGTGAGCGTAGGGGCAATCCGGCTCATCTGCTTGTATTTGTCTTCTTCTGCGTTCGCGAAAATGATCAGATCTGGCTTCAATGTCGTCAAATGGTCATAGTCAACGGGAAAGGCGATATCCTGCACGCGTTTTACTCTGTCTCGATAGATCGTTCGTTCCATCCAGGTAAAATTCCCGCCGACGATGTTTTCCACATGGAGCGCGAGCAAATCATTAAACGTCTCCCCAATATAAATAATGCGTTGTGGCTGAAGGGGGATCTCTACCTCATGCCCTGTCCAGTCCCGCACGAGCTCCATGCGTTGAGTCAGCCTGGAATATTGCCTTGGCGTGTAACCGGTCGTTTTTCGAAAGCGACGATTGAAATAATACTCATCCGTGAAGCCGACCTGCGAGGCGATGTCCCGCAAAGAATCGGTTGAGCTTTTCAGGAGCTTTTTCGCTTGATAAATACGCAGCGCTGTCAAATATTCCAAAGGCTTTTTACCCGTCAACTGGCGAAAGAGCAGCGTGTACTGCCACGACGGCACATTGGCCAGTTGTGCCAACTGCTTGACCGTCATGTTCTCTTGATAATTTTGCTGGATATAACGAATGCTGTTCTCCACCTCTTTGCTCTTGTTGGGCATATGGGTAGAAGATAAATTTTGCTCTAGCAAAAATCCGAGCAGCTTCTGGAACCGCAATTGCTGCCAAAAGCTGTCCAATTCAGAAGAAGTGGAACTGCCCAAGAGCAAAGCATCACATAAGCGCAAGAGCTGAGCAGAAGGGTGAGCGGACAGCTCGATACGACCATCAAGCAGTGCGTATGGGTACGGAATGGGTCTATTCTCTGCATCGAACTGAATGACGGTAAATGAGATTTGGTAGCACTCAGTCGCGCTGTTGTACAAGGAGTCGATAGCAAAAGGAGTAGACGGTGAAAGCAAAAAACACTTTCCTGCCAAAGGTGAAAAGGTTTGGTCGTGAATACGGAGGCTGCCGTACCCTTTTTTGAAAAAGAGTAGGGTATGGAAGGGAGTGGGTGAAGGATTAGCCGACCGTTCTACTTTACACAACTGAAAATGAAGGGAACCGAGTGGGGGATTTGGTGGTATAGAGTGAAGCATCGGTTGTACCCTCCTTATTTTGTGAGAATCATTATCATTCGTTCTATCCATCGTATACAAAAGAAAGAAGCTTTTCAATCATTGTTGAAAAGCTTCTCTTATTTCATCCCTTCGCCAGGATTTCAGGAATCTTTTGCAGGAGCCACTCTCTTGTTGTTGCATCACTGCTAGATTTTTCGATGTCGATAAAGTAGACATATCCGTTTTTAACGGCTGGGAGGTCTCTCCAGACGCGTGATTTTAGCAGCTCCTGCGTTGATTTCTCAGCTTCCTCGCTCGGCGTATTCAGAATAAAGATACGATCTCCCGCTATTTCGGGCAAACGTTCCACGGAAATGAGCTCAAATCCTTTTTCTGCATCGAGTATTTCCTGAATGGGCACGGTGGGCTTGAATCCGTTTGTATCGTAGAGGACTTGGGAAAGCCCTGTTCTTGCCATGACAAACAGCCGATCACCTGGATAATAGGTAAAGACGGAAGCAGTTTCCCCTTCTTTCATGCTGCCAGAATCCTTCAGCTTCTTCCACATCTCCTCCGATTGGCGCTTGTAATCGGCAAGCCATTTGGTAGCTTCCTCCGGTTTCCCAAGAATATCACCGAGCTGGGTCATCCGCTCTTCCAACGGCGCGAAGGTATCAAAAATGACGGTAGGGGCGATTTTGGCTAGCTGTTCATATTCTTTTTCTTCGGTATTTGCATAGATGATCAGGTCAGGCTGTAATTCCAGGACCTTTTCGAGATTAATGGGAAAACCGACATTCTCCACATCATGTAGTTGGTCCTCAAAGATTTGGTTGGTGTACCCGAATCCCCCAATTGGCTTCACGCCCAACGCGAGCATATCGCCAAAGGTCTCACCGGAATAGATGATTCGTGCAGGGGAGACCGGAATGTTGCCTCTATGCCCGAGATAATCCGTATAGGGACGCGTCTGGCTTTTCTGACTTGCCTCGCTGCTCGCTGTGTTCGTTGCTTGCGAAGCAGATGGACTGCATCCGATGAGCAAGCTGCCAGCCAGTACGAAGATTCCTAGCGTTCCGTTTATGTTGCGCATGTGTTTCATTTCTGCTTTCCTCCAGTAGTCGTTTGAATCTGTTTGCTATCAATGATAATCATTATCAGATATATCTTACCAGCTCAATGGACAAACGCCAGATAAGCATCATTGATTTTGTACAAAGGGAAGGATTTCACACGGACAGTTGTGGAGTTTGGACAAAAAATAATCGAGAAAATGCATTGTCAGATGGAGAGTAAACACATATGATCAGGATGCGAAAAGGTGAGAATGAGAATCAATTGGATAATCATCAACAGTTGTGAGAGAGGGTAGAAAGATGGTCAGAACGGTTCGAAATGCAGGATTGGCATGGATGGCATTATTATTGATCATGATGCTCGTATTAACTGCGTGTGCAGAAAAAGCAGCGGAGCCAACATCCACTGAGCAGAAAGCATCGACAGAGAACACCGCTGCGAAAACCAAAGTGGTGAAGGATGCCTATGGTGATGTGGAAATTCCGGTAAAGCCAGAGCGGGTAGCGGCAATTTATCAGGAGGACTTTTTGACAGCACTGGGTGTGACACCGGTTGTCCAGTGGTATCACCCGGCGTGGGGCAAACAGGATTACCTCGGTTTGGACGTGCCGCTTTTTGATATTACAGGAAGCATAGAAGCGTTACTTGCAGCCAATCCGGATATCATCATTGTGGATGGCTACGCTGATCCCAAGAAATACGAGGAATTCAGCAAGGTAGCCCCTACGTACAAGCTGCCGGATGAGCTCCGTAACGATACGATTGGCAGACTCAAGAAAATCGCCGAGGTGTTAGGCATTCCAGAAAAAGCAGACGAAGCGATCCAAAAGTACAATGAGAAAATTGCGGATACGAAGGCAAAGCTGGAAAAGGCAATTGGCAATGAAACAGTGGCTGTCATTCGTTTGAACGTGGGAAATAAGCCGAATTTAGCCCTCTTCGGAGATGGCAATGTTTACACTGGTATGCTGTATAAGGAGTTGGGCCTTACACCGTATGCGCCTGCCAAAAATCAGGAAACCCACGTGGTATTATCAGAAGAAGCCATCCCGGCTATCGATGCGGACCATATCATTGTGTTCCCGTCGAACGGTACGTGGACTTCCGAAGAAAACAAGGATGCGCTCAAGATTTTGGAGAGCCCCATCTGGAAATCTGTTCCTGCTGTGAAAAAAGGTCATGTCTACCCAATGGAGCGGACACATTGGCAATCTGGTGCCATTCTGGCTAATATGAAGAAGGCAGACGATTTGGTCAAAGCGTTTGTAAAGTAATCGAGTTTAATAGAGAAAGCGCGTCATATCGGTTGATGCGCTTTCTTTTTTTATTGGTGGAGCTTGTCGTCGGGGTGTTAACTCATTATAATAAAAATGATAATCATTCTCACGATAAGGATGAGGGAGATGAATAACGAAGCATCAGGGGCCAAACTATCTCCACCAGCATTCTTTGCCATGACGGCCATTCAAAAGGTCAATGTGGAAAGATGGCAGGACTATCAAGAGCCGGAAGACTACACGATGATTGTAGCAACAGACGGAGAAGGGCTCGTGGAAATCGAATCGTCGACATATCGGTTCACTCGGGAGCGGTGCTGGATTGCAGCACCGCGTCAGAACGTTCGGATCAGTTGCACGAGTCACGTTCTCGACTACTATTCTCTTACTTTTCGTGTCGTCCACACGGGAGCTCCGATGGAGGAACAAGCTTCCGAGGTTTTTTTCTGTATGGGGGAGTTGACCTGCACGCCTTTTTCACGTGTCGTTGAATTGATTGCGGAGATTTACAAGCATCGCGATGCCACAGAGGCGCTGCAACGATTTTATAATCACGTGCGGTTTGAGGAATTGCTATGTGTTTTGGCCCAGCAAAATGTGCCAGGCAAAACAAGGTTGGACCCGAGGAGAGCAGTTGAACGTTCGATTGCGTATGTAGAGAAACACTATCGAGAGCCGCTGACCGTAGACCAGCTAGCACACGAAGCGAATGTTCCACGTTGGCGATATACGCAGCTCTTCAAGGAAATGACGGGAGAAATACCACTCGATTACATGAATCAGCTGCGGATCAATCGGGCGAAGCAACTTCTGCTCATGACAGGTGATCGGATCAACGAGATTGCCCAAAACGTCGGATTCAACAGCGAGTATTATTTCAGTCGTCGTTTTAAACAGCGGGTAGGGCTCGCGCCAGGAAAATATCGCAACATTCATCGGGATGATTTACGAGTCGTCTCTCTTTATATGGAGGATTATTTGCTGGCTCTTGGCATTCGACCCGTTGTTCAATGGGCGCATACATATTGGGGACAGCAGGATTACTTGGGCCTGCATGATGTACCGACGTACAATGTGCTGACAGATGACGTGCAGCTCTTGTCCAGTCGAGCCCCAGATGTCATTATGCTTCGGGAGTGTACAGGCTGGAAGGCGGATGTGTATGCCCAATGTGCCCGGATTGCCCTAACATGCGTGATTCGGCAGTTCGGACCGGAGTGGCGAAAAACATTGCGCACCCTCGGTGATCGGTTGGGCCGAAGTGAATTGGCGGAGCGGTCAATCGAGCAGTATGAACAAAAAGTAAGAGCTGCCAAAAATGTAATGGCACGCAGTCTCAAAGGTCAGAAGGTAGCCTTCTTGCGCATCTCGGCGGATCAAATCCTTGTGGAGAAAAGCTACACATCGCAGGTGTTGTTTCAAGATTTGGAAATGGAGCCGGCCCTACTAGTAAAAAAACAATTCGCCAAGCAGGTGAGAGAAGGGGTATCGTGGGAAGAACTTTCTACGCTGGATGCCGATCATATTTTTTTCGCCTTTGACAGATGGCATCAGGGTAAACCAGGTGCCGAACAGCTACAGCTCAACCATCCCGTGTGGCAATCGCTTCCTGCTGTTCAAAGCAAGCGGGCGTACCAGGTGGATTTCATGACCTGGATGAATCACGGTGTAATCGCCAACGGAAAAAAGGTCGACGATGTCCGAAAAGTATTAGCGTAAATCTACAAAGAAAAGCACGCAATTGTCCATTGACACTTTTTTCATGCTTCGCCTAAAATTCATATATGATAATAAGAATCAATATCACCAACAACTCAGCTCCAAACTAACGAAAAAAGGTGGCACGTATGAGTCAACACGCACATTCCCTAAATGAGGGGAATAACGAAAAGCCGGTCGCGTTTCGCTCTCGGCCTTGGGCAGCGACGCTCATTTTGACCGGCGGGGTTTTCGCATTAATACTGGGGATGTTTTTGTCTGTGTCATTTGGAGCAGCCGACATCCACTTTGCTGTTGTATGGGAAGCTATTTTTCAATTTAATCCTGCTATTACGCAACACCAAATTATTCAGGAGATTCGATTACCGCGCTTGCTCGGCGGTGCAATGGTCGGGGCTAGCCTCGCTGTTGCAGGTGCCATCATGCAAGGGATGACACGCAATCCGTTGGCAGATTCGGGATTGCTCGGTCTGAACGCAGGTGCCGGATTTGTTTTGGCACTCTGCTTCGCTTTTTTCCCAGGTCTGCCGTTCATGTACCTGATTCTCTACAGCTTTTTGGGTGCTGGCGTAGGGGCAGGTATGGTCTACGGGATCGGTTCCTTGGCAAAAGGCGGCTTGACTCCAGTGCGCCTTGTTTTGGCGGGTGCCGCATTGACTGCCCTATTGTCTGCGTTAAGCGAAGGGATTGCGCTTTACTTTAAAATCGGACAGGATTTGGCCTTCTGGTATGCAGGCGGTGTGGCGGGAACCAAATGGTTTCAGCTTGAAGTTATGTTTCCGTGGATTGTCGCAGCTCTTATTGGGGCGATGATGTTGTCGCGTTCCATCACGATGCTCAGTCTTGGAGAAGATGTGGCAAAAGGCTTGGGGCAGCGTACGGCACTAGTCAAACTGGCAGGCATGATCATCGTCCTGATTTTGGCAGGATCTGCAGTTGCCGTTGTTGGGGCTGTAGGCTTTGTTGGATTGATCGTTCCACATATGACCCGCTTTTTGGTTGGGGTCGATTACCGATGGATCATTCCTTGCTCAGCCATTTTGGGCAGCTTGCTCGTCGTATTCGCCGATTTGGCCGCAAGAATGGTAAATCCCCCGTATGAGACGCCGTTAGGGGCACTTATTGCACTAATCGGTGTACCGTTCTTCCTTTACTTGGCGCGTAAAGAAAGAAGGGAGATGTAATGATGCAGCAAATGGTTTCCCATTACCAAACCCGTAAAAGAAATAAAGCCTTTGCGGTTATGTCGATACTCGCTATCCTCATTTTCATCGCGTTTATCATCAGTATGAACACAGGCTACATACGGTTGTCACCAAGCGATCTTCTGATGACGCTAATCGGTTCAGGAACAGACAAACAAAGTCTGATCTTGTTTGAATTCCGCTTGCCTCGGATTGTCATTTCTCTCCTGATTGGGGCAGGACTTGCTGTATCCGGGTGTATTATTCAAGGAATTTCCCGCAACGCGTTGGCTGAACCTGGTATTTTAGGGATCAACGCTGGTGCTGGCTTGATGGTGATGCTGTTCATTTCGTTTTATCCTTCAACGTCTGCGGCACCTGTTTTTTTGTTGCCAGTGTTGGCGTTGCTTGGGGCCAGCGTGACAGCAGCGCTGATCTTCGTATTGTCTTATAAAAGACACAAGGGATTGTCTCCGACCCGTATCATATTGACTGGGATTGCCGTGGCGGCTGGGATGAGTGCCGCGATGATCGTCTTGACGCTGAAGCTGAGCCCGGACAAGTACCAGTTCGTGGCGACTTGGCTCGCAGGTAGTATCTGGGGGACCAACTGGAAGTTCGTTCTTTCGCTCTTGCCCTGGATCGCCATTTTAATCCCCTATGTTTTTTACAAAGCACGCGTCATGAACGTGCTCAATTTGGGAGAAGAGTTGGCGAAAGGCTTGGGTGCACCCGTTGCCAAAGAGCAATTGAAGCTGCTGGCAGCCGCTGTCGGGCTTGCCGCTTCCTGCGTGGCAGTGAGTGGAGGCATCGGTTTTGTCGGGCTGATCGGTCCGCATTTGGCTCGAAGACTAGTGGGGCCAAAGCATGAGATGCTTTTGCCTACATCTGCGCTGGCGGGTGCGCTACTGGTCATCGTGGCAGATACTATCGGACGCTGGATCATGCAGCCGTCAGAGATTCCGACTGGGATCGTTGTAGCCATTATCGGTGCTCCGTATTTCTTGTACCTGCTGGCACGTTCAAAAGCATAGTTTCGCAAAAGGTGGATATAGCGAGCGTTTTCTCGACGAGTTACGGGGGAGACGCTCGTTTTTTTATATAGCGAAGTGGGGACGAGGCAATTTGGGAATTGAAAAGAGGGAAAGGTTGGAGGACAATGGGGAGAAGAAGTAACCGCCTTGTGTTTGTTATAATAACAGCATGAGCATGTATCGGGACAAGAAGGGGTAAAGGCATATGATCGATCGATTAGACCACTTGGTTTTGACGGTAAAAGACATCGAGGCAACCTGTCACTTTTACGAAAAGGTCCTGGGTATGAAGGCAGTTACCTTTGGCGACGGCAGGAGGGCTCTGCACTTCGGCCAGCAAAAAATCAATTTGCATCAAATCGGACAAGAATGGGAGCCAAAAGCGCTGCATCCAGTCGCAGGCTCCGCTGATTTGTGTCTTATCACGTCGCTTCCACTTGAACAAGTCATCCAGCATATTCATACATGCGGCGTCCATTTGGTGGAAGGTCCTGTTGAAAAAACAGGGGCCATCGGGCCAATTCGTTCGGTGTATTTTCGTGATCCGGATCAAAATTTAATCGAGGTCTCGCAGTACTTGCCACAGGAATCAGGGGAGGATTCCCTTGCTCCTGCCATCAAGGAGATTTCCAGGAGATTGCAAGAACGTGAACGTGGGACGAGCGGCGCATACAGTGTCTTGCTTCCACTCGTCAAAATGGCTGACAACCAGCTAGGCATTTTATTTGAAAAAAGAGCCAGTACGATGCGGCGACAGGCGAACGAGGTTTGTTTTCCGGGAGGGCGAGCTGAGGAGAGCGACGAATCCCGTTGGGCGACGGCAGCTCGGGAAACAAGTGAGGAGCTGGGGATTCCACTTGATCAAATTCATTATCTAGGCGAGCTCGATCAGGTGATTGGGCCAGGCTCCTCTATTATTACGCCCTTTATTGGATACGTGGAAGGAATACCAGAGATGAAGCCGAATCCAGACGAGGTCGGAGAGGTCTTTATCCTTCCACTCGATCGTCTATTGGCAACACAGCCAGCGAAGTATCTTTCCACTGTCATGTCCGAGCCCGAAGAGGATTTTCCTTATCATCTGATCCCGGGTGGCAAGCGATATCCGTGGAAAATAGGCACAGTCGAGCATTTGTTTTACGAGGTGGACGGGCGTGTCATCTGGGGGTTAACGGCCCGGGTGTTGGCTCAGTTTCTTGAATGGATTCACATCGATGACCAATCAACTGATAAACAATAAAAGCGCTTGTTCAAAAAGTTGAGGAGTGGAAAGCCATGTGGACAAACAATTCGATCACTTCGCGTTTACATTTGAAATGGCCGATTATTCAGGCGCCAATGGCAGGGGGAGCGACCACACCTGCCTTGGTAGCCGCTGTCTCAGAAGCAGGGGGACTCGGAACGCTTGGTGCAGCCTATATGTCTCCTGAGCAGATTCGTGAAGCGATCAAGTCCATTCGGGCGTTAACGGATAAACCGTTTGGCGTAAATCTGTTTATCCCGGAAGATTTCGATGCTGACCAGCCGATCGCAGAAGGCGTTGCCCAGGCAATGAATGATGTGCGCGATCGATTGGGCATCCCGCATAATCCGCAGGTGACGCAATTTACAGAGCCGTTTGCTGAGCAGATGGCTGTCGTCCTGGAGGAGGTGCCTGCCGTTTTCAGCTTTACCTTTGGTGTTTTGGATCATCGCTTGATGGCAGAATTGAAGCAGCGGGGAATCACTGTCATCGGAACAGCGACAACCGTTCGTGAAGCGATTGCATTAGAAGCAAGCGGAGTCGATATGATTGCCGCCCAAGGCAGCGAGGCAGGCGGGCACCGTGGGTCCTTTTTGCCGGATTCACCAAGCAATATGATTGGAACAATGGCGCTCGTCCCGCAAATCGTAGATCGAGTCAAGATACCCGTAATCGCGGCTGGAGGGATTATGGATGGGCGAGGGATCGCAGCAGCAATTGCGCTCGGGGCACAGGCGGCACAGCTTGGAACGGCTTTTCTGACGTGCAAGGAGAGCGGAGCACATGCCCTGCACAAGAAAGCCATTCTAGAGACGAGAGATGAGTCTATCGTGATGACACGTGCTTTCTCAGGAAAATGGGCAAGAGGCATTCAAAATGAGTTTATGACAACGCTCGCCCCACTTGATCACGAGCTCCCGACCTATCCGATACAAAATGCCCTGACGAAAGACATTCGAGCAGCAGCGGGCAAGCAGCAGCAACGTGCGTACATGTCGATGTGGGCGGGGCAGGCAGCTCCACTCAGCCAGGAAATCAGCGCGAGTGAGCTCGTTGAAAAGCTGGCAGCGGAGACGAAGAGAATTTGCAGCAATCTGGGGCAATGAAGCCACGCCACGCTACAAACGGAGGAAATCAAAGTGAACCAGGAATACGCTCTCAAGGGGAACCTTGTCGCAGATGGACAGGAATTGCATAATGGTCTCGTAGTCGTGGGAAATGGAACGATCACCTATGCTGGCAAGGCTGATGAGTATGGAAAAGCTTTGCCAGATCATGTGGTGACAGTAGAGGATGGCTGGATTTGCCCTGGATTCGTCGATATGCACATGCATGGGATTGACGGATACGACACGATGGATGGAACGCCGGAATCCCTTCAGGCCATCTCGACTGCACTTGCGCGGCATGGGGTGACGTCTTTTTTGGCAACGACGATGACGGCTCCTTATGCTCAGTTGGAGCAGGTGCTGGTAAACATCGCGCAGAACAGCAAGGAAGGGCTTTTGGGGGCACAAGCGATCGGCATCCATCTGGAAGGTCCGTGGATCAATCCTCGTTACAAGGGGGCGCAAAAAGAAGAAAACATCGCGATACCCAAGCTCGATGCAGTGCAAAAGCTTTACGGGCTGTCAGAAGGCCTGATCAAGGTCGTGACGATTGCGCCAGAACAACCAGAAGCTCTTGAAGCGATTGCTTGGTTAAAAGAGCGCGATGTCATCGTGTCTGCTGGACATACAGGCGCTACGTTCGCCCAGGCGACGGAAGCGGTAGATGCGGGCGTGGGCCATTTTACACATTGCTTCAATGCTATGACAGGGCTACATCATCGGGAGCCGGGAGTAGTAGGCGCGGCGATGTATCATGAGCAGTTGAGCACAGAGCTGATCGCAGATGGTATCCATGTGCATCCCGCAGTCATGAAGATTTTGTATCGGGTCAAAACGGCAGAACGGCTCGCGCTCGTCAGCGATTCCATGCGGGCAGCCGCGATGGGCGAGGGGACTTACGATCTTGGGGGACAAGAGGTTCATGTCCATGACAATCAGGCAAAGCTCGCAGATGGAACCCTTGCAGGAAGCATCCTGACGCTGAATCGGGCGGTCGGCAATATGGTGACGCTGAGCGGTGTCTCTTTGCCAGATGCAGTAGAAATGGCTTCCTTGACACCAGCAAGTATCCTTGGCTTTGGCGAGCGAAAAGGACGGTTAGCGGCAGGGTATGATGCGGATATTACGGTATTGAATACACAATTTGACGTGACCATGACTTTTGTAGCAGGTAAAGAAGTTTATCACCAGTCAAAATAGTTTCTTATATAGAAAAAAGCAGTCCAAGGTTCGCTCTTGGATTGCTTTTTTAGTATGAAAGAATAGAGATGTCCCCGATCGGTTGTGGTCGGGGTGAAGCCCTGCCACATGTTTTCCAGTCGCCTATATCCTCACTTCGTTCGGGCGGTCTCCTTCCTAACATGTGACAGGGCTTTCGTACAGCTTTTGTTAACTTCAGGCTTTTACCCCGCATTCAAAGATCAACTCAGAGTGCCTTTCAGAACTTTATCGATCACCTTCCTGAATGACCTTTCAAATGTTAGCAAAAAGCCGCGCGGGAAGAAGTGCATTTCCAGTCCAAGCGCCTCTGGAGCCCGCCCCAGCGTAGGAAAAAATGGCGGGGAATTTCAGCTTCACTCATGGACTACTTCCTCGAAACTTCTACGTTTGAAGCGCTCCCGCCATTTTTTCCGAAGCGAACAGTGATACCCCTTGCGGGGCGGAGGCAGAAGCGTAGACTGGAAATGCACTTCTTCCCCCACTACACCCCTTTTTTAAAACTGCTGCTGCAACGCATCCGGTTGAAACCAGATTTTATGAAAGTCCAGCCACCCCGATGAATTGATCGACACGCCTCGTAAAGATTTGTGAAAAGAAGCAAGGGTCTTTTTCTGAACCAAATACAAGACGGCATAGTTTTCCTTGATCATGGCTTCGATCCTGGCAAGATGGTGTTCCCGAGCAAGCCGGTCGGGCTCCTGAAACGTCAAGCCAATCTCCTTGTTGATGGCCAAAGCCAACGATTCATCAAATGCGGGGAGAAAGTAATTTCTTTGCAAATACATCTCCAGCTCGCTGATTTGATCGCTGCTAAACACATTGCCATACAGCTGGCAGTCATGTTCAGGCAAACAATCGCGATTTGAAAATTCCCATGGTTCTCTCACATCGACTGCCAGATGAATGCCATATTCGCCACAGCGCTGTTGAATCCATAGCGCATCTTCTTCATGGTAGGCTGTGGTCACGAGACGCAATGTTTCTCCCTGATAGTCGCTTTCTTGTAGCAGGGACATGATTTGGGCATGACAGGGCTGCCCGTTCTCTCTCGCTCTTACTTCCCTTAAAACAGGGTGATACGTGCGGAAGCCTTTTGCCGGGTAGATGCGATCACCGCCCAAATCGGCAATCATTTGATCCCGATCAATCAGCAGATCAAGCGCCTGACGGAACTTGAAATGATTGTGTGGACCGCTCTTCCACTGGTTAAAAACAAGCAAATTACAGCAGGAAAAAAACGCCTCCGTATCGCACCAGTCCTGTCCGTCCTGAATGACCGCTTCTTTCAATGCTAGTGCTTTCGACTGGACCCCGTGCGACACCATCACAGACGCCCAATTTAGTTCTTTTAGGCGACCCGTGTCCAACTCGGGGAAGATCAAAATTTCCACACGATCCAACTGCGGTCTTCCAAGAAAATGAGCAGGAAATGCCTCGAGAATACAGATTCCCTCGGTAAGGCGGACCAGTTGAAAGGGGCCTGTTCCGATTGGCTTTTCTCCAAAGCCTTTCTCATCCTGGCGAACGATTTCTTCTGGAACAATGCTTGCGGGTATCGTCGCCAACAGCCTTAGAAGCAAGTAATTCGGTTCTTTAAGCAGGATGCGCACGGTTCTGTCGTCAATGGCGATGAGCTGATCTATGTCACGAAACATCCAGCTTGCTTCATATGTGTCTGGATACAAGCGAAGCCGATTCAGGGAAAAAACAACATCATGAGCAGTCAGTTCCCGTCCGTGATGAAACAGCACGTTCTTTTTCAAATAAAAGGTCCATTCTCTTGCATCTGGACTGCTTTCCCATGAGTGGGCGATGGAAGGTAAAATCGAACGACTATTCAGATCATATTGGACGAGTGTATTGAAAATTTGTCCCACCAGATGTGCATCGAAGTGGTAGTAAACCAGACCAGGGTCCAGCGTCACAATCCTGCGGTACACCGGAAAGCGCAAGATATCTTGGGGCGAGACTGATTGGCTTGCGAGTTGGCTGGAGAACCCCATTCCTTCCGAGAGCCAATCCATGATCTGATCTTTGGCGGCAGCTTTGCCGTAGCGATTTATGAGCTCCATCGCTTCTTGGACGTCGCCCTTGTTTATTTGCAGCTTGACCTCGGCGAGGAGGATCTCATCGGAATCAGCATAAAGCGTCATGACCGAAACATTCCCGCGCCCACGCCCAGCCTTCCATTCGATCCAATCCAGCTCGACTAGCTTACGGACAATCAGCTTGGTGTGGCGAGGTGTACAGTGCCAAATCCCAGCCAGCTTTTCAATGGTGACAGGGAACGGTTTCCCGATTTCTTCTTGATGAAAAACCGAACGAAGCTCTAAAAAATGCAGAACGGTAACCATGCTGGCCCCCATTTCTCTGATGAAAATAAAAACGCATGCTTAAAAAAGGTGATCCAATTCACGCAAACCGAACCCTTTTTCCCCTTTTTCTAGTTCCCTATACTGAAGATAACACGAGAGATAACAAACGGGAATGGGAAAGAGAGATGGGGAGAATGAGATTTCATCCGGTGGCATGGGGTGTCATTATCGGTACATTTTTGTCACGTACAGGCTTTTTTATGACACTTCCGTTCTTAGGGATTTATTTAGGAAAGGTAAAAGGAATTGATCCGGCGATCGTTGGTTCGATTCTCGCACTCAGCTTGCTTGTTGGAACGATTAGTAGCTTTGCTGGGGGAGCCCTGTCAGACCGATTAGGGAGATATCCAGTGATGATCACTGCGATGGGAGCTTGGAGCATCGTATTGATTGGATACGTTTTTGCGACGGAGACGTGGATGTTCTTTGTTTTAAGTGCTTGCAACGGCCTTTTTCGAAATGTATTTGAGCCGACAGCCCGTGCCTTGCTGGCGGATGTCACGTCGGATGATCAGCGGGCAGCTGTTTTCAACGCCAGGTATTTCGCGATCAATCTGGGTGGAGCAATCGGTCCGCTCATCGGCTTGCAATTGGGAGCAGGAAGCACATCCTTGTTACCGTTCCTCGTTACCGCCATCATTTTTGCCGTGTATGCAGCTGTGTTGGTGGTATTTATGGTCATGTTCAAGGAACAGCTGAAGAAGGACGTGGCTGCTGATCCGGTCACCATGAATCAGATGGCACGCATTGTTTTTACAGACAAAGTATTTCTTTACTTGTTGCTCGGGAATTTGTTCGTTGCTGGTGCCTACTCCCATCTGGACACGACACTCTCCCTGTACATTGGGCATGATCGGATAGAGGCGTATTCCTTTTTATTTGTAGTGAATACCATCTCCGTTTTAGCGCTTCAATATCCGCTCGCCAAGTTTATGAAGCGCTACTCATCGATGACTGCATTGAAGCTGGGCTGTCTATTGTTTGGATTAGGGCTGTTCGGTTTCGGGCTATTTACGAATTTGTTTTGGCTCTCTGTGTCGATGGTGGTGTTTACGATCGGCGAAATCTTGTGCTTTGTCGTTGGGGATATCCTGATCGGGGAGATCGCTCCCCAGCATTTGCGTGGAGCATATTACGGCGCCAGCGGCTTTGCCTTTCTTGGACAGAGTGTTTGTGCGTGGATAGGTGGCGTGTTGCTCCAGGTGCTCGGCTTTGGACAAGGGCCTCTCATTTTCGTGATCCTTATGCTGTTGACCTTTATCGCGCTTCCGTTTTATCAACGCGGTCAGTATTTATGGGAGCAGCGGCAACAGCAACAGCAAAGAAACGGCTGTGAAAAATCTTCACAAGTTATGATTTGAATAGGGTACGTAACATCGAAAAGAAGCACGCTGTCGAGGCATGCTTCTTTTTATTTTTGCCATATCCAACTGACTAGTTGTTCTTCTGAATGACTCCCCACATGTTTCCGCTCGGGTCAAAAAACTTGAGCACCCAACCGAAGCCATCGTTTTGGTAGTGGGTAATCGAGACTTCATGTGCCTGCAAATAATCATGGAGTGCATGCACATCGGAAGTGGTATACAAAAAGACAGGCATGGGTTGCTGATCAACGGTAAAGGTTGTGGACGTCTGCTCATCCGTTTCCCATATCATCAAGGTGGGTCCCGCAGACAGGGCGAGAAAAGCGGAAGTACGATACCGCGCTTGCAAGGAAAAACCAAGGTGATTGCAGTACCAGTCAATGCCCTCTTCCAAATTTTTCACAGGAATTTGTACGTGAAGCAACGATTCCAAATGTGCCATGATCAATCATTCCCCTCTCCATACTTTTCTTTATATTGCCATAATCCCCCATCTTTCGTTATCATTTTTTGAGAGGAAAGATAGGGGAGGCCATGACATGGGACAGGTAGAACGGGAAAGAGGTCTGAAAAAAGGCACGATCCTGCAAAAAGCTTATCGGATCAAAAAGATCATTTCCACAAGTGAGCTGTCGAATGTGTATGTGGTCTACCATTTGAAAAGCAAGCGGACACTCATTCTCAAAGAGTTTTTCCCTCAAGCATTGGCAATGCGGGATTTGGATCACGTGAAGGTCATTTGTCGCAGACCATCGTTAAAAACCAAATTCGACAGGCTGCTAGACAGCTTTTGGCATGAGGCGTCCCTGCACAAGGAACTGAATCATGCAAATATCATCGGATACATCGACCATTTTGCCGAAAATGGCACAGGTTATCTCGTCGTGGACTTTTGCAAAGGGAAGACGCTGGATGCGTATGTATTGGCCCAAACCGAGCTTGATCTGGGAGCATTTTTGCATCAGACGGTAGTTCCGATCTTTGACGGATTAGACTATTTGCACAAAAAAGGCATCATACATCGCGATATTAAGCCCAAAAATATCTTGGTCACAGAAGCTGGACAACCTATGCTGATTGATTTTGGCTCCGCGATCTACTTCGTGAGTGATGAACCCAAGCCGATTGTGACGACTGAAGGATATTCACCGCTTGAGTTTTACTCGGGTCAATCCAAGCAAGGAGTAGTCTCGGATATTTACAGCCTGGCTGCCACGCTGTATTACTGTCTGACCAAAGAGCGTCCCGTTGATGTGGCGGCAAGAGTCATTGAGGATACCTTGCCGGCGATTCGAACAAGGAACCCTGATGTTCCGCTGCTGCTGGCGAATGTCATTATGTGGGGATTGGCTGTCGACTCGAAAAAAAGATGCCCCACACTCAAACTGTTTGCGACAGCGATTCGTGCAGAGCATCTGATTTGGAAGGGAAAGGCACGCTTCTCTCTTAAGAAGCTTCCTCACTAGACGATTTCTTAAAGCGAATTTCGATCTCGGTCATCCGATCCTCGAAGGTCACATACACCTTGTCGTTGTATTGGAGGACGAGCTTTTTATGTCGGGGCATGGTTTCCTTGCCCCGCTCAACTGTGCAGTGACTATGATTGACCAAGAGCAGCGTCTGATTTTTTCCCGGCTGGAGGTAAATCTTTTGTGCTTCGGGCAAATGCTCATTCACATCCAAACTGGTGAACAGCTCCTGCAAGGTGATCCGCTGCTTCTTGCCAAAGGAGGCGAGAGGCCAAAACTTGACAGGGATGTCGTTGCCGCTTGCTGTGTGCAGGAAATACCCCTCCAGACGACCTACAAACGCTGGCTTGGGACGTGTAAGCAGGTAAACACCGTAGCCGATCGCAGCAACGAGCAACACAATCATGCCGATGGTGATGTAACGATCCCATACCGAGTGCACGGTAATGACAAGCGGGCCTGTGACGCTTGCGCCTTCTGCATCCGTGGCGGTGATGGTGATTTCAGATGTACCGCTTTTCTCTGGTGACAGCTTCAGAGCCGTGTCTTGAATCGTAGCGACAAATCGTTCTTCCGGATCAGCGGTGACGATGGTATAGGTGAGCTTGTCGTTATTGGCATCTATGAAGAACGAACCCAAATCGATAGCCTGCTCGCCGTTTTCCTTCTCAATCATCAAGGTATTGACCGAGGCAGCAACTGGCGCGATATTCGTAATGTCATAAACGCTCGTCGCCGTTTCGCGATAAAAGTCCGGGCCGTTCATGAAGATTTTCCACTCGTACTTGCCCGTGTGAGGGAAGACGTAGTCGACTGTAAAGCTATCGCCAAGATTCTTCATCGGGACCTTCTCTTCTTTTTTCCCCACGAGATCTTTTACGATCAGTTCTGCCTGCATGGATGCGTACACATCCTTGTCATCCAGTCGTCCCTCCAGATGCTGGAGATAGGTAGTAAACGTGGCCGGATTCCCTTTGATAACCGGTTCAGGCTTGACCTCTACACCAGCCATCAAGCTGTAATTCCCCAGTAAATTGATCTTCACCAAATCCCCAGGTTTACCCCTAAATTTAACGAGATAGTTCCCCTTCTTCGGCTTTTCTATTTTCATCAGCGAGTATTTTTGGGATTTCATAAAATGGACATTCTGCGATTGATAGTACACTTGCGATTCCAGCAGCGGATTGTTGGACAACAAGATGATGTTCGCTTCCTGCATGCTGGAGTTAGGTATGGTCACGGTCACTTCCTGCAAGCCCCCGGTAGCTGTCATGGCCGCCACGGATACGAGCTGGGATTGAATATGCTTGGCAAAAATCTGATTGAAGATTTCAGGCAGATCATCTGTACTTTGTGTGACAAAGGAAGTTCCGCCTGTTGCTTCTGCGATTTTTTTCAATTGTTCCTTCTGGACGGAGCCATCGTTATTGAGACCAATCGTATAGATCGGATAGCCTTGCGCTTTTGCCTTCGAGATAACGGTCTCCACGTCCTTGTTGGATGCTGCCACACTCCTGCCACCCGCATTTTGCCGCAAATCTGTTCCCCCGTCTGACAGAAGGATCAAAAATGGCTTGCGAGCCGGGTCCTTTGCTTTTTCAATCATCTCTGCCCCTCTGCGCAAACCGAGTCCCAAATCGGAATACCCAGAGTAACGCAACCCTTGAATGGTTCGCTTGAGCTGTTCCCGATTTCTTGCTTCGGCCATGCTCGCCGGAGACTGAGCTTGTACAATTCGATCATTATAGGCGACAAAGCCAATGCGGGTACGGGTGGCTTCGCTCATATCAATGAACATACTCATGACCTCTGCGGCTGTTTTGCCAGGGTCCGTTTTGTTCATGGAATTACTCGTATCAACGACAAAGACCGCGTCTACTCCCGCCTCTGCTGTTCCATTTGCCCCAGCAGTTAGAGGGGCGGACAAGAAGAGCATGGGGAGGAGCAGTCCGATGACCATCATTCGAAAAAGTGGCGGCAGAGAGAGGGTTGACTGACGATTTTTGTACATACATTCACCTTTTTTCTGAAAAAAATTTTAAAAAGTTCATGACTTACTAAAATGGGACGATTTACCTATAAATGGTTGTTCGTATAAAAAATCGGTTTCCTATTGCCGATGTATATAAAAGTTAATTGCACCTATTTTTGTAAATATGAAGTGAATGCATAATGCTCCCCAGCGGCAACTAGGGAGAATTATCTATCAGTCCTTGTGCTACTTTCCTAGTAAGAGAGGGGACAAGGCGAGGCTTATCCCTATTTTTCCGAAGACCTAGGAAAGGAGACTCTGTGTCTTCAGCATAAAACGGGAATCCAAGAAAAGGAAGATTTGTGGAATAAAATGGGTCGAAATACTGAGAATGGTCGTATTGGTATAGGAAATTTGTCACAATCCACGGAATGTTGACAAATAATGCGGGCAAAGTTTAATTTAGAGGCAAGATTTTTTGTTTGTTTTTGGTATAAATGTCACGTTTTGTATCTTTACTCGTGAAGTAGGACTCATCATTTATCAAGTAGGACTAAGTGGTTATGCAGACAACAGAAAGGGGCCATTTATGGACATTATTAACCAGACCAACCGAACCATGCTGTTCGAAGAGATCAACCCGGAAAAATTGGACCTGATCACCATTGTTGGAGATGTAAAAGGCATTGATAGTCTCAGCGACGACAAGATCAAGGAGATCAACGAGCATCTTCTCGTGCGCAGCTTCGATGAGTTTTTGGACAAGTTCTCCCCGAGCGTGTATTCGTTCTACAATGCAGCGAACCAAAAAGTGATGTACACCTTGAAGAAGCCTGACGGAATTGCAGAGGATGCGATTTCCGAGATCAAGATCGATCAGAGCAACGACTTCTTGAAAATGCTGTTTACCCTGATTGATACGAAGCGCAGCCAAGGGATCACCAACGTGGATTTCAAATTCGAGAATTTGCTCGATATGATTTCTCCGAAAAAAGTGATGGATGACATTCGTCAGGTGCGCAAAGAGATCCACTACTTGTACGGTCATTACGAAAAGCTCGATGATGGCGATCCGAAGAAGCTCGATCTCGGTGACAAGCTGAACACGATGTTCGAGGATGCCAGCAAAAACTACAACAACGTCATGGCGATGCTGCCGCTGGCGATTGAAGATATCAAGACACGACTGCTCTTGGGCGGCGCACAAGAGGAGAACCAATCCGAAGCGATTCAGATCGGGATGCTGACGATTGGAGAAGACGGAGAACTGAAGATCATCGAGGCACCAAAGAGTGACAGCCGCGAGCTGATGGTTCTCGATGAAAACAGCGGAAACGGACTGATGAACGTTTTCGAAGAGGATTACGAGTCGATCACTGAGACGCCATCCTCCTATGTAAAAGATCTCGTGGTGCGCACCTTCTGCCCACTGCCGACGGTACATACCGAAGTCAACATTGAGACAGAAGTACAGAACTACAATACGTATCTCGAGTTCTATAAAAACGCCAAGGACGACTTCGTAAAAACGGTGAAGCCTTTGGTTGAGAAAATTTTGGGCGTGAAGATGTTCTTCGATCAGTACGTGACCAAGAACAAAGGCATGCAGCCAGCTATGCTGATCACGAATACGAAGCTCGACATGCTCGTGAAAAGCAGCAACATTCCACGTCTGGAGACCTATCTGAACACGGTCAACGCGAAAAACGACTTCACAGATACGATCTGGTTTGGAATCGTTCCATCCGTTGATATGGATTCCGCCGGAAAAGCACAAGTAACTCGCGAGCGTTTCCGTGGCAACGAAAAAGTCGTCAAGCAGGACGGCAATACGATGGAATCGCTCACCATGCTGCTCCAGGTCGTCAAGGACTTCAAAGTGCAAGTGTTCTTCAGCTTCAGTACAGGTGAAGAAACAACCTTCAACAGCATGGCGACAGCGGGCATTGATAAATACATCGACAAGTGCGGAATTCTGGTGCGCAAGGAATTCAGTGAATTCGCAATCCCGTGCATTCCGAACTTCACGATTATTCCCAAAGATAAATCAGGAGTTGTCATCGACAGCAGAATGCTGCAAACCGAAGACGGCGTGAAGCTGTCCCAGGAAAAAGAAGACATCCTGAAGCTGTGGATCGAGGGTGTTTATGTCGGTGCCAGCTATGTAGCTGCTGGTGTCGTGGCAGCGTACCAGTGTCCAGAATACTTACGCGAAACCTTCAAAGTGGTGAGCCGCGAATATCCGGGTGTGCGCTTTGACATCGAAGCAGGTGAAAATGGATTGCGCGCCATTACCACAATGGCCAAAGAAATCTCCGGCTTCACCAACAACATCAAAGATTCCATCAATCGCAAAAACTTTGGATTCGTCTTCTCTTCGGAAAATGCACAAATCCAAGGCAAAGATATCAAGCGCATTACGGTGTACAAGGCACGCAGCCTCGCTATGGCAGAGGACGGCTTTGATTCTATCTACAAGACACTTGTCAGCACCTATATCGAGCGGATTCTCCGCTTCCAGACGGGTGATTTCAAACACGATAACATCGTGAAGTTCTTCAGTAACAATCCGAGCAGCCAAAAAAGCAAATGGCTGGGCACACGAGGCTTCGTGAACTCCATTATTCACGACGGCGATGACATGAGCTACATCATCGATGACAAGAGCAATCTGTGCCATATCGATCTGGTGTTCAACGGCAATGTGAAAAACCTGGAGGTCACCATCACTAAAGGAACGACTCCGGTCAAAGCATAGCATTGATCCCCTGGAGAGCTGTTTATGAAACTTTTTGACACATTACGCAGGTGGTTAGAGGTGTGTTTCCCAAAACGCACCCTTACACATAAGCCTCGAAGCCAATCAGGTATTTCGAGAGCAAGATCTCATTTCAAGGAGGTTTTATCCATGGGTTTTCGACTCAAAGTAGAAGGTTCTGAAACAATTGAACTGGGCATGGACAACATTCAGACAGTAAAGTACGACACTGACACGCCAGACGATTCCAACGCGCGCTCCACAGATGTGGGTGCAACACTGAGACTGACTGGCAAAATCATCACTGCAACAGATGGTGACAGTGCGGATGACACCATGAAGCTGGCTCTCTGGTCTTTGGTACCAGCAGAAAAAGCGGATTGCTACCGCAAAGTAACACTGGAAGTAATCGCTGCTGATCAAGTGATCCGCAAAATCTACTTCCCGAACGCATTCGTAGTAGATTACAACGAGAGCTTCGGCGATACCGAGGGTGTAGGAACATTCAGCATCTTCATCAAGCAAAAGAAAGACAAAACCGAATTCACCAAAATCGAAGGCGGCTACGCTGTTTAGGTTTTGAGAGAAGTAAGGTAGGAAGAGCCGTACCTCGAAAGCCGTGTTCGAGGTACGGCTCTACAAAATAACGAAAATCATTGCCAGACAGAGGGTGCGCACATGAAAAATTATTATGAGATTCTGGGGCTAACCAAACAAGCTTCCACGAATGACATCAAAAAAGCATACCGTCAACTGGCAAAGCAGCATCATCCGGATGTCAATGCCGGGAGCATGGAGTCAGAGCGAATCTTTAAAGAAATTACCGAGGCCTATCAGACATTGCAAGACCCGGCCTTGCGCGAGGCGTACGACGCGCGTTACGAAGCTTTTCAGCAGAAGAAGCAACAGCAGACCAGTCATACAAGCAGCACAAAACAAGGACAAAGCAAACAGCAAGCGCAGTCTGCACCAGGTGTGAACTTCGAAGATTTGGGGAGCACCTTTGAACGATTTTTTGGTTTTCATCCGAAGACAGGTGAGATTAACCCAAACACCATGAAATCCGAAAAGAAAAATCCACTGGATACGACAGATATGTTTGAACAGTTTTTTCGCATGAAGAAAAAATAAGAGGGAAAAATCGGGCTTGGATGACAGCTCTTTCATGACATAGAGGTAGTAGCAACCTGCTCCTGTCTTTGGATGGATGTCCATACATACACCATTCTCCCAAAGCTCGGAGCATTTTTCTTACAAGGAAGTTCAAAAATTCGTCTTTTGATCACGAAGTCATTCTCGAAGTTAATTCGGCATCGAAATTTACGTTCACCTTTGAAGTCCGGTGCTCATGTAGGTCCCCTACACTGCGCTCCTCCTTCTTTAGGTTCACGTAACTTTCTCGGTGCTGAAAAGACAAATTTTTGAACAAGAGCATTTTGAGGTAGTTGATTGGGGGTTAAGACGTGGCGAAGAAAAAAGGATACCAAAAGTCCATCAGAGTGAAGCTCATAGAGCTGTTGATTTCCATTCTTGTGATTAGTGCACTCATTTATGTCTTTGGTTATACGGACAGCAACGCTCTGAAAATTTTTACAGGAATCGCCTTCGGACTCTTTTTGTTCGGGGTCATTATCGTCAGATTCGGAAGCCCCGACGAACCGGAGCCAAAGAAAGAGGATGGCGTCACCAAACTGGTTCTATTAGATGAAGAGGGAGAGAGCGTGAAGGAGTGGTTGATCCAAGGGGAGACATCCCTTTTGATAGGCAAAAGCTCCGCGCAAAACGAGGTTGACATCGACTTGGCGGACGCGGAATACGCTGCCTTGATCAGCAAGCAGCATGCTGTTTTGAATCAAGCGTCCGGGGACTGGTTCATCGAGGATATTCACTCCAAAAATGGCACGGGCATCAAGCAGCCGAACAAACGCGACAAGAGCAAGCTAGAGATTGAACAGCCGCATAAAGTGAAGGCTGGCGACATCATTTACATAGCCAATACCCGCTTGTTGCTGAAATAACAACGGGGGAAACATCGCTTTTACACATACATATCGTCCTTGCACGGAACGAAACGGGGGAGCAGAAGAATGAGTTTGACAAGATGCGCGAATGGTCACATGTTTAGCACCAGAAAACACGGAAGCACCTGCCCTTATTGCAGTATGGTCGTCGAGCCTGGGGCGAAACCGGACAACAAAGCACTGGCGAGAGTAGCGGACGACGATAAGACGATGCCATATCTGGGGGAAACAGAAGGGATCGAACCTGTTACCGGATGGCTGGTATGTATTGAGGGGCCGCAACAAGGTCAAGATTACCGCATTATGGCGGAAAAGAACTTCATCGGTCGCGCAGAGGATATGCATATCCGAATCGTCGGAGACAACGCGATCTCTCGCCGCAATCATGCGGTGATTGTCTACGATCCGAAAAAACGCAACTTTTACTTGCTCCCAGGTGATGCATCGGGGCTTGCCTATCATAACAATGAAGCGGTGTACACACCAGTCGAGCTTACTGCGTACGATGTGCTCCAGCTAGGAAAGAGTACCTTTATTTTCATCCCGCTGTGCGGTGTTCACTTCGAGTGGGACAACTCCAACAAAGGCAAGGAATGATGAGCATGTTTCAACAGGGCGCAATCCCGTATCTGGTCGTCCTTGGCGTGATCATTGCCATTACTCTTTTGTTTCGTCTGCGTGCAGCTTTGATCCGGGAAGAAATGAATCCCGTCATCCAGATCGGAAATGGACAGACGATCGGCAGGCGAGAAGAACAGGATGATTACTTTTCGACAGCAACATCGTCTCATGGGACGATTGCAGTCTTGGCTGATGGAATCAGTGGATTGGCTAACGGAAGACTTGCTTCAACGCTTGCTGTGACTACATTTATCCGTGAATTTACTAAGCTGGACAACCCGAAGCATATCTCCCTCTTCTTTTCCCGGGCTGCTTTTCTTGCCAATTCGGAGATTTTGCAGGCCTTAAGAGGAAGTCGGGGTGGGACAACACTGGTCGCTGGCGTAATTGTTGAGGACAAGCTGTATTGGGGAGCGGTGGGAGACAGTATCATTACCGTTTTCCGGAATGGAGAATTCATTCCAATCAATCAAAAAGACATTTATGAGTCGGTGCTGGAGGCGCGTTTTCTGTCCGGTGAGATTACGAAGGACGAGGCGTTGGAGCATCCGCAGAAAAAACAGTTAATCAACTACTTGGGCTACGATAACTTTCAAAATATCGAAATTGGTCGTGAGCCGTTTCCGCTTGAAAAGGGAGACAAGGTCATTCTCTGTAGTGACGGCGTTTACGATACGTTAACCGAGATGGAGCTGGAGCAGATTTTGTTCCAAAATATCGCTGCCCATGACGCGGCTGACCAAATCATTGAAGCGGTGGAAAGCAAGCAAAAAGCCAATCAGGACAACGCAACCATTCTCATCCTGGAAAAAGGCTGGTAACGGGGGAGCGGGTAGTACGAATGAGAAAGGACAACAGTGAATTCATTACCGGGTTTCTATCCGAATCAGGCAGCTTCGTTCGCAACAAGGATTACTTTGCCTACGCACAGCTGGATGATATCGCGTGCTGGGTAATCGCTCGTGGATTGGATAACGATCAGGAAGTAGAGAGTGCAGAGTTGGCGGCCAAAAGCGTTCTGGGCTACTTTTTGCAGAAGCCGTCCATTTCGCGTTATCGCATTCGCCGCTATTTGCAGGAGGCGCATCGTGTCCTGCAAGCTGAGAGCCATCGCGTCAGACTAAAAGCGAGCCTGACCGTAATCGTAACGGACTATGCCAGAGTGAGGTACGGGGTTGCTGGTAACACTCGGCTGTATCAGTTTCGCAATGGCCGACTGCAATGGCAGAGCAAGGATCAGAGTCTTGCCCAACAGATGGTGGATGGGGAGGAAATTGCAGAGGACGCGCTTGATCAGCATGAGGAGCGCCATAATCTCTTGAGCTATTTGGGGACACCCAATGAATTTCGTCCGTTTGTCTCCAAGAAGCTCCCGCTCTATGACGGTGATGTTTTTCTGCTTGCTACCCCTGGTCTGTGGGAAAAGGTGAATCCGGCCGAAATGCAGGACGGGCTACAAGAGGCGAAAGATCCAGAAGCCTGGATCGATACGCTGGAGGACGTGCTTTTGAGCAAGCAGGAGCATGTCGTTCAAAACTACACGGTGGCTGCTATTTTTGCGAACAAAATTTTCAAGACAGACCCGCAAAAAAAGTGGCGGATCATCAAAAGGGTGGCACTCATCCTTCTCGTGCTTGCTTTGGCTGGAGGCGGCGCTCTGCTGTTCAAGATGAAGGAAGCGGAGCGCATTGCGGATGCTGCGACAGGGATGTTCGAGCATGAAACAGCCGGAGACGCTTTCATTGCGGAGGGCGATTATCCGAAGGCACTCAAGGCGTACAGCGATGCCCGAAATGCTGCAAATATCGTGAAAAACAAAATCCAGGCTACTCTCTTGGCCAAAAAGATCCGCATTACACAGTTGATCGTGGATGGAGATACGGCTGTAAAGGATGAGCAGTATACCAAAGCATTGGATAAGTACGACAAGGCGCTCAAGGAAATGAAAGGGCGCGATGATTTTAACGAATCGGAGATTTTGGAGAAAAAAGAAAAGACGCAATCGTCTGTGCTCGTCATGCAGTGGAAAAAGGAAGGCGATCTCTTGTTTGAGGGGCAGGATTACGCTGGTGCGGAAGCCTATTACCAAAAGGCGCGCAAGCTGGCGTTGGAAACTTCCTTTGTAACAGGAGAAAAAGAGCTGCGTACCAAGCTGGACGAAGTAGCTTCCAAAAAGACAGGTATCGATAAGGAAAAGAAGACGCTCGACGGCGACAAGCTGGAGAAGCAAGGCGACGAGAGCTATGCAGCGCAAGACTTCGAGGGAGCGATCCAATCGTATACGATGGCGCAGGAAATTTATCAGGAGATTGGTGTGCTGGAGAAGGTTTTGGCGATGGAGCGCAAGGTGACAAAGGCAGAGGAGAAGTTGAATCCTCCTGCTGCTCCGCCTTCGGCAGGTGCGCCAGCAGGTCAGCCTCCTGTGCAAGGGACGGGTGCTGGGAGTCAACCTCCGGTAGTTCAGGTGAATCAAGGGGTACCTGTTAATCAGACAGCTCCTGCAAATCAGACCGCACCGGTAAATCAAACATCTCCGGTGAATCAGACGGCACCGACGAACCAAACAGCTCCGATCAATCAGGCAGTCCCGGTCAATCCGGTGGCTCCAACGTACCAGCTAGTTCCGGTGCCCCCAGTAGTGCCGACCAATCAAGCAGCTCCGCCAGCCGCGACAGCTCCGGCGACTCAGCCAGTTCAGCCACCGCAAGCTAATCCACCAGCTACAGCCAACCCGACACAGGAGGAGGCAGCGAAAACGCCATGAAAGAGATCGTACTGGATCGTTTAAACAAAATGGAGGAGCTGGAGCAGCGCAGGTTGCTCAAACAGATCATGAACGGTGTCTTCCTCAATCTGGTCGAGTATCAGGAGGAGATGCAGAAGAAGCTGGAGGAGCGTGTTTTTTCCGAGATCGAGGACAAGGAAGATAAGCATGACATCTATGTGACCCTCTGCCACCGCGATGACTTTGACCCAATCCACGAGTATTTATACCCGATGATTCCTGGCGATGAGGAAAAGAAGGTATGTGATCGCAAAGAGTTGGCGGTCAAGCTCAGCAACCAGGAAGAAGCGGTCATGATGACGATCTTTTTGGAGTGTGAGTACGACAAGGTTCAGGAGCTGATGATGAGCAAGCGAACCTTCAAGGGTCGTCTGAACACGGCAGGCAATCACTATCCAATCGAGGTGCGCCTCCAACAAAGTCGCGTGTATATGGATGAGCTGGAAAAGCTGTACAACATGTTTCAAAAGAACGGGATGCCGTGGAAAACAGTGAATCATCCTTACGCGAGCAAGTTTTTCGATGTCATTCTGGTTGCCTGTGAGGGCACATTTACAGAAGACGAAGAGATACTGGAAATGTCGATTACCCTCGATGAGTGGGAGCCTTACAAAAAGCTGGATGTCATCCCGTTGTGGAACATCGAGCGCTTGGCTTTAAAAAACATCGGCTTTCCCGTACCTGCCATTGACCGGGTGAACTTCGAGCATGTCCTGTCGTTACGTAAGACGGGTAGCGAGCACGGGTATTTGGTGGATGGAGATGAAGAGCTGATTCGCTACATCAAGCGGTCACCGGAAGAGCTGACGATCGTCTCGCCTCAAGAGAAGTCGGGAGTTTGGAATGTATGCAAAATTACGCAGCCTGTAACGACCCGCATCGGAAGATTGGATTACGAATTAGTGTCCAATCGTCGCAAAAACAGCTTCATTGGGAGCTATGCGCGGAAGCAGGCGATGACCGTACGGGCCAAAGGAGAGATTATCCGGATCGTCCATTCCTTTGAAGCCGCTGAACAGCTGGAGCTAGTGAATGTTGAGATTCGGGATAAAAACAATCGTCCTCCCGCTACATACGGTTTGAATCCGTTCATTAGCGATAATGTGCGCGTAGAAAATGACAAAAAGATCATGGCTCTCGGCTTTCGGAGACGCGGGGCGAACAGTTTTATTCTCCAAGACATGATGAGCTTCCTCGTTTCCGAGGTGCAGATGTATTTTCCGGAATACAAGTGTGAAGGAGAATGGGCTTGAATTACATCTGGGATTTGGTTATTCGTGCAAAACGCGCCGGGATCGCCAATAAAGACATCCAGTTCAAAGCGGCCAAAGTGTATTCGCCCTACATGGAGCTGAGTCATGAGGCCATCAACGCCAAAGCGGTGGAAAAAACGGTAGAGGTGAATCCGTACTATCGCTTCGATGATATTTTCCGTGACCTTTTTGACGCCAATTACTCCGACGATGCAGAGCTTCGGCATACCTTGTTTGATATCATCATCCATCTGCTGGCCGAGATTGATCTGTCGCAAGGGATGAACAAGCGTGAATACCACATTCGCTTTGTATTGCGCGACTTGGAAGCGGGGCTATTCGGCAGTCGGGTACAGGAAAATATTCGACTTTTTACCAAAGAGGAGCGAGAGATTATCGCGGGCAATATTTTGCGCTTGTATGAGACTGGCGAAGCGGTGTACCTGCTCAAGGATACGATGCGAAAAATATTCTCTCACTCTACCATTTACGCGAATTGCGAAGAAAAAGATGAGCTGCTGATTTACGTCGGGCAGTCGGAGAGTGAAACCGCACAAGCCAAGCTCGCTTTAATCAAGGATATTTTTCTACCGGTTCGGTTCCATACAGAGATTTATTGGCGAAACCATTTTGGCATTTTGGATGTCGAGGAAACGATGCAAATCGACAATGTTGCACTTTACTAGAGGTTTTTGAACGATTGACCCCAACAAAAGGTCGGGAGAGAGGAGAGTTGGGATGTCTACCTATTCATATAAGCTTCATCTCCAAAAGGGCAGCAGCGGGGATGGAAATCAACGCAATCATCCAGGCGAAGCGACCTATACACGGGACGAGCTGATGGAGATGACGACCTTTCAGCTCCGCAATATTTGTTACAAGGAGAAGCTGGTCGGCTCTGTCGTGAACAATCTCGATCGGGAGGGACTGCTGCATACGATTCTGCGTTTCCGCGGTGCAGAAGAAAACCTCCTGATTGAAAGTACTGTACCAGGTGGTGTTGAACGCCTCGAAGCCGTACTCCACAAATATTTAAACACACCGATGCTAGGTGTAGATGTAATCAAAATTCCAGCGAAGATGTGCTTGTACATGGGTCTTGCCATTGGCAGGCTGGACAACTATAGCGTCGAGTCCTCCAGAGGCTTGTCCGAATCCAATGTGCTTTTGGTGAATGACCATATGGAGCTATGCGGTATTCTGCATCTGCGCAAGGAAAAAGATGATGGGAGAGCCGGGCATTTTACGCTGCACGCTTGCCAAGATGCTCAACTGAGAAAAACGGTCAATCAAAACTACAGTCTGCTCTTTTTTCGCAAGCAGGATTCGGAGTATTTGTACAAGGCGTATCATCAGGACCATCCGTTACCGCCTGTCAATCTCCACTACTACAAAGTACCTGTGACTGACCTCGAGATCAGGGAATTGGAAGAAACAGATGCCATTCTCGCGATTGATTTTGGTACCTCCTCGACGACAGCGGGTGCTTTTCTCGACCATCAATATGTCAGCTCCCCTTCCAGCAACGACTTGTTGAATGGACGTATACGCTTGAATGCGATCAATTACGTCTCCTTCCCCGATACGACGCAAAAAAACGAGGAATGGATCGAGGTGCTGCCGACTGCTGTCAGCGTGGCGGATTGCTCCTCCCCGCATGACGTTCGCTTTCACATCGGCTATGAAGCACTTCGGCACATGAAAAAGAATGGATACAGTACGAACGCGACCGTGTTTCAAGGTATCAAGCGCTGGGTGAACAGCTATCACAAGATCGAAGAGGTCATGGACAGCCAAGGAAATACAGCGACTGTGAAACGAAGCGACATCCTGCGCCAATACCTTCTTCACGTCATACAAATGGCCGAGCATCAATTCAAATGCCGCTTTCGTCATCTGCATATCACAAGTCCGGTCAAGCTGAAAACGCAGTTTCTTGAGATGTTCACCGAGATTTTGCCTGAGTATCGGATTGAATCAGAGCACGCTCTCGATGAAGGAATGGCCGTCCTGTTTAACACGATTGCCGATCAAATTGACAAAAACAGCTTTCTGGATGGGGAGACCTATCAAGCGCTTGTCATCGATTGCGGCGGAGGCACGACGGATCTGTCATCTTGTCATTTCCGGATTGAGGACGGACATATCTCCTATCGCATCGATATCGATACGACCTATGAAAACGGCGACACCAATTTTGGCGGCAACAACATTACGTATCGCATCATGCAGTTTATGAAAATCGTCTTCGCGGACTATTACGGAAAAGGGCGGCAAGTGACCGACATCGACCAGATCATCGATATCCCTGGATCGGAAATATTCCGGTATGTGGATGAATACGGCGTCGACTCTATCTATGAACGCTTCGAAGCGAGATATCGGGAAGCCGAGGCGATTTTGCCGACTCGCTACAAGGAGTACGAGAACAAGAGCCGGGACGAGTATCAGCGTGTCCGCAACAATTTTCATTTTTTGTGGGACCTCGCTGACCATATGAAAAAAGAGTTTTTCCGTCAGACCGGCATTCTGCGCAATCGCTTCACATCCGATACAGAAAATCGCCAAGAGCCCGATCTAAAGCTGACGGCAGTCGAGCGATGGGTGTTGTCGATATGGGAGGATGGTCGCTTCCGGGATGTGTTTGATTTTCCTGATGTCGTTTTCAACGCCAAAGAGATCAATCACCTGATCAAGGCCGATATTTACGAGATTTTGCGAGTATTCTTGGACGATTTTTACCAACAAGGAAGGTTGGCTGACTTCTCGATCATCAAGCTGACTGGGCAGTCGTGCCGGATTGATGTTTTCCGTGAAGCGCTCAAAGAGTTTGTCCCTGGACGCAGTATCGAGTTCCGGCAAAAGTCGGAGGATGCGGGCAAGGTGCCAGACCTGAAGCTGTCTTGCCTGCGTGGGGCACTGCGCTATCAAAGTGCCAAAAAGGCAGGTTTCATCGAAGCACAGATTACCAATCATGCACCGATCGTCCCGTATTCTGTGACCGCCTTCACGCATAACAAGCAAGAGAGAGTGCTCATTCACAGTCAGGAAAAGCTGAGTCTCGTGCATGGCTCTATCTCGCGTCCCTACGGCGTGAGCGAGGTTGAATTTTATCTCAAGGAAAATGACGGCCAGCTGCGCCAGCGGTACTTGTACATGGATGAACCCGCTCAATACAAAACCGTATTGTATGAGGACATCGCGAGTAAGTACGGTACGCATATCCCGCAGGACGAGACTGACTCGATTCAAAATGGGGAGTCGAAATACTTCGTTTTTGCGAGCGGCAGTGAGTGGGGATTCCATGTCGTGCCAGTAGCTCGTCTGAATGAACAGCTTGCTTTGGGGAAAAAGGTTTTCTTTGCTTTTGAGAGTGACTTGTCCGAGCTGGATTTCTTTGACGGGATGAAATGAGCAAATAACCAGGCAGCTTAAATGAACAGGAAGGGGGAACAGCGGTGTTTTCCCATCTCTATCCCAATTTTCATAAAGGGCGAATTCTCAAGCGGGAGATGCTTGAGAATCTGCGTGATTACCCGCGACATTTTGTAGATTTATACTTTCAAGATTATACAGACGGCATTATTTCCGGGATGGATGTAACGATAGGCGAGGGGCACCTCACTGTCGGCAGAGGGATCGTCAAGCATCAAGGACGGATTTACTTGTTTGAACGCGAAGAGCGTATCCCTTATGAGGCCACAGGTATGGAGACGGTGCTCAAGATTCGCTTTCAGGAAGAGACTTCGCTGACCGACTATTACGTTTACGAGACGTCGTATGCTCTCGATACGGAGCTAGAGTCACGCCCTGATGAAAGGGAGTTGGGGCGCTTCAAGCTCAAGCAAGGGGCAAGGCTTCGCGGGGATTATCAGGACTTAGCCGATATGGCGACCGAATTCAATACGTGGAATATCGTTCATGTCGAACATGCCGGGAGAAACGAGCCAACGATTGCTCCCTACATCCTGCGGTATTTTGCGAATGAAATGCTAAAAACGGTCACCAATCACCCGTATGATCTCGCCTTTGCCATGCAGTGCTTGAATGCGGACAGAGTAGAGCGGGGGCTCGTTCTTCATTATATAGGCAACAGAATGGGAACGGGTTACCGCGAGTACACGAACCTGCAGATCCTCAAATACCTCGCACGCATCTTGGATGACGCCAAGAGCGGCGGAAGGTCCTCAAAAACCGAGTGGAAAACAGGCGGGCGTCAGCGGGTTATTGTTGATTAACGAGAGGATGGTGAATGGAAATGGCGCGCATGGATGAAAGCATTATCGGCATGTTGAATGAGCTTTCCGGTGAGGATGCCCAGCCAGCAGCAATACGTTTTGGTCCCAAGGGCAAAAATCGACTGGATGAGGTGAACAAATCATTTATTACAGTCGGTGAAGAGAAAATTCCCATGGAGGACAAGCGCGTCCTCGACGATCTCATACAGATTCGAATCCCCAAGACATTTTCCATCATGAGTCCAGAAGTAGCAGCTCTGAAGTATCCATCGGAACGTAGGCCTTCCCTGATTTTTACGAACGAAACAGCTTCAATTAACCTGGCTTTTACCTATACCGAGAGCAAGCTGACGGATTCTCCTGCGCAGCTAAAAGCCTTCATGGATGTCATGAAGCAGGTTTTGCGGAGAACACAGCCGCTCGCTCGTTGGCAGGAGGAAGGAATACGTGAGATTGCCGGGACCAGCGTCGGATTTTTTGAATTTGTTGCACCCGCATTGGATACAGACATTTACAACCTAATCAGCTTTGTCTCGCTACAGGGACGCGCTCTTCTCTGCACGTTCAATTGCACGGAGCAGGAGCTGTCAGATTGGAAGCCAGTAGGCTGGGGAATCATGGATTCCTTGTCGTTCGTATCCACCAATTCGGATGAAAATGGGAAGGGAGAAGGGAAAATATGAGTCTTCCTGTCATTGCCTACAACAATTTGCAAATCTCTCCTTATCAATTGACGCATCTGGTAGAACTGACGATTACGAAAAAGATTAATGAGCACGCTCGCCTGACATTTACGGGGATCGTACCAGAAGAATTGAAGGACAGCTATGTAGAAATGACAGAAGCACAGACCCCGATCGAAATCAGTCAGGTAGATAACGACGGCAACGCCACGCCGCTTTTTGCGGGGATCGTTCTGGAGATTGGCATCAAGGCCGTACGAGACGTGTATTATTTGTACGTCGAAGCTGTCTCGCCTACGTACAATCTCGACGTGAAGCGCAAGAGCCGTTCGTTTCAAAATAAAGCCATGACCTACGGTACCCTTTTGAAAACAATCGCAGGAGAATACCCAGGCATGGACATTATGGACATGGCCTCGAATGGTGGGAAGCTAGGCTCCTTTACCATGCAGTATCAGGAGACGGATTGGCAATTTCTCAAGCGGTTGGCTTCGCGTTTTCAGACCGGACTGATGCCAGCATCCGTTTTTGAAAAGCCGAAGTTCAGCTTCGGTGTGCCAGAGGGTGCATCGAAAGGCAAGCTGGACGATTTTCACTACCGGGTGCGCAAAAATTTGAATGAATTCCGCCATTCCTCGGAAAACGGGGTCAAGGGCGTGGATGAAAATGACTACATCTTTTACGAGGTAGAGACGGATCGCGTTCTCGATTTGGGCAACGGTGTGGATTTCAAAGGGAAGAGTCTGTATGTGTATGAAGCCCATACCGAGATGAGGAAAGGCTTGCTCAAGCACAAGTATTTGCTCGCGTCCAAAAAAGGAATGAGCCAAAAGCCGCTCCACAATTCGCTCATCGTAGGGGCATCGGTGCAGGGGAAAGTCATTGAGGTCTCCAAAGACAACGTCAAAATCCACCTCGATATCGATGAGAGCCAGAACAAGAGCGAAGCGCACTGGTTCCCGTACTCTTCCGTTTATACGGCCGAAGGAAACAGCGGTTGGTATTGCATGCCGGAGCTCGATGACTACGTCCGCGTCTATTTTCCGAGCAACAAGGAAAGTGACGGGATTGCGATCAGCTCTGTCCGGAAAAATTCAGACGAGGGCGAAACGAACAAGCTCGGGAATCCCGATATCAAATACTTCCGCACAGCTAACGGAAAAGAACTGATGTTCAGCCCGTCGGAGGTATTGCTTAGCGCAAAGGACGGGGAAATCCTCATTCGCATGACCGACGCGGACGGCATCCAGATTTTTAGCAAAAAAAATATCAAGGTTGTCTCCGAAAAGGATATCCTGATGGACTCTGCCACGAAGGTGATTATCTCGGCGAAAGAGGAGATCAGTCTCACCTGCAAAGAGAGCAACATCAAGATGGACGGAAATACAAGCATCGTCGGGCAGGAGCTCAAAACCAATTGACACACATGGTTGCCACGCGGGTAACCGTGTGTTTGGTGTATGCAAAAACGGTGAGAAGAAGGGGGGATTGGCATGGAGAGAGAGGAAGCCTTGCAGCATTTCAAGGAGCACGAGGTGCCGAAGAGAACCATTGCCAGCCTGCATGCCTTGGATACTTACTATCAGGCGAATAAAGAGAGGCTTGCAAAAGAATTTCTCCGTTCATTTGAAGAGATTTGCCGACGAGTCGTTGACATGCAGGAGCGAGGGGAAAAACGCAAGCTGGCGCACTTGACCTATTCTATGCTGCGGACGGAGCTTCTTCTTGGAAGCAGTCATTATTTGCTGGAAGCTACGGACAGCAGTTGGTTTTTCGATCCAGTAGAGTGTCAAACCAGCTATGATGCGAGCTGGGCATTCCACTTTTTGGATCGGCTCGCAGACGAATGGAACGAGGCTGCCAGAGCGTATGCCGGACACGTAAGACTTCCCGATATCGAACGGATCAAGCTCGTGGAGGCAGAGAAGTTTCATCAATATGTCGTTCACCTGATCCGTTATGCCATGGTGCAGGCTGTTCAGCTGGAAGTCTTTCAACAGGTGGACAAGGAGCCGGAGCTGGAGGTGCGTGTCGGAGAATATCTGGATCAAAGCGAGATCGTGTATTGTCTGGACACTCGCCACAAAGATTCCGGGATGATCCGTGCTTGGCTGGAAGAAAAGCAAGAGCTGGAATACGGCTACAAGGTTTTGGCTGGCCTCGATCTGGGACAAGGACAATTCGATGGTCTTGATCTTCGTTATTCGGACCTCTCTGACAGTCAGCTAACGAAAGCAACCCTTCGCGAAAGTGTTTTGGTCGGAACGAGATGGCATCGTGCCCAGCTAAAAGCGGTTGATTTCGGCGACAGTCTCATTCATGGAGCGGATTTTACCGGAGCGAATCTGCTAGGCGCGAGCTTTCGTGAAGCATCCGGGCCAAGGGGGCTTTTGGAACCAGATGCGTGGGAGACACCCGGCTTTGATGGTGTCTTGTTCGTCGGGGCGGACTTGACCGGGACTGATTTTACTGGAGCCGATCTGCGCGGCGCAGACTTTACAGATGCGATTTTGACCGGAGCGAATTTTAGCGGCGCGCTTCTGGAGAGAGCCGTTTTCTCGGAGGAGGCCAGGGATTCTATTCTGTTGGATGAGCTTCAGGAGCGACATGTCATTTGGCGAGAGGGGAGTAAAGTATGAATTATTTCATCTTGTCACAGGACGAGCGAATCGCGAGTGCAGTAGAGCCAACGGGCGTTTTTGACGTCATCCGGCAGGAGTGGCTCACCACAGAATATCAGGACGAGCTGGACGAGGCCGTCATCCAGTTCGACATCAAGCAAAAGAAAGCAAATGACTACCTGGATTTTCTCGACAGACCGATCCCGCTCTATTCCAACCGCTTAAAGACAATCATCCACAAGTTCGCACCGAAGCTGTTCGTCAAATCCGTCGTGCTGGTAGACAGGGAGCGGATCAAGCAGGATTTGTATTGGCTGATGATCCTGCCTCGTGTGAACTGCCTGTCCGAGCAAAGCGAGTTTCACAGGGATGGCTCACTCAAAAGGCTGGTTCTCGATCCAGAAAAGATTGGACGCCATACGATCTTTCAAATCGAAGGGATTCGCGAACCGTATATCATCATCGATTTGCGGCTGGCGGAAGCTTTGCTGCGCAGGGACTTTTTCGGTATCCGCTTGAAAAAAGCAGAGCAAGCAGGGAGGAGAATGAGTCATGCCCATGATTGAAGATGTCGATGTTGTACCGTCGTCGGCTCCGAAGAAAAGCTACGTCGTGGCAGGAGCAATTCTCACGTGCGACTACGGGAGCCAGAAGAACAAGCTGAAAACGCCGTTTAGTCATGGCGTGTACATTCGCAATCAGGCACAGATGAACGTGAATGACTATATGCCGCAAGTGAACATCATGCCATTTGGCAAATGCAAATGCGAGAAAAATCCAACCGTCGCGGCTGCTACTGCTGCCAACAACGGTGTACTCAAGCCGATGCCATGCATTCCAGTAGTCACCATGCCCTGGATCGATGGCAAGGCAGATGTACTCGTCGAAAATCATCCCGCCCTGTTAAACACCAGCACGAACATGTGCATATATGGAGGCTGCATTCGCATCGAAGACGACGGACAGGAGCAATAGTGAGGGGGATTGTATGAATACGACAGAGAAGCTGGCTGGATACGAGAATATTCAGTTGGTCTCACCCTTTGAAACCCAAAGCCTGCAAGATGTCAGAATCGTGAAGAAAGTCAATGAGCACGCGAGACTGTTCGTCACCGGTATCATCCCGGAGGAAAAAAGCGACCATTACATTGAGATGGCGACGAGTGAGGATACAGTCGCGCTGAATTTGGTGGAAAACGGTTCGCTTAGAAAGACACTGTTCAAAGGACTCGTGGATTCCGTCAGTGTGAACTTCGTTCGAGGTGTGTACCATTTGGAGCTGGAAGCGGTCTCGCATACACAGCGAATGGACGGACAGCGCAAGATGCGCTCCTTTCAGCATAAACAAATGACGTATGCCAGTCTGCTGGATGAAATCACAAAGGACTATCCTGGCTCGGATTATTTGGACCATGCTTCGAGCGGAGCGCCGCTTGGGACCATCGCCATCCAGTATCAGGAGACAGACTGGCAGTTTTTAAAGCGACTGGCCTCCCGCTTTGGTTCCATTCTCGTCGCTGAGGCAGTGGCAGATACGCCCAAGTTCTGGTTCGGCTTGCCCGAGGGACGTACTGCTCAACTGACAGACGCGAGCTACACCATCAGCAAAAGGCTATCGCCCTATATGGAAACGATAGAAAACGGCTATGCGGCAGGTATGTCGGAAAACGATTTTCTCACCTATGAAGTAGAAAGCGGACAGGTCCTCCAGCTCGGAGACCGCGTGAACTACCAAGGCAAAGAGCTGGTCGTCGCCGGGTCAACAACGAGGATCGACCATGCCCTTCTCATTCACACCTATCAACTCATGCCCGAAGCAGGCATCCGCCAAAACCCTATCCGCAACGACGACATATGCGGAGCTGCCCTGGAAGGCAAGATCATCGACATCCAGAAGGATACCGTCAAAATCCACCTCGACATCGATCCGAAGCAGCCCAAGGCAGAGGCGAGCTGGTTCCCGTATGCCACGGTTTATTCAGCAGAGGGCAACAGCGGCTTTCACTGCATGCCGCAAATGGGTGACTCCGTCAAGCTGTACTTCTCCACACCAGATGAAGAAGGTGCCATGGCAGTCAGCTCCGTGCGAAAAGGCGGGGGCAGCACGGCGAAGACGGGCAATCCCGGCATCAAGTACTGGGGAACCAACTTTGGCAAAGAGCTGATGATGGGCGGCAAGGAGCTCGTTCTTACTGCCAAGGAGAGCAAGGAAGGCAATATTTTTATCAAGCTGCATGAAGAGGACGGCATTGAGATTCATAGCATGCATCCGATTGTTTTTTCCTCGGAAAAGGATATGGAGATTACGTCAGATACGAAGGTCGAGATCAAGGCCAAGGAAGCGATCTACCTCATGTGCAGCACCAGCAGCATGATTTTGGACGGGGAAGTGGATCTTCAAGCGCCGAAGATTGAGATGGTTGGGCTGACGAAGGCGCCTGTGGTTGTGGAGGATTTGCCGCAGGAGGAGGAAGAGGAAGAGCAGGAAGAGGAAGAGTCTGGCTGGGGTGGATTTCTGGATGGCTTGCAGCTTGGACTGGATCTTGTGGGACTCATTCCGGGTCTGGGAGAAATAGCGGACTTAGCGAATGCGGGAATCTCGCTCGCACGAGGAGACTATGCAGGAGCGGCGCTATCTTTGGCGGCGTGTATCCCTTTTGCAGGCTGGGGAGCTACGGGTGCAAAGCTGGGAATGAAGGCTCAAAAGGCTGTCACGAAAGGCAAGAAAGTCGCCAAGGCCACGGAGAATGCGACAAGCGCTACGAAAAAGGCAAAAGCTATCGTGAAGAATAAATCTCCGGGAAATGGCAGGGGAAAAGTGAGAACCGCAGCGCGCAATGCAAAAGAGGACATGAGCGAGCTGGAGGCTGTCCAGAAGATGAAGGATGGCATGCTGGCAAAGGCGATGCAAAAGCCTGCGGTACAGAAATCGATAGAGATTGGAAAAGAAGTTGCTCTGGAAGTGGGCATGGAACTACTGGACGAGGCAACAGGTGGCGTGGCTTCATTGGCATTTGGAGTCGCAGGATCGCGTAGGGGGAGGAAGACTGGCGGTTCTGCAAGCGGGTCTGGCACGGGTAGATCAGAACCACAAGCAACCCAAAAGGATCGGTCACCAGACGAGGAACAAGCAAATGAACAGAAGTTACGAAAAGTGGCAAATGGAGATTCTGACTATTCCGGGGAGATTCCGAAAAAAGACAATACAAATAAGAAATCGGGAGGAGGAAATGGTCAAGATACGGAGAAACCACCAGAGACTGCGGCGATGGGTAATGGTGGTAGTGGTAGTAAACCACCAGTTTATCAAAAAGTAAACTATGGTGACCATTTTACAAGGAAAAATAGAAAAAAGGCTTTAAAACCAAATGTGGAATATACATCACCAGATGGTTATACTTATCGAACGGATAGCCAAGGGCGTATTATTGAATGTGAAGGATCACTTGTACTTGGTACAGGAGACAGGAGTGAATATGCACAAAGGACGGTAGGAAAAGATCAAGGTAGGAAATCTGATGACGATGGTGGACACTTAATAGGAGCGCAGTTTAAAGGGCCGAAGGATATTGACAACCTAGTTCCACAAAATAGCCAGATTAATCGAAGTGGCGGGAAATGGTATGAGATGGAGACTGAGTGGGCCAAAGCCTTGAATGAAGTACCACCTAAAAAAGTTACAGTAAAAATTGAACCAATTTATTCGGGGAGTACAATGAGACCAGATTCATTTGAAGTGATTTATCAAATTGAAGGGAAAAGAGAAGTTAATCGAACAATTAAAAATCAACCTGGGGGATAATTATGGAACAGCAAATGAATAAGCTGTATAGGGAGATAGCGCTAATAATTAATGACTTGATACCAGTAGAATGGGAACATTTTTATTTTAATGGAGAAGTGGAGAATGGAGAGGGTGGCGTATTCTTTTTTTTCAAACCAATCAATCAACCAGAATATATTTATTGCAGGGATATTTTGAGGCAGTACAATATTAGTAAAGAAACATATAATAATTCGATCAGAAGTTTATTAAGCCTTACAAATGATTTAAAGAAATTATTTTTGGAGAATGGACAAGAGCCTTGGTTTTCAATAACTATGAAACTTACATCTGAAGGGAAACTAAATATAGAATACGATTATACAAAATGGGGAGAATCTAATTTTGGCCCTTCAGACAGGTTAGAATATTGGGAAAGTAAATATCTGAATCATATTCCACAAGATGAGAATGACAGGATTAAAATTGAGAAAATGAAGGAATTTGAAGAAAAAAATTAGCTTTCCAAGCTAATACTGCGACATTTTCAGATGAAAAGGGAATCCAAGAATTTTGTGTAAGTTCATTTAATTCCCCCAAAAATTAAAAACTTAACAAACACATTAAATAAACTTTCAAAGGCTTATTCCGACTCTTGTCACATCAGGAGGAATGAGCTTTTTTGTTCATATCAATTTTGTTCTTTAACAAAACATAAACAGTTTTTCGATATTTTAGTGGATAAGTGCAGATAAATGTTGAGGTGTATAAGCCAGGAGGCTTTGCCAATAAGTTGACTGTAACTTCAAAAAGGAGACTTTAAAATGACAATAAATGATGCAGTTTTTGGCGAACTGGAATACAATTATGCATGGTTTAAGGATACTACTATTGAATTTTGTGGAGAAGAAGTTGAGATTGCATTAATGATAAGTGGTGAACAAGATGGTAAATTTTCGGAAAAACAATATGCAGCGTATCACTCATTGATTCAAAGTTGGGAGCAACTTCAACAAAGTATTTTACAACCAATTCTAGATTATTACGAACAGAATTATGATGCAGGACTTAACGAGAATTACCCTTTAATTGAAACAGCCGTGCAGCTACTTGATTATATAAGTTTAGTAGGAATATCTATTCCCTATGCGAAAGGTTTGGAAGGCAGATACATCGGGTTAACTTTCGACTGCACATGGGACGATGAAAATGGGTTAGGTTTACTACTAATAAATGAAGAAGTAGCCAGAGTAGGATACCAGGATGTTGCGATGTAAATAATTTAGGATAGGGGGTCTATCAAGAATTTAGGGTAAACCCATGTCCCCCCAAAAAAACATGAAAGTACAATACAAATCAATTTATAAATAAGAAAAGAAACACCATGATTAGTTAATTTTCAAAGGCTGATTCCATCTTTCAACAATGAGATGGAATCAGCTTTTTTTGCATGTTCAAAATCAAATGAGCGATGGCTCACCCCGGATTATCAGGAAGAGCTGGACGAAGCGACAATTCAATATCAAACAAAAAAAGAAAATGACTACCTGGATTTTCTCGACAGACCGATCCTGCTTTATTCCGACCGCTTAAAGACAATCATTCACGAGTTCGCGCCGAAGCTGTTTATCAAATCCGTCGTGCTGGTAGACAGGGAGCGGATCAAGCAGGGAGGAGAATGAGTCATGCCCATGATTGAAGATGTCGATGTTGTACCGTCGTCCGCTCCGAAAAAAAGCTACGTCGTGGCAGGAGCAATTCTCACGTGCGACTACGGGAGTCAGAAGAACAAGCTGAAAACGCCGTTTAGTCATGGCGTGTACATTCGCAATCAGGCACAAATGAACGTGAATGACTATATGCCGCAAGTGAACATCATGCCGTTCGGCAAATGCAAATGCGAGAAAAATCCAACCGTTATAGCAGTAGAAGACGCGGAAGGCGGAATCACGACTTACGCCTATGATGAGCACGAGCGTCTGGTCAGTATTACTCGACCAGACGGCTGCACCTCTTCCATCGGGTATAACGAGCACGGGCAAAGAAGCACTTATATTGATTTTACAGGAGCAAAAACTACTTATCATTACGATGGACAGGGAATGCTCGTTTCCGCTCAAGACCCAGAAGGGCGCATCTTCCGTGTTGGCTTCGACCCTACAGGCAGGATGACAACCTTTACAGATGCTTTTGGGGGTTCGCTGCGTCAGGCATTCGATGCCAATGATAATCTTGTTGGTGTCATAGATCCTCTCGGAAGGATGCATTCCTTCACCTACGATACACAGGATTGTCGGGTAGGGGAGACTACGCCTACCGGAGCATCGATGAAGATCGGGTACACGATTACAGAAAAAGTAGAGACCATTACGAACGTCTACGGTGGAGTCACTCGTTATGAGTATGACAAAGAGTGGCAAATCATTGGGGTGGTAGATCCAACTGGGGCGAAGACCAGTCTCGAACGCGATGCCATGGGCAGAGTGACGGCTGTCACCGATCCTTTGGGCAACACCCAGCGCTATGAATACGATGCGGCGGGACGTTTACTGGCTATCTATGATGCAACCGGACAAAAGGTGAGCGGGCTCATCTATGATGGCGCAGGCAATATGCTTGCCCATATTGACGGACTCGGAAGAACAACTCAATACCAATTCAACAAGCTCCATCAAGTCATTGCTACGACGAATGCGGCTGGACAGAAAACCAAGTTCTCCTACGATGCAGCCGCACGACTGACAGAGGTATTGGAAAACGAAGCAGCCGTCTACAAGCAGCAATACGACGGAGAAGGACGTCTAACGAGCTATACGGATGCCAATGGTAATGCCACCACCCTCTCCTACGATGCCAGTGGCTTGCTTTTAGCAGAACGCAATGCTACCGGAGAAGGAACGACCTATCGCTATGACAAGCGCGGATGGCTGACCAACAAGACCAATGCACGCGGTCAGGAAACGCACTACCGCTACGATGCAGCAGGACAGCTCATTGAGCAGCAGGACGAAGCGGGGACTGTTCGCAGGACTTTCGACGCCGAGGGTCGCGTGGTAAGTGTCAAAGAAGATGGAAAAGACACCAAGCGCCGTACCTACGATCTATTGGGACGAATCGTCTCCAGTACAGATCAGTATGGGAATACGCTCCAGTACACCTACGATGCGGGAGGCAGACTCGCAACGCTCGTCTATCCAAATGGCAAGTCGGTTCGCTATACCTACGATCTCGCAGGTCAATTGACCACGGTCACAGACTGGGCAGGTCGTGTCACAAGGTACACGTACGATGGAAATTACCGCCTCATCCGTACAGAGCGACCGAACGGCACGGTAGAGCAGCGTCACTATGACGCAGCCGGGCAGCTTCTCCGTCTTTGGGATCAAAATGCACAAGGCGTCATGCTCCAGCAATATCGGTTTGTGTACAACGAGCTCGGGCAGATCATGCATGAGGAAGAAAAGCAGTACACCTATGATGCTCTACGACGCTTGACGAGCGGAGCCATGGCAGGACGAAAGATTCTCTATACCTATGACCAGGGCGGGAATATTACCGCGATTGGGGATTCAGGTTCGAGTCTTGCTACGGCGATGACGTACGCCAAGGACAACCGACTGGACACCGTAGATGGTCAACACGTTCAGTATGATGAGGACGGTAACCTTCTGCTGCTCCCAGGTAAGCAACAGCCAGAAACGTATGCGTACGATGCCCGCAATCGTCTCGTCCGTGCCGGACAAGCTCGCTACACCTATGATGCCGAATACGTCCGTACCTCCATGACTTGGAACGGAAAGACGACGCGGTATGTGGTCGATCAAAACGCTGACCTGACTCAGGTTCTTATGGAACTGGAGGAAAATGGAGTAGCCAAAGCGTATTATGTATATGGACTGGGGCTCATTGGTCGCGAGGATGCACAAGGCGATTATTTGTCCTATCACGCGGATACGCGCGGAAGCACGACCCTGTTGACCGACGAGCATGGTCGAGTCACAGACCGTTATACCTACGGATTGTACGGGGAACTGGAAGTACACGAGGGCAGGACAAAACAGCCGTTTTGCTACAACGGCCGTGATGGAGTCATGACCGATCCGAATGGTTTGTATTACATGCGAGCGCGATATTACCATCCGGGGTTGAAGCGGTTCCTGAACCGAGACGTTCTCCAAGGGGACATGACGGACGGGCAGACGTTTAACCGCTTTGCTTATGTGAATGGGGATCCGATTGGGTTCATTGATCCGTTGGGGTTGATGAAGTGTAAAGAGGAGACGGGAAGTAATCAACAAACTGAAAAGTTTTATAGAGTAATGTCAGAGAAAGAATTTGAGAGATTGAAAAATAATGATGGAAAATTAAGTAAGAGGGAAAATGGAGCAAGTGAGTTGAAAATTACTGATGATCCGGATTATGGCATTCATGACCTGTCAAAAAGGAAAAAACAAAAGGATAGGAAGTATACACGTTACGTTGAATTTGAGGTTAAACCAGGTACAACAGAGACTCTAATTAATCAATTTGGTGGCACGCATGTATCAACAAGGAACCATGAAAAGTATTCACATTTACCGCCGCATAGACCTGGCTTGGTGGAAGTGAAATCTGAAAAGCTTGGAGTAATAAGTTTGGGATTAGGAAGTAGTGAAAAAGGGCTAAAACACTTCAATGATAATATAGTTGCTTGGAGGGAAATAACATGAGGGTTGGTAGTTTAACTGAACTGATAAGTAGATACAGTAATAAAGTATCGGAACTAGGCGAGAAATTAGCTTACGAAGAAATTGATAAGAGTATGAAAGACTTTAAAGAACAAGTTCGAAAATTGAGTACTGAAAAAGTGGAGGAGGAGTTGATAGCCTACTTAAATGAAAATATTACGTCGAGAAAATGGGACAAAGCTGATTTTTGGATTCCATCTGCTCACGAACATCCTTCGGTGAAGTATATAGATATTTTTAACGAGGTATTACAAACAGAGGATTCAGAAATTATCCTTTACTGGGTACTGGATGTAATTGCCTATATGCCTGATGAGATTTCTGAACATGCTGTTCCCGGATTGAGAAAACTAATGGCGAATGATCCAAATTGGACAGAACCAATAATTGAGAAATACTTTGAAACACTAGTTTGGTGTGACGAACAAGCAGAGGAGTTTATTGCTACCTTAGTAGATTCGTCAAATGACATGATAGCTTTTAGGGCTAATTATTGGATGGTAACATTTGAAGTTGAAAGGGAAGAAGAGGAAGAAGGTTCACCAGATAAAGAATAGATTTGATATCATGTCCATAAAAATATATAGTCTAAAAAATATGAATTAAAAATTGGATGTTATGATCGGAGTTATTGAATTAAAGACCCAAATGTCTTGGTGGAGTTAATATCCACCGAGACATTTTTACTTAGTGAAGGATTATTTGCACTGTTTAGTTGATAGACATGGGTGGTCATTGAGCAATATACAGATAACCACCAACACCAAGGCAGGTGAATATTATGTTCAATATTAATATTGATACAAGCAAATTAAATAGTGATTTAGAAAAAATATGTAGTTGGGAAGATTGGTACAAAATTGAGATAGATATTTTTCATACTGATGAATGGCCTAGAACATCCTTTGATAGATTAGAAGAAGATTTGGATAGACCAGTACAAATAATAGAGGGGCGTGAATGGGAACCAACTACTGATTCATATGATATTTCTCCTGAAGTTAGTCATTTATATGAAAAAACCAGACAAAAAGTATTTGCTATACTGGAACCAGAAGCGGATGAGGAAAATAAACAACACCCGGAATTATACGGCAAAAGGTGTATCTATTGTAGGATTTGGACAAGAGATTTTTCGAAACAAAAATGCCCGAAATGCAGTAATGAGTTACTAGACTTTCCACTTAATGAATGGGATTAGGATTAGAAAGTTTTGCCTAAATGATGGGTTAGTCTAAAGTTTTGAGTGGAAATATCCAGAACCTTGATTGGCTGCTTGCCTTTCAAGGTTTCATTGTTTGAACGGCTGTTGACGAAAGAAGTAACGATCTAACTGATAAAAAATTATTTGTCCTATCACATGGATACGCACGGCAGGATATTTTTAATGATCATATTACTAGTTTTGAGAGGATAGAAAAATGAATCAAGGACTAAGAATACTAATCAAAAAACTTATTGGCGGTGAAATAACAGATTTAGAATTTTTGGATTTGTTCAATGGAAATATAGAAATAACGAGCTACTTTGACAAACTATTAGAAGCTACTTGTAGAGAAAAAAATAAAGATGACCTAGGATTACTATTTTATATAGGATTTACATTTGATTTGTTTGATGAAAGACATTTGGAAATGTTGAACCAGTTACTTACTGAAGCTTGGCATAAGGCACATGAGGATATTGCTGGCTTGCTTCAATACTTTCAATCAAATTCATCGGTAGAAAGTCTTTATAAAGCAGCAATAACAAAATTTGAGTATCTTCATTACACAAATGCCCTTGCCGTAAAATGTATCTGGGCTCTAGGTGATATTAATACGCCAGAGTCTAAAGAGAAATTAGAACTCCTAAGTAAATTAAAGGAAAAAGAAATTAAAAAGAATGCTTTACACCAATTAAAAAGAATCTCAATAAAAGGATAATTTAAAATTTACCAAAGTGGACACATTTATGAGATATTCGAAAAGCGACAGGTGGTTTAGTCACTTGTCGCTTTTTGAAATTTTTTCGGAGACACAACCGATTTTCCTGCGTTTTGCAGGAATTGTTCCGGTCTTGCTTTATTCGGGTCGAAAGGGTAATGAACAGAAGGGCAAGCAGGGGAATCGCACCTTACAAGGCATCTTCTATAACCTTGCTATCCAGCAGGTGAAAGTCTCTAAAGTAAGCAAACTCCCTCGTAACCCTATACTATAAAAGAAAGCAAGAAGAAGGCCAAACGAAAGGACAGGCGTTAGCCTGAGTCATGCGGCGACTGGTCAACATTATCTACGGCATGATGAAGAATAAGACTCCGTACTTTGCTTCGCCCCTCGTCGAACAAGTAGCCTGATGATTGAATAGTGGTAGTTGGAAAGTCTGACTGCCACCATCCAAGAGAGGGTTAAACCTTATGCTGACATTGAGGTTAGCTCTAAAGATGGAAATGTTCATATGTATGATGACTGGCCTAGAACATCCTTTGAGAGATTAGAAGAAGATTTGGATAGACCAGTACTAATAATAGAGGGGTGTGAATGGGAACCAACAACTGATTCGTATGATATTTCTCCTGAAGTTAGTCATTTATACGAAAAAACCAGACAAAAAGTATTTGCTATACTCGAACCAGAAGCGGATGAGGAAAATAAACAACACCCGGAATTATACGACAAAAGGTGTATCTATTGTAGGATTTGGGCAAGGGATTTTTCGAAACAAAAATGCCCAAAATGCAGTAATGAGTTACTAAAATTTCCACTTAATGAATGGGATTAGGATTAGATATTCCTTTTCTAAAATGAGGGCTATTTTATAGTTTTGAGAGGAAATATCGAGAACCTTGATGAAAGGTGAAACTTATGACCGAATTGTTAATCGAAAAAATCGATAAACTTGCTGAGATATTAAGTGATGACCCATTCAATCTGATCTTTGCTGAAATTGTTAAAAGTGCGACTTCGAAACAATTCACAAATATCGATTGTAGTATTTTGAAAGATTACTACGTGATTACAAATAGATATGAGATAGTAAATGGAGGAGTTATTATTATATTTGGTCAAGGGAGAGTTAACACTATTCAGTTCTATGCAGAGGACATGGAAAGCTTTGACGGTGATTGGATGTGTATAGGAAAAATTGAAAGATACCCTCTGTTTATTAATAAGGCAGATGGTCAAGTAGCTTGTTTATTAGGAGATCCACTCGATCAAAATTATGTTTTGGAATCATATGGAGACTTCCTTAACTTTTTAGAAAACTATCTTTTAGGGGAACAATATAGCGAGATTGGGCTGAAGTTAGTTGAATCTGGAGGGAGTATAGGTACTATTGGCTCTAAAGATGATGAATGGTACAAAGTGCTAGAAGAGATTGGGTACATAAGAAGAGCTTGAGGATTACTCAAACCAAAGAGGTATGGAATTACCCTGACTTTCATGATGAGGAAAAACAGCAAGGAAGGAGACTGTGTCATGATCATAAATGATCCGGTTTTTGGTGAACTTTCATACTTTCTTGTTTGGTCAGGGCACATGACCATTCATTTTTGCGGGAAAGAAACCGAGATAGCACTCACTGTGAAGGGTGAGGAAGACGGTAAATTTGATGAAGAACAATACGTGGCTTATCAATCACTCATGCAAAATTGGGAGCACATACAACAGAGTGTTTTGCAAGCGATACTAGACTACTACAAGCAAAAGCGGCATGAGCTCGGGTACGATATTGGATACCATGAAGATTATCCCCTAATTGAAACGCAAGACCAACTACTTGAAAGGATCGTTTTACTTGAAATTGTTGTTCCCTATGGAGATATTTTTGAAGGGCAAGATATCGGATTACTCTTCGATTGCACCTGGGAAGAAGAAAATGGTCTAGGACTTCGCCTTCTAAATGAAGAAGTAACGGAAGTTGGCTACCAGGATGTTGCCATTTAACCTTTTGTATGAAAAGTGGAATCATGATAGAACGAGAATGTTGTGCTCTAAATGATAGTAGGAATTTTGCAAGTGAAACTAGATTACACTAAGAACGGTTATATCGAATAGTAACAATCCAGACCCGCCTAGGCCCTCCCTGGGCTTTTTGCGTTTTCCCCAAATCCCACACTTTCCCCTTACTTTTCACGAGGTTATCCCGAACATTCCCGGCGCTCGTACGGTACGATTTGTTTGCAAGAAACAATAGGAGACAGGGAGTGTTCACACATGAAAAAAATGCTTTCCGTATCTGTAATCGCAGCGTGCTTGTTGGCAACGAGTGCGGTAGGAGCTTTTGCGGCGGAGAAAGAAGGAAAAGGAACAGGGTGGAGCAGTCTGCCTGAAGTTCAAGCGCTAAAAGCATTGCATGTAGAGCAAAAAGCTTTGCAAGATAAACTGAAAGCTCAAACCCAGACCAACAAACAAGCATGGGACATTCTTTGGGGCGATGTGACGCCAGAAGTACGTGAAACCGTGAAAAGCACGCTGGCAGAGACAAAGCCACTCCGCGAAGAGAACAAGGCACTGTCTGCTGAACTGAAAGAAGCGAAGAAAGCTAAGGATAAAGAAAAGGTAGCGAGCATTAAAACTGAAATCGCCGCAAACCACACCGCCATTGAAGAAAAACTGGCGCAAATCCAAACAGAATTGACTCAGGTAAAAGAGAAAAAAGCGTCCTTCAAAGAGATGAACCAACAATTGAAGCCAATCCGCACAGAAAAGAAAGCGAACAAAGAGCAAGCAAAAGAACTGAAAACAAAAGAGAAGAGCACAGTGAAAGAAGCAAAAGAAGTATTCAAGGCTGGTGACAAGGAGCAAGCAGCTACATCCTTGCAAGAGGCCGCTGATCTGTTGAAAGAACTGACCCAGGTACAGAGCGAGATTTTGGAGCAGAAGCAAGCAATTTCCGAGATTATTCAATAAGGAACGTCTACGAAAATAATGACAGCCCGAATCCTGTTATTGACTAGTCAGATGTTCCCCCTCACATAAGAGACAGGAAGCCCGTTGCACGCCAGCGGGCTTTTTGTCATTCCCCCGATTCGTCAAACTCCTTTGAAGCATCTATACTAAAATGGAAAATAAATACATAGGGGAGGATGAGTTTCGCATGGATATTCTAGAGAGAGCGGGTACGGTTGAGAGTAGAGAGGATATGGTTCAATTCATTTCTCATTTGATTAAGGATTATCAGCAAAATAAAAAAGAGTGGGCGAATATGTCTCTGGAAGAGTTTCTAAGTGGGATGGAATCATGGATTGAAGATTGTGATAATATGTTAGCTGATCTTGAAGGGGTAGACTGGAATTTGTTTGCTACCATTTTAATTGCAGGAAGCCGTTATGAGTAAATAGGAACGGAATTCTAGGGTCTTCGACGATTTTAAGGGGTATGAAAGGTACAAAGCCCCTCTCCTTGCCTCGAAAACATATCATTCAGGACTAACGACCCATTCAAAAAATCCCAAATAATACCGATTGTAAGATTGTGTGTAAAATAATGGTCTTATTTGGAAGGGTGAATCCATTTCCCTAGGAGCATCGGAGGGAAGGGGGTTCGTCTGGCAGGGAGGGGATACCATGAGCAATCGAACACTCACTTATGGAGATATACAAGTTTCGCCCTACGAATTTACTCATTTGCAAACGATGAAAGTCGTGAAAAAGATGAACGAGCATGCGCGACTGACGCTCACAGGGATTATTTCTGAAGAGCGAAAAGATAGCTACGTGAACCAGACAAATGCCCAAACACTGATTAGCGTGGCACTGGGGGATGAATCGGGCAAGCCGAAAACATGGTTCCAGGGCATCGTTTTGCGGGTCCATGTCAAAGCGGTTCGCGGTATTTATTACTTGTCGCTGGAGGCAATTTCTCATACGTATTTGTTGGATGTCAAAACGAGAAAGCGTTCGTTTCAAAACCCGGCGATGACTTATGCGGGGCTCGTGAAAACGGTGCTGTCCGGGTACGGCAAAGCTGATTTTATTGACTCAGTTACGAACGGCAAGGCGTTGAATACATTTGTGATGCAATATGAAGAAACAGATTGGCAGTTTCTGAAGAGGATGGCATCGCGTTTTTATACAGGTTTGATCCCGACAACGGCTTTTGACATTCCCAAGTTTTATTTCGGTTTGCCAAAAGGTCAAGATAAAGGAAAGCTTGCGGTTAGTCATTATACGGTGCACAAGCGTGTCGGGGATTACCAGAGTGATGCGGAGAACAAGGTTCCGGGAATCGATGACCAGGACTATACCGTTTATGAAGTGCAGAGTGAACGAGTGCTGGAGGTCGGCAATGAGGTGAACTTCAAGTCCAGACCACTTGTCGTCGGAGAAGCGGTCACGGAGGTGAAGGAAGGCATTGTCACGCACACATACAAGCTTTATCCACGGCTAGGTCTGGCGCGTAAAAAGCAGTATAACCATGCCATCATCGGGGCATCCATCCAGGGCCGGGTGTTGCAAGTCCAGAAGGATAATGTGAGGGCCAAGCTGGACATGGATGATCAGCAGGATCAGAGCACGGCATATTGGTTCCCTTACTCCACCATTTACGCCTCCGAGGATCAAACCGGATGGTATGTCATGCCAGAGCTGAACGACCAGATTCGGATTTATTTCCCGAGCAAAAAAGAAGAGGACGGTATCGCGATTAGCTCTGTTCTCAAGGAAATCCCAGACGACGACAAGCCAGCTCCCAAAAAGAAAGCCACACCGAAAAGCAATGCAGGTGGAGGTGGCGGGGGAGACCGGATGAAGGACCCTGCTGTAAAGACGTTTCGTACCAAATATGGTAAGGAAATCGTGCTGGCTCCTGACAAAATTGTGATCACGACAGGAGATATGTCGATCACGATCAGTGATACGAGTGGAATCGATATCAAGAGTAGCCAGAACGTGAATATAACAGCGGATAAGGACATGAAGCTATCAGCCTCTTCTCTTCATATTAGTGCGGATAAAATCGAGCTGAGTGGAAAAGGAAATACGATCAAACTCGAAGACAAGATCGAGCTGAAAGGTTCGGAAATCAAGATGAACTAGAGGGGGCACTTACATCGATGAAGAAAGAGGAAGCGCTCCAGCATCTGCACGATAACACCTTTCTGCCAGCATTGGCTGAAAGCGTAGCGGCACTCGAGCGTTATTTCCAGCAAAACAAGGATCAGCTCGTCCGGGAGTTCGTGGAGTCTTTTCGTCAAATGCTTCAGCATATTGATTTCATGCAGAGCAACCAGGAGCTACCCCCTGTCGGTTTTATTCACTTCTCATTGCTTCGGACAACCGTATTGGATGGCACGCACACATTTTTGATAGAGGCTTATACGGAGCAATGGTACTGGGAGCCAGTGGAATGCTATGCACGGTACGATGCAGCATGGGCACTGCAAGAGGCTTCGAAGCTCATTTCGCTACTGGACGAACGCCGAAAAATGTACATGGGGATCATACAAGCTACTGATGTAGAGTTTATGGTGCTAAAGGAAATGGAGCTTTTCGGTCAGTTTGTCACAGCGCTTGCCCGAGTGGCGATTCCGGAGGCCATTCAGTTGCCTGAGTACCAACAGATCAGGAAAGCGGATCGTCTGTACATACGAGTGGGAGAATTCAAAGACATCAGCGAAGTGGTGTACATAGAAGAGCGAATCAATCGGGAGGAGAAGGAGAGCAGAAGCCTGCTTGGGCAACCGAAAGGAACGTTTTGTACCCATGAAACATTCGCCCATATGGATTTGCCAAGAAGCAATGTAGACGCATTAGATTTGCGCTATTGCGATTTTAGTGGCAGTAATTTTGCAGACAGTCAGTTCCGTGCGTGTATCCTATTCGGAACAAGGTGGGTCAGTAGCAAGCTTCCACGCACTGATTTCAGCCATTCGCTTCTTTGTGATGCCGATTTTCGTCATGCTGACTTGAGCGGAGCCATCTTCTCATATGCCGAGGGACAAGGCGTCAGTGCGGACGAGCTGCATCGTGTACCGGGCTTACTCGGTGTCCAATTTGCATATGCTGATTTGCAAGGAGCGGATTTTCGCCATTCTCGTCTGTATCATGCGAATTTTCATGGAGCGAATATGCGGAATGCCGTTTTTTTGGAGAAGGATCGTGAGCGCTTTGCATTGACCGAAGCACAGATGCAGCAGATTGAGTGGAGAACGGAATAAAGGAGGCGGGATGACATGCGCGATTATTATTTGCTAGCAGATGACGGTCGAATGGCTCAAAAGATCGTGCCATCGGGGCTGGGGCTGCAAAAGGAAAACACATTTGATCAACTCCCGCCGATATCCGTTCTTGAGGTCAACACGGATGGGGCCCAAGCCTACACAGATTGGTTGGAAAAGCCACTGCCGATGATTTCGGAGCGGATGAAAACCATTACTGCCAAATACAATCCGAGCATACAATGGAAGCGCGTCGATTTGATTGACAGCGAAACCAATCTGCGTAACGTTTACTGGGCCATGCAGGTACCTGCTGTAGATTGCCTTTCTATGGAGACTGCGTTTCATTTGAATGGAACGGTAAAAAGACTTGTATTAGATACCGATAAGATAAAGGCACATCATTTCTTTAAAGTTCAAGGGATCTTGGAGCCGTATATCGTGGTGAGTCTGGATGCTGCGGAAAGCTTCCTTCGCAGAAGCTTGAACGGATTTGTTTTACAAAAAGTAGAGCAGGCACTGCGGAGGGAGCTATGACGATCTACTGGGATGAAAAGATTTTGGATGTATGGAACAGCATCCAGACACGGCGTCAACTTGCTGAAATGGAAGAACAACGGGTGCAATTGACGCTTGAGGAGTGTCTGGATGGCGTGCGAAAAGGCTACCTGGAGTACGAAGGGCATAGGTTCGAATTCGCGGAGAATCTCCTCTTTGACGGGCAGCTTGGCATTCAGCTGCCCCGTTCGATGCAACTCATGCCGAGGGGACGCGGGTCAAATAGCGGAGGGAATTCTCAGCACGAGCAGATTTCCTATAAAGAGGAAGAGAGCGCGGTCATGCTCGGCATGAATCATATGGCACATCAGTTGCCGATGAGCGGCGTAGAACCGTTTGTGCAGGCGATGACAGCGCAAGTCAAAAAGGCGCAGGCAGGCTTGCAGGTCGTACATCATGAGCTTATCGAGCTGGATGGATGCAGGATTGCCTGCAGCGAATTCATCATCCCGGTCGAGGACAAAACTTACTACCAAATCTTGTTCGCGACATCACTAAACGGGCGGGCACTACTCGGGAGTTTTCATTTTGAGTCTGAGGAAGTGCTCGTGTGGCAACCTTTGGCCCATTCGTTGATTCGCACGCTGCGGGTAGAGAACATTTGATCAAGACAGAACAAGGAGGTTTCCAATTGGAACAGCAGCAATATCAACAGCAATGGCAAGTGAGCGTGCCTGAAAATGAGCGGGTCATGTCGGTCAAAGAGTGGTTGATTACTTTTTTAATTATGATGGTGCCCGTGGTCAATCTTGTGATGTATTTTGTTTGGGCATTTGGCAGTGAAGGCAATCTAAATAGAAAGAACTGGGCAAAAGCGAACTTGCTGATTATGGGCGTTTGCATCGGGTTGTACTTATGCGTATTCTTTTTTGTTCTGATCTTGGCATTCATTGGAGCATCGGTTGAACAATAGCGAGAACGGTGGATTGGCAAAAAACGTGGAGGGTATAGAATGGATCACCAAGCGTATGTGGAAGGAAGCGTAGCGGAAAACGAAAAAGTCATGACAATGAAAGATTGGATAGTCGTCTCGTTGTTCATGATGATTCCGATCGCGAATATTGTTTTGTTGTTTGTCTGGGCTTTTGGTTCAGATGGAAATCTGAATCGTAAAAATTGGGCAAAAGCCGGTTTGTTGTTAATGGCCATTCTTATGGGTTTATACTTCGTCTTTGGTACAATAACCGCAATTATCACGTTTATTTTAATCGGCATGGAAGGGCAATAAGGGACGATGCTAAGACATCGTCTTCTTTTTGCAACGATTTTGAAGGCTTGTACTATCTAGGGATCTGCTTCCTAATCTGGTATTCTGTTTATCAAAAAGTATCGGAAACATCTATTGTCCAGTCGAAGCATATTGAGACGCCAACGGAGACGCGTTTATACAGGTAGAAATTGATTATATGCAACGCAAGGTTAATCAACAGCAGGCGTTAGAACAATTTCATATGTACTTTTCCGCTTATAAAGAAACTACGGAAGAGCTCGTGTCTGTTAAAATTCCAAAAGGAGACCCTGCTTATCTTACCAATCAAGCACTTCTAACTCTAACGGAAGAGTATTATAATGGCATGGTTAGCAAAATGGATTTAACTGAACAAGGCATCAATCGTAACAATCCAAGGACTTATCTAATGAGAGATAGCGAACGCCTGAATACTTTCGAAAATCATTTGAGAGATTTAAAGGATTTGAATGAGGGTAGATGATTGCATCATCGCTTTTTATGAATGAATCACTTGAAGCTCCTACAAGGCATATTCCGACTCGAGCACCGAGAAGGAATATGCCTTTTTTTACGCAGACCGTTATTGTGCAACGTGAGAACACAGTATGCAGGGACTGGAAGGTGTGCTGTCTGCCGCTGCTCCTTATACTCCCAGCATGAATCTTTCTTCCAAAATAGAAACTCTCATTTGTTCATCACGTATTACTACAGAGAAATCCAGCCCTGACCAAGTGAGGTGTTGTACATTGGCAATAGAGGTATCGAAAGTGAGTACTTCAAGAGGGAAGCTCCAATATCATTGGAGTGGGCACGGCAAACCCAATATCGTTCTCATTAACGGTGGTTCGGGACCCATAGAAGGATGGATGAAGATACTACCCGATCTTTCAGAGATGTCATCTGTCTTTTCCTATAATCGATTGGGTGTTTCGGGTAGTGATAAGCCGCAAGCCCCACAAGATGGAATCACGATTGTAGAAACGTTACGGGAGGCTTTAGCGTTAATAGGAGTTGAACCCCCATTTTTGCTAGTCGGACATTCATTAGGGGGATTATATGCCAATTTATATGCTAGGCGTTACCCCAGCGAAGTAGCTGGCGTCGTCTTTTTAGAAGCTAGCCATCCGAAAGATATCGGCCTTGAAAAATATCAAGGTAAAGTGGTCAAAACCATTAACAAAATACTCTCCATGTTTGATTCCTTGTCTCCCTATAAACCTTTCAATGAAGTTCATTTTGTCAAAAAAACAGTGGAACAAATCCAAGCAATTCATTTTTTTCCCGACATCCCTGTTTATGTGATAACAGGTGGAAAAGAAAATCGTATGATGCCAGAAGAAGTACGCAAAAAACGAATCGAGCATCAGTTGGAACTGCTTTCGTTATCAAGCAACAGCAAACATATCCTCGCTGAAAAAAGTGGACATTTCCCTCAATTTACCGAGCCAAGAGTGGTCATAGATACGATCAAAGACTGTGCAGAACAAATACAACAAAAAACGTTCTAGCCCACCTGCCAAGCCGAGCTTTGCTACTCCTTCGTCAGTCAGTTATTGCAGATCCTTTGTAGCAAATGTGTAACGGAGCTTTTCCCCTATTCATGTTATCCTGAAGATAGTTGCAATCGATCACGCAGAAAGGAAGAGGTCCATGTCAGCTGAGAAAGAGAACCGACTCTGCCAACGCTCCAAACAGATTCATAACCGCACGTTTGTCGTGACCTGCCGAGAGTTTTTGGTGAAGCAAGCAGACTTTCTATTGGACGTATTCTCTGATGTAGAAGACGAGATGGGTCCTATCAAGAACGGTGCGAAAATTCAGGTAGGCTGGACCATTCTACTGGTTTTCGAACGGGATGGGTGTATGGAGATCGAGGCACCCGACTACGATGCGAATCCTTTTTCCGAAACAACTTCTGACCTGTCTGTGTCTTTGGTCGTGCAAATGGCGCAAAACAACTGCTTGCAAACCGTGCGAGCAGAAGGGGAAGCTGCTTTGTTCCAAGATAAAATGGTGGTGGCAAAAGGTGCATTTGAACAAGAACACGTCTATTTGCAGCGTGCAGAAGATGTTCGAAAAGGAGACTCCGGGTGGTATCTTGGGCCTGTCGAAGGCGAAGTAGACAGTGACCAGCTAGAGTCATACTACGTTTACCAACTGCTAAAGCTACGTCCGTCTCTTTTGCAAGCTATGGCTCTGCCACGAGGCTACATTGTCGTTTTCCAAGGAGATCAGATTGAAGGAGTCTTGGACGAGCACGATGTTAATGTATGGCCGACACTTCATTAGCGGCTCCGATTTAACTCCGCCGATACTTTATTCACGAGCTGATCCGCTTGCCGCGTCGTTTCGGGCAAACGGTATTTGGGTGAGAGCTTGGTGATCCACGTGCATGCAGTTGGCAAAGAGATTCCGTGTCCGATCGAGACGAAGATTGGTTTGATATTCGGTTGTGTGCGCAAGACTCCACCGATGATCTCACCCTGATCGATCAACGGGGAATACGTACCTCTTTCGTGTGCTGGCTCTTCGTATTCACCTAGTAGTCTCGTCTTTCCACAGCCAATAGTAGGAATGTCAAACAGGACGCCCAAATGACTGGCTAGTCCGAATCTTCGCGGGTGAGCGATTCCTTGCCCATCGCAGACGACGAGCTGCGGTGTTGTTTTGAGCTCCTTGAATGCACGTACCAACGGAGGCAGCTCTCGAAAAGAGAACAAGCCGGGAATATACGGGAATTCGACGGTGTCTTGAATGACGACAGATTCGACGACTTGCAGGGAATTGGCGTCGAGGATCACGACACCAGCGACTAACAAATCAGACTTGGCATGATAGGCGACATCTACCCCGGCGATATAGCATACGTCCGTTAGTTGATCTTCTTTTTTTACTTGCTGGGCTAGCTGTCGTTGTAAGTTGATTGCCTCTTGCTCATTTATGTTCCAAGGATGCTGGATAATCGGCTCCATCTGGTTACCTCCGGATGATAGAAGATTTGTTCATTATATCCAATGGATGTGCTATGCTCCAAGTCTTAGGAACAATTCCGAGAAAATACGTTGACTTCTCGGATGAAAAGCACTATTTTGTAACCGACAGAATGATCATGTTCGAGATGGAACGAGGAGGGCCCGTCGTGAAAATCGCAGTAGTAGGAAGCATCAATATGGATCTCGTAACCCATGTACAACATTTGCCCAAAGCAGGAGAAACGATCGCAAGCCATCACTTCGAGCTGATCCCGGGTGGAAAGGGAGCGAATCAGGCAGTAGCAGCGTCTCGCCTGGGTGCGCATGTCTCCATGATTGGAATGGTAGGAGAAGATGAGAACGGCCGGGTCATGCTGGGAGGGTTAACGGATGCCCGCGTTCACATAGAGGGGATCAAATGCTCAGGTACAACAGGCATGGCTTTTATCAATGTAAGTGATGATGGGGAAAACAACATCGTGCTTGTTCCAGGAGCGAATGCGCTCGTCAGCACCGAGCATATTGCTGAAAATCTGTCTATTTTAAAGGACAGTGACGTCGTATTGCTCCAACTGGAAATCCCGATGCCTGTCGTGGAATATACAGTCAAAGAGGCGTCTCGACTCGGCAAGCTGGTCATTTTAAATCCGGCACCTGCACGCGAGCTATCCAGTGAGCTATTAACCCATGTACATACGTTAACCCCGAATGAAACAGAGCTTTCCATTCTCACAGGAATGCCTGTATCCACGATAGACGAAGTGCATGCCGCAGCCAAAAAGCTTTTGTCTGGTGGACCAAAGCGCGTCATCGTGACGTTGGGAGAAAAGGGCGCTCTCTTAATAACCGCTGATGAAGCGACCCATATCCCGGCGTTCCGCGTAGAGCCAGTGGATACAACTGCGGCAGGCGATTCCTTTACAGCAGCTTTTGCGGTTGGGATCACACAAGGAATGACAGAAACCGAAGCGGCCACTTTCGCTAGCAAAGTAGCAGCGATTGTCGTTACTAGGAACGGTGCTCAACCATCCCTGCCTACTTTCGATGAAGTACAAGCATATTCTTTTTAAGGGGGGAAAATGATGGAGAAGGTCAATGTAGCTGAAAAGTTTACGTTATTCCATGAGTATTGGAATCCCAAAATTGCAGGCGAAATCAATGACTCCTATGTAAAGCTGGCGAAGTTGAAAGGAGAGTTTGTCTGGCATCAGCATGAAAATGAGGATGAGATGTTTTTGGTAGTGAAAGGGAAACTGCTTATTAAGTTTCGCGATAAAGATGTTTGGTTAAACGAAGGGGAATTTCTCATTGTTCCAAAAGGTGTAGAGCATATGCCAGTTGCAGAGGAAGAGGTTCAAGTATTATTGCTTGAACCAAAGACGACGCTGAATACTGGAGATCAAGTAAACGAAAAAACAGTAACAGATTTAGAGACGATATAATCAATGATCGAGCCTATTTTGAAAGATGATTTTCAAAATGGGCTTTTTCTATAGGTATGGTTTTGTACAGTTGCAACCATTTTATTTGTTGACCAAACGGTACATAATGTATAAGATTTTCCATAACAGTTGGAAACGAAAGGAGGATTCCGGTGAGCAAACGCGGCAGACCACGTGATTTTGATTACACATCCATCGTAGATGTGGCCATGAAAACATTTTGGTCAAAAGGCTACAATGGTTGCTCTACGCATGATTTATGCAGTGATACTGGACTAGGGAAAGGCAGCTTGTACAATACGTTTGGCAGCAAACAGGACCTGTATCTTGCAGTGGTGGAACACTATCACGATACCGGGATTCGTGAACAGCGGGCATTATTGGAAGGTCCGGATTCTGTGAAAAAACGGTTGCAAAATTTTTTAGCGTGGGCATTCGTGGAAGACTTTGAATCAACGAATCCAAAGGGATGTTTGCTGATCAATGCGGGATTGGAACGGGCAAAAGACGATCCCAAGATTGAAGAAATCGTCTCCAGGCATGTTGAACTTCTGAAGGATACCATGGAAAAAGTGATGGAGGAAGGCTTGCGAACGGGTGAAATCTCTCAAAAACGATCTGCGGTGGATTTGGCAAGCCTATTTTTAAGCAGTTACTACGGTTTTCGTGTATTGAATACATCCACACAGAATCGGACATTGGCTGAACAAATTATGAAGGGGACCATGGAATCTATCTTCGGCGCGTAATGCGCTCTTTTTTTGAGTTATTTTTGTACCGATTGTTACAATAATAAGTAAGGAGGGCTTCCTCATGCCGTCGATGATTTATTTGTTAGCGGTAGCGATTTTTGCAATGACGACTTCTGAATTTATGGTGGCAGGTATGATGAATGACCTTGCCTATGATTTCGGCGTATCGATCTCATCCATCGGGTATTTCATTACGGCGTATGCGGGTGCAATGGTGATAGGGGGCCCGCTACTAACAGCAACGCTCCTGCACATTCGCCGAAAACAAGCGTTGCTATCATTGATTGCCGTCTTCTTTATTGGTCAAACGTTAGGATCAATGGCTTGGAATTACGAGTCGATGATGCTTGCGCGTATCCTAACGGGTATTGCCTCATCCGCTGCGTTTGGCATCTCTGTCAGTATTTCAGCCGGCTTGGTTCCCCCTCATTCACGGGGAAAGGCCGCTTCGATTGTTTTGGCAGGCTTAATGATTGCTACTGTCGTAGGACTCCCCCTGACAACTGTGATTGCACAATATTTCGGCTGGAGAATGAGCTTTTGGGCTGTTGCTATCGTTGTATTGCTATCAGGGATTTTGATTCAATGGCTGCTCCCTTCCTCCACACAAAAAGATCGGATGAACGCAAAGGATGAGCTTGCCAGTTTTCAAAATCCGCACCTTTGGGCCGCGTATGCAACGAGTATGCTGATCATTGGCGGTACCTTCGCAGCGTTTAGTTATTTTACTCCGATTCTTACGGAAGTAACGGCATTTTCGGATGCGAGCATCCCGTATTTGCTTGCCCTTTACGGTATCGCGACCGTGATCGGAAATATCGTGATTGGCAGACTTGCTGATCGTTTTACCATGCGAATCCTTGTAACGGGATTAAGCATCCTCCTAGGGGCATTGGTTCTGTTTGCGGTAGGTGCCGAAAATAAATGGATCGCGGTGCTGTCCATTGTTCTGATTGGGTTGACGGGTGTAGCGATGAATCCGGCCATGATTGCGCGCGTCATGAATACAGCAGGCAGTGGGACGATGGTAAACACGTTGCATACTTCTTTTATTACATTGGGTGTTGCCATTGGTTCTTTCTTAGGCGGGATCGGGATCAGCAGTGGCTATGGACTTGTTTCACCATTGTGGGTAGGGGCTTGTTTCGCCGTTATCGGGTTACTTTCAATCGTTCCTTACTTGCAAAAGAGCAAAGTGTAAAAAACCATACAATCCCTCTTGAAAGTCAAAAAAGGTCAAACTATAATAAAGTCAACGAAGGTCAGAAAAGGTCAAAGGTCTTCTGAATTCCAAAACAACGCTTTTGGGGGGATTGAATATGCATTGTGAAATCTGTAAACAACGAGAAGCAACTGTGACAGTTCATATACGTGTACAAAATCAGCAACAAAAATACGATCTGTGCCAGGATTGCAAAACAAAGCTGACCAACAAAATGGGAGTGGGTATGGGCTTTAGTCCTTTCTCCTCCTTCTCTGGACTGGATGAGTTCCTGCAAGGCTTTGCTCAAGGCCAGATGAATCCGGGCAAAGCTTCCGGTCAACCGCAGCGACAAGCGCCAGAACGCGGTGGGGGCATCCTCGATGACCTGGGCCGTAATCTAAACGATGCGGCACGTGCCGGACTAATTGACCCTGTGATTGGACGCGAACAAGAAATCGAGCGTGTCATTGAGATTTTGAACCGTCGCAACAAAAACAATCCGGTTCTGATCGGGGAGCCAGGGGTCGGGAAGACGGCGATTGCGGAAGGCCTCGCTCTGCGCATTACGGAAGGGCAAGTACCGACCAAGCTGAAAAACAAGCAGGTGTACATTTTAGATGTCGCCTCTCTAGTTGCAGGAACGGGAATTCGCGGACAGTTCGAGGAAAAAATGAAGCAAGTGATTGCTGAGCTGCAAAAACGCAAAAACGTCATCCTGTTTGTGGATGAGATTCATCTCTTGGTGGGGGCAGGCTCTGCGGAAGGATCTATGGATGCAGGGAACATTCTGAAGCCAGCTCTTGCTCGCGGTGAGTTGCAGCTGATTGGGGCAACTACATTAAAAGAGTATCGCGTGATTGAAAAAGACGCTGCACTGGAGCGCCGCCTGCAGCCAGTCATGGTCAAGGAACCAACCGTAGAACAAGCCATCGAGATTTTGAAAGGTTTGCGCCCGAAATACGAAGCATTCCACCAAGTCGCTTACTCGGATGATGTCATCCGTGCCTCCGTGGAATACTCCCATCGTTACATCCAGGATCGATTCTTGCCCGATAAGGCGATTGATCTCATGGATGAAGTGGGCTCGCGCTTGAACCTGAGATCCTCCGTGGTGGATACGTCAGAGTTGCATGAGCGTCTGGCGCAAATCAATCAGGAGAAAAAGGAAGCGACAGAGCAAGAAGCATACGAACGAGCTGCCCGTCTGCGAGACGAGGAAGCGGGCATTTTAGAGAAGCTGGATCAAATCGAGGGCAAGGAACAACGCGTTAAGGTTGACGTCACAGAAATCCAAGCCTTGATCGAGCAAAAGACGGGGATTCCTGTTACTAAGCTGCAAAGTGATGAGCAGATGAAAATGAAAAACCTGGCAGCTCATTTGGAAGCAAAAGTCATTGGCCAGTCCGAGGCGGTCACACAAGTAGCGAAGGCGATTCGACGCAGTCGTGCAGGTCTGAAACCGAAAAACAGACCGATTGCTTCCTTCCTGTTCGTCGGTCCGACTGGCGTAGGGAAAACAGAGCTGTCCAAAGCGCTGGCAGAAGAGCTGTTTGGTACCCGTGATTCCATGATCCGCCTCGATATGAGCGAGTACATGGAGAAGCACTCGGTATCCAAATTGATCGGTTCTCCTCCTGGCTACGTCGGTCATGAGGAAGCAGGTCAGCTGACAGAGCGCGTACGCCGCAATCCATACAGCATTATCCTGCTGGATGAGATCGAAAAAGCACATCCGGACGTGATGCACATGTTCCTGCAAATTTTGGAGGATGGCCGTCTGACAGATAGTCAGGGCCGTACGGTGAATTTTAAGGAGACGGTCATCATTGCGACGAGCAATGCCGGTGTGATCGAGCGTAAAATCTCCGTTGGCTTTGGAGCACAAGCGCCCGAGCCTGCCACCGTGCTGGATTCTCTGGGAGCGTACTTCAAGCCGGAGTTCCTGAACCGCTTCGACTCGATCATTTCCTTTGCTCATCTGGAAAAACAGGATTTGGTCAAAATCGTCGATCTGCTGCTGCAAGATGTCATGGGCAATCTGTCTGAGCAAGGAATGGAGATCAGCGTGACAGATGCCGCAAAAGAAAAGCTGGCTGAGCTGGGCTACAACCCTGCCTTCGGGGCACGTCCATTGCGCCGCGTGATTCAGCAATATGTTGAGGATGGCATTGCGGATCTGGTGATGGAAGAAGACAATGTGACAGCAATGGTCATTGATGTCGAGGATGATGTAATTCGAGTGAAAAAAGGTTAACAGTTGTAAAAAAAGAAACCCCGATTGGGGTTTCTTTGCTTTTTACGATCTTCTTTATTTATTCATGAGTTTCTCATTGATGCCATTGCTGACGCCAGTACTTTCCATTTTCAGCTGGCGGCGCTTGGCGACAATTTTCTTCACCCATAACCCGACCAAGATGAGCGGCACCACGGTGAGAAAGATATAGAGAGAAACGTTATGGACCATATTTTCCGCCATTTTACCGTAAAAATAGAACAAGAGTCCAACTGCGTAAAATTTGACTGCCCGTCCAATCGCGGCATACCCGATCAATTTCCACAACGGGAATTTCAAGCAACCCGACATGATTGTAAATACTTTAAACGGAATCGGTGTAAACGAACCGATGAAGATCGCGACTTCACCCTTCTTTTGAAACATCTCTGTGGCAGAGTCAATCCATTCCTTCTTGAGGAGTTTGTACAGAACGGATTTGCCTAGTACTTTACCGATAAAATAACCGACGGGAGTCCCTATGAGACAAGCGATGTAGCCTACCGTAGCAATCCACAATGCCTGCGAAGGGTCAACGAGGCTGAGTGGCACTTGAAGAAAGAAGGCAGGAACGGGAAAGATGACTGCGTCTGCAAAAGAATGGATGAACATTCCTAAATAGCCGTATTCCATTAAGAAATCTAAAATGTTCTGAAGCATCTATTTCTCCTTTGTCATTCTATCGTTAACTGCCAGTCATCAACTCAATTAAGTATGTGTATAGATGCGATTCTACTTCAAACTGGCCGACTATGGAACGAATTTTTTTTGATATGGATTCACTAATTATACAATGAAATACCCCAATCCCTGCATCTTGAAACAATTTATACCAGAGAATCTTTCGGGTAAACCATGTTCCTTGTATCTGATAATACGATGTAGATCGTTTTCTGGTTACTGTTCCATTATCGAGATTTTATTGTTGTCCAAAAACGCACCCCCGCCGGATTTTATCTAAGACTTAAGGCGGATAGGTTAACGGTGCATGCGGCGTAGCACATCCATCAACACGTCAATTCCTTGCTCAATCACTGTTTCCTTGGCATAGGACACATTCAGCTTTAACATATTTTCTTGCGGAAAGCCCATCAAGTAATTTTTGTCAGTAGCATCCACAAGGATCGAGCGTTTTTTGAGCTGGCTGATAACAGCAGGGACCGGAATAGAATCGTTCAACACAATATGCGTATGAATCCCTGGATACGCAAGGGGCTGAAAGGTGAACAGATGCTCTTCATTCGCCGCAAACTGGTTCAAGGACGCCATCAGCAGGTTGGATCGTCGGTGATAGGAACTGCGTATCTTTTGCTTGTGTCGCTCGAACATTCCGCTTTTTAGGTAAATTTCCAGCGCAGCTTGAGATAGCATGGAGCTGTCGATATCCATGAGTCGTTTGTGTTGGTTGAAGGAATCCTTTAGCGCGTCAGGTATAACAGCTACACCCAGACGAAGCCCTGGAAAAATAATCTTGGAATAGCTTTTTACATAGATCGTGCGAGAAAAGCGGTCATAGGCAAAGAGGGGATCTGCTTTGCTGTCATGCTCAAGGTCTGCCATGTAATCGTCTTCCACGAGATAGACGTCGTACTGCTGGGCAAGCTCCACAATGCGCTGCTTATCCTTTCGGCTGTATGACGTCCCGAGCGGGCTATGATAGCGAGGCATCGTATAGAAAAACTTGATTTCTCCCGTTCGGAAAATAGACTCTAGCTCTTCTAAATCGATTCCTTGGGCAGTCCGCTTGATCCCCACAACAGGATGCTTGCGTACTTGCAAGCTTTCAATGAAAAGGTGGTAGCTGGGCTGCTCAATCAGAATCGTTTTTTTGCCATTTGGAAAAGGAAGGCTGCATAGCAAGGTTAGAGCTTGTTGGACACCGGAGGTAATGAAAATATTGCCCGAGTCCGTAAAAACCTGATGGTTCCCAAGCAGCTTGGCGACGACGGTAATGAGTGATGGCAAGCCTTGTGTGGTTCCGTATATGAAAAGATCGTTTTTATAGGTTTCAATCGCTTTATTGATGCAGTGTTGAAAGTCGACATAAGGAAAGAGGTCAGGATCGGGAGCAGAGGTCGCAAAATCGATTATCGACGTATCTGCGGGCTGTATCTTCCTTTGCTTTTTCACGACGTAATAGCCGCTTCGGTCGACCGAATAGATGAGATGACGCTTTTCGAGTTCATCCAAGGTGCGGATCACGGTACTTTTGCTGCATTGGTAGCGAGTGGCGAGCTCCCGAATGGAGGGAAGCCGGTCTCCGTCTTGATAGGAGAGGCTTTCAATCAACGTTTCGAGTTCATTTTGAAGCTGCAAATATTTGTGCATTCAAAAAACATTCCCTTACGCCGAATTTGTATCGGTACAGTTACTCCTTTTTTGCATTGTAGCACGATTGATCCCCCATTACTATTAACCTAAGACGGCCGTCTGTAAAAAGTCCCCAGTAGGAGAGATACATACGATGAAAGACCAACAAAAAGCGATTCTTGCAGCATTACTGAACGCGGGGATTACCGGCTTGTCGTTTTTGTTTCTGAAAATGGCACTCGCTGTAACCAATCCGGTTGATACTTTGGCACACCGTTTTACCGTGGCATTTATCATTGCTTCTGTCCCGATCGTGTTTGGGTGGATCAAGCTGTCCATCAAACCAAAAGACATGCTCGCGATTATACCGCTCGCCATGCTGTACCCCATTCTGTTCTTTACCCTTCAGGCTTTTGGACTGGTGTATACCACTTCGTCTGAGGCGGGGATTATTCAAGCAACCGTTCCGATTTTTACCATGGTCATGGCGGCGTTCTTTTTGGGGGAGTCTTCTACGTGGCTGCAAAAGCTGTCCACGCTTTTATCCGTCGGAGGTGTCGTGTACATTTTTGCAATGAAGGGGCTGGGTGTAAGCTCAGGCTCAGGGAGCAGTATCGGTACTATTCTCATCCTGTTATCCGCGTTTTCTTTGGCGGGGTATAGTGTTCTGGCGAGGAAAATGACAAAGTCCTTTCATTATATAGACATGACGTATATGGTGGCGTTACTCGGATTTTTGTTTTTTAACGGCTGGTCAGTCATTCGCCATAGTGCAGAGGGGACTTTATCGACCTATTTTGCTCCTTTCGCGAGTTCGGCATTTATCATCTCGATTGTATTTTTGGGGATTCTGTCCTCGCTCATGACGTCTTTTATGACCAACTTTGCCTTGTCCAAAATGGAGGCATCCAAACTCAGCGTGTTTAACAATCTGTCTACGTTGGTTACGATCGTGGCAGGCGTTATCTTTTTGCAGGAACAGCTGGCATACTACCATCTCATTGGCGCAGTGATGATTATTATCGGGGTGATTGGGACGAATTTCCTAGGGGCAAAATTTAAAAAACAGAAGCACACGCCTCAATCGAAATCTACATCTGTGTGAGAAAAAGAGAAAGGATACGCAACAGAGCGAATGTTTATTCATTGGCTCTGTTTGTTTTTGAGGAGGAATCGTTCGTGAAACTGTTTACAAATCGTATCATACACGATATAGTTACCTAGATTGTGAGTATAATGACATATGGTGAGATGACGGAATGAAAAAAATTATACATCTGGATTCGATTGAAAAGAGATTTGCAGATACTGTCGTCGTCCCCTCTTTTTCTCTCTCCATTGAAGAAGGGGAGTTTTTGACGTTACTCGGCCCCAGTGGCTGTGGGAAAACGACGCTGCTGCGAATGATTGCTGGCTTTGAGCAGCCAACGACCGGGGAAATTTTCCTAGACGAAAAGCCCCTTAGCCATGTGCCGCCGTATCAGCGCGATATGAACATGGTGTTCCAGCAATATGCTTTGTTTCCACACATGACTGTGGAGCAAAACATCCTGTTTGGCTTGAAAATGAAAAAAGTGAACGCAGCTGAACAACAAAAGCGTTTGGAGGAAGTACTTCAGTACGTCCAACTGACAGAATTACGGAAACGTACGCCAAAGCAGCTATCTGGCGGACAACAACAGCGCGTAGCAATCGCACGGGCGATTATCAACAACCCACGCGTTCTGCTTCTGGACGAGCCTTTAGGTGCTTTAGACTACCAATTGCGAAAAAGCTTGCAGCTTGAACTGAAAAACTTGCAGAAAAACCTAGGGATAACGTTCATTTACGTTACCCATGACCAAGAAGAAGCGATGGCGATGTCCGATCGAATCGCGGTCATGAACAAGGGACGAATTGAACAGATTGCTTCTCCAGCAGAGATTTACAACTCCCCGCAAACCTTGTTTGTGGCTACCTTTATTGGGGAAAACAACATTTTCCGGGAAAACGGAACGAATGCAGCGGTACGTCCGGAAAAGATTAAGTTGTACCCGGTTGACTCCGACAAGGACAAGCACAAGAAGCTGGGCACCATTGCTGACGCGGTGTTCCTCGGCAATTTGCGCAAGGTATTTATCCGCCTTGAGGGGCAGGATATGACCGTAATGGCACACCAGTACGCAGGTGACGGTCTGGACTGGCAGGTGGGAGATCAGGTGGCCATTGGCTGGGCACAGACGGACGAGGTGATCCTTCCTTGTTAAACAAGAAGCCGGTAAAACTGCTCGCGCTTCCCGCCCTTTTGTGGATGGGTGCGCTTTTCGTCCTGCCTATGCTTATGATCGCCATACTGTCTTTCCTCAAAAGAGGCACGTACGGGCAAGTTGTCTATGAGTTTACGCTGAACAATTACATCCGTATTTTCGATCCGCTGTATGGTCAAATTTTTTGGGATACGTTGGTCGTAGCGGTTTTAACAACTGTATTTTCGATTTTGTGCGGCTATCCGTTGGCGTATTACATTTCACGGCTGGAAAAATCGACTCAGCAAATATGGCTGTTGCTCGTAATGATTCCGTTTTGGATCAATTTCTTGGTCCGTTCCTATGCGTGGGTAATCATCCTGCGTTCGCAAGGCGTAATCAATACGTTCCTGCAGTCGCTGGGCATTATTTCGGAGCCGCTACCGCTTCTGTACAATTCGGGTTCTGTTCTGCTCGGGATGGTGTACACGCTTATGCCGTTCATGGTACTGCCGATTTATGTGTCACTGGAGCAGATGGATCGCCGCAAGCTGGAAGCAGCGTATGATCTGGGTGCAACACCTTGGAAGGCTTTCTGGCACGTGACTTTGCCAATGACCAAGACAGGTGTCGTCACTGGATCGATCCTCGTATTTGTTTCTTCCATCGGGATGTTCGTCGTTCCGGATGTCATGGGAGGAGCGAAATCGGCTCTGATCGGTAACGTCATTCAAAATCAATTTTTGTCTGCCCGTGACTGGCCGTTTGGTTCTGCCTTGTCCATCGTGCTGATGCTATTGTCCATGCTGTTGATTCTTCTTTATTTCCGCGCTACCAAAGCGAGCGAGACAAAGGAGGAATCAGCATGAAAACATTACGTCGAAACGCACTATCTGGATACTCATGGCTGATGCTGGTCTTTTTGTATCTGCCAATCTTGATCCTTGTCCTTTATTCGTTCAATGATTCACGGATCAACGCGACGTGGACTGGTTTTACGTGGAAGTGGTACGTTTCTTTGTTTGAAAACAGGCAGGTCATGCAAGCGCTGATGAACAGTTTGACGATTGGGGTTATCAGTAGCGTCATTGCAACAGTATTGGGTACGGCTGCTTCTCTGGCGGTCAAGCACTTTTCCCTGCGTTGGAGCAATATCTTCAACGGGTTAATGTACTTACCGATTGTCATCCCGGAGATCATGATGGGGTTGGCTATGCTCGTGCTATTTAGTCAGGTACAGATGGAGCTGGGGAAAGTGACCCTGATCCTGGCGCATGTTACGTTTAGCATGCCCTATGTGATGGTTATTATTTCTGGACGTTTGGCTGATATGGGCAAAGAACTAGAAGAAGCGTCTCAAGATTTGGGAGCAACTCCATGGGAGACATTGCGCTATGTGACGCTGCCCCTGATCATGCCAGGGATCATCGCAGGCTTCCTGATGTCGTTTACCCTGTCGCTGGACGATTTCATTATTTCGTTCTTCGTGGCTGGTCCGAATTCGACTACATTGCCACTCTACATTTATGGGTTGGTAAAACGAGGCGTCTCGCCAGAAGTGAATGCACTCTCAACACTTTTGATCGTGAGTACCGTGCTGTTGGTTGTGGTGGCAGAGATTTTCCGCCGCAAAGACTCGAAAAATAATCAATCCATCTTTTAGAACCATCATGGAGTTTTCATAAGGCAATCCCATAACTGATTTGGAGGTTGAGAGGAAAAAATGAAACGTTTCAAGTCCTTGATGATCGGCGCTCTGACCGCCGTACTTGCGGTGACTGCTGTAGGCTGCTCATCGTCATCTGAGCAAGAGCAACAAGTATTGAATATTTACAGCTGGGCAGACAACTTTGACCCAGACGTCATCAAAGGTTTTGAGCAAAAATTCAACGTGAAGGTCAACTATGATGTATACGGCAGCAACGAAGAAATGCTGGCAAAAATTCAAGCAGGTGCATCTGGCTACGACCTGATCCAACCTTCCGACTACATGGTAGGTACCATGATTCAGCTGGGTCTTCTGGAAGAACTGAACAAAGCGAACATCCCGAACATGGGCAATATCGTGTCTACGTTCAAGACACCTCCTTTTGACAAAGAAAACAAGTATTCACTCGTATATACATGGGGAATTACCGGGATTGCTTACAACAAGAAATATGTAAAAGAAACCCCGACAAGCTGGAATGATCTGTGGAACGAAGCTTACAAGGGCCGTGTCATCATGCTGAATGACCCTCGTGAGGTTATGGGAATGGCACTGATCAAAAATGGCTTCTCCAATAGTACGACGAACAAAGAGGAACTGGAAAAGTCCTTTGCTGATTTGAAAAAAGTCGTACCGAATGTTGTTGCTTTTGATACAGACAACATCAAGCAAAAGATGATTGCGGAAGAAGCATGGATCGGAACGGTTTGGTCCGGTGACGCGGCTTTCATTCACGCACAAAATCCAGATGTAGAGTACGTCATTCCGAAAGAGGGCGCAACGATCTGGGCAGACACGATGGCAATTCCAAAGGGTGCTAAGAACAAGGAAATGGCTGAGAAGTTCATCAACTACCTGATGGACCCAGAGGTCAGTGTGAAAAACTACGAGTCTATCGGTTACAGTAACCCGAACGAAAAAGCATACCCACTGCACAGTGAAGAATACCGTGCCAACAAGATGGTCTTCCTGGATACAGCAGACATTGCCCGTGCGGAGTGGCTGGTGGATGTAGGAGAAACCTTGCAGCAATACGACCGCTACTGGACTGAAATGAAGAGCGGCAGATAAATAGTGGTGAACGAACCGAGATGGAGCATTTCCGTCTCGGTTTTTTTGTTTTTATTTTGTCCGGGAGCCTACTCTTCGGCTTGAAAGGGGAATAGAGCGAGGGCATTGGAAAAATAATAAGGGGACACCATATATTGGGGTAGACATAAGATGACAACCAACATGATTCCTGAATCCGTTAGCGAGACACGAGAAAAATTATGGGATCACATGCGAAATCCGCGAATGGTGTTTCGTACCCTTTCTTGTGGAACCAATAGCTTGTTACTAGCCTATCTTCCTTATCTAGTGGATACGGTCATTCTCCAGCAGGTTTTGCTTCCCTATTTCGAAAAGTTACCTGACGAAAACATCGATCCTGAGACGATTTTGGGGAATGTTCCTATTGCTCATTTCACCAAAACCATGGATTACAGACAAGTCAGCGATCATCTCGTGAGGGGATGGATTTACCTTCAAATAGAAGGAATGGCGTGCGGGCTTCTTCTCTACGTAGCAAGAATGCCGAGTCGTTCTTTGGGAGAGGCTCAGGTCGAAACGCAGATTTTCGGTCCCCAGGTTGCTTTTACCGAAGCATTGGAAACCAACTTAGGAGTCCTACAGGGATATTTGTCGACTGATATGCTGACCAACGTATCCATTACGATTGGGAAACGTAGCAGGACGAATGTGGAAGTATGTTACATGGAGGAGCTGGCTGCTCCTGAAAATGTTCAAACCGTCATTCAGCGTTTACGCGATCTAGATATAGACGGCGTGATTGACAGTGGAAAATTGGTTCAACTGATTGATGACAATACGTTCTCTATTTTTCCGCAGTTAATCCTAACCGAACGACCTGATCATGTAAGTGAAGCCCTGTTGGAAGGAAAGGTTGCCGTGTTTGTGGAGGGGAGCCCGTTTGCTATCGTCGGTCCCAGTTCCTTCGTGGACTTTTTTAAGTCCAATGAAGATCTTTATATCCGGTGGCAAATGGCTTCCTTCATTCGATTGTTACGTTTCTCGGCCCTTTTTGTCTCTTTGTTTTTTACTGCTACTTATGTGGCTGCACTTACGTTCCATTATGAAATGATTCCATCTGCTCTCCTTGTATCGCTCGTAAAGTCTCGTTCCAAGGTACCTTTTCCCCCCTTGTTTGAAGCTTTGCTGCTTGAGATGATTATTGAATTCTTGCGGGAGGCTGGAGCGAGACTTCCTTTTAAAGTTGGGCAAACGATAGGGATTGTTGGCGGTATCGTAATTGGACAGGCAGCGGTTGCAGCAGGTTTTACCAGTAACATATTGATCATGATTGTGGCACTCAGTGCACTAGCTTCCTTTACTTTTCCTTCCTACATGATGAGTACGGCAGTCCGAATCCTCCGCTTTCCGATTATCGTGTTAGCTGGGATATGGGGAGGTTTTGGTATTATGCTTGGCGCGTCTTTTCTCTTGATACACATCCTGCGTCAATCAAGTCTGGGTCGTCCGTTTTTTCTTCCCTTTTTTCCTTTGCGCTTGCAGGATATTAAAAACAGTCTGATCAGGTTCCCTTTTTACTCTCTCGGCAAGCGTCCGGCTATGACACGTTCTCCTGACGATACCCGTGTGCCTGATGAGGCCGGGAAAAAAAGACCAGTTCAGTAGTTAGGTGTTGAATGTGAATGTCAATGTCACGGTCCACTTTTCGTCGGAATACCCATATGGCTATCAGCGTATCGCTTGCGCTATTTATGGTCCATAGCAATCAGGTTGGAATCGGCATAGCGGGTGTCCAACGCTTTATTTATGATAGGGTGCAGCAAGACGCTTGGATTTCGGTCATAATAGCAGGCATTATGACCCATATAGCAGCGTGGTTCATGCTAAAAATCTTAGCGAAATACAAGGACATGGATTTGTATGACATTCATCAAACTGTATTTGGAAAATGGCCTGCACGTGTTCTTAATTTCATCTTTATCGTATATATCATGGGCTCTGCCTTAACGATCTTGAGAGGGTACATCGAGATCATTCAGTCATGGATGTTTCCAGGAGTGCCTTCCTGGATATTAAATGCCTCCTTGCTTTGCCTGGCCATTTATGGAGTGACGGGTGGCATTCGGGTGCTGGCTGGCATTAGCTTTTTTTCTGTCGGGTTGACGGTCTGGCAGTTACTGCTCTTGGTTTATCCCATGCAATACGCCGATTTTCATTTATTGCAGCCAGTCTTTCATCATGATCTTGTAGAGCTTATGGACGGTGCGAAGAAGATGTCTTTTTCCATCATCGGATTTGAGATTATTTTGTTCATCTATCCGTTTGTGAAGGAAAAGGAAATGCTACCGCGATATGTACATGGTGGCCTGTTTATGACCACCTTCTTGTATGTGGCAGTCATGCTGGTTACACTCTTGTACTTTCAAGGGGAGCAGCTTCAGCATCTTATCTGGGCAACGCTAATGATGATGAAAATTGTAGAGTTTCCGTTTTTGGAGCGTTTTGAGTTTGTGTCTATCTCACTGTGGATGCTTATCATGCTGGATAATTTGCTGATGAACCTGTGGGTAGCCATGCGGGGGGTTCACCATATTAGTGGGGTCAAGGAGAGAATGGCCCTTCTCGGGATTGTTGGTGTCATGTTTTTTGCTAGCAATTTTTTGGAAACACGCCAGTCGATTAATTTCATCACGGATATTTTCGGTGCAGTAGGTTTCTATATCATTTTTATTTATCCCATCGTGCTTTATGTAGTGATTCGGCTGTTTCGGAAGGGTGCGGTCCGGACATGAAAAGGTTACGGTTGCTTGTTTACTACTTAGCAGTGGTCGTGTTATTGAACGGCTGTGGGGAGCAGCACGTATTAGAAAAATTGGGACTGGCAGTTGCAGTGGGGTACGATCTTAGTAAAGACGGAAAGCTATTGGGTACCACGGTATTTTATCAAATTGACCCGGAGGCACGTGAGTTGGTCACCGTCATTTCTGGCACAGCGCATACGAGCAAGGGACTTACCGTTTCACAGAACAGGGAGTCTTCCAAAAAAATTGTAGGAGGTCAAATTCGCGTCGTGGTCTACCACGATGAGTTAGCGCGTAAAGGAATCCTGTCTCTTGTGGAAAACTTAACGCGTGATGCCTCCATCGGAAGCAATGTCTATTTAACGGTAGCCAAAGGAAGAGCGTATGATATTTTGACACATCGCTATCCTGAGAACAGCAACATTGGAATTTACCTCTATCAAGCCATACGGCAGAACGTCGAAGGAGAGAATATGATCTCCTCGAAACTTCATGAGTTCATGAAAGATTATTATGCAATCGGGAAAGATCCTGTGATGCCTTATATCGAAAGAGTAGGGAATGAATTGCATATTAATCAAATTGGTTTATTTCGAGATCAAAAACTGGTGGCAGAGATTACATCAAGGGAGGGATTTTTCCTCAAGATATTACGGGAGCGTTACAATAAGGGGGAGTTGGAAATAAACATCTCCCTCGATAAAAAGCGTCTTTTTACTGTCATTGAACATATCTCAAGCAAAAAGCAAATAAAAGTGTTGGATTTGGAGAAACCAAGATTTTCTGTGAAAGTCAATATGACAGCGCAGATTCAGGAAATGGCTGAAAAAATCGATTTATCCAAGCCTGAGCAGTTGAAAAAGGTACAAAAAGCAATCGAGCTGGCGGTTAAAAAAGAGACGGAGCATTTACTGGAAAAGTTTAGAAAGCAAGATGTAGACCCTGTAGGATTTGGGGAAATCTACAATATAGCCAGTCAAAGAAGTGGGAAAAAGAAAATGAATAAAGATGAATGGCGGGAAATCATGAAAAGGGCGAAATTTGATGTAGATATCGAGATCAAGATTTTACGTACAGGCGTCATTGGGTAGTTCGCTTTGATATCCGCGGGTTCGGTAAAACACTAGCGACTGACCTTCCTTTTACCTTGTACGATGATGTGAAAGCGGTTCTGCAAGGGCTTGGTATCGAAAAAGCGCATCGAGCGCTTGGAAGAAATCAAAGCCCCGACACTCGTTATTGCAGGAGGGCGGGATTATCCTGATTTTCTACAGATCGCCGATGTGTTAGGTGAGCGGATTACAGGCGCAAAAAAAGTCATCCTGCCTGATTCAGCGCATATCCCACCGATGGATCAACCAGAGGTATTCAACAAGCTTGTTCTGGAATTTCTCGCACAAAACATTGTAAAATCATCCTAATACAGTTTGAAAAGGCACGGATCGGACAGAATTTCCGTTCATGCCTTTTTTTGTTTTCAACACTTTGCCACAACAGATAGCCCGATGGAGCCATATAGATTCTCGTACTAATCTGATAGGATTAAGGACGAAATAAGGAAGCAGGTGACAGGGTGACATACAACATCAGACAATATACGGTTGTGTTTTTGCTCGCCTTCTTACTTGTACTGACAACGGGTATGACAACTGCTTACGCCCATGCTGGCTTGATGAGCAGCTCCCCACAAAATGGTGAGGTACTGAAGGCGAATCCAGGACAAATATCTGCGCGGTTTACCGAAACATTGGAGCCTGATCTTGTTAACGTGCGTTTATTTGATTGGAATGGCAAGGAAATAAAACTGGAGCGGCCGACATTGCAGCCGGGTGATGCCGCGCAGTTGAATGCGAATTTGCCGAGCGATTTGGCTGAGGGGACGTACTCGGTTATCGTGACGGTCGTTTCCGAGGACGGACATCCGATCTCAGAGAAGCTCACGTTTTCGATCGGACAAAAAAGTGCAGTCGTGGTTCCGCCCAATGAGCAAAAAGCAGATTCAAGCTACTTGATCATGTACCGCTATTTGGCGCAAGGAATTATTCTCGTCGGTGGCGGCTTGTACCTGGTAGCGTGGGCAGCACAGCGTCATGGTTTGCCTTCGCTTGCCCAGCTCATCGGGATTGGCAGACAAATCGGATGGAGTTTGGCGATCATCGGACTTATATTTTTGTGGTTCCTGTATGACGAATCGTTAACCACTGTATCACTCACGCAAGCACTGTGGCAGATGGACGGGAACTTGCTCAGTCAGTCTCCATTTGCGATCATGCTGCTGGTGTCCTTTGCGCTATTGTTATTGATTGCGATCCCCAATATGGTGTCTGGCTGGTATGTGGGAATTTGGGTTCTATTGATCAGCGCGCAAGCTTTTGGTGGTCATGCATGGGGCATTGCTCCTGTCTGGCTGTCCATTTTGCTGAGACTGTTGCATGTTTTGACGGTCGCCGTGTGGATGGGGGCACTTGTCTACTTGTTACTTTCAGTTAAAGCGGTTGAACGAGGACAGGAGTCGTTCAAGAAGTTCTTTTTGCAGACAGTTGCGGTGGCGGCAGTGCTTGCCGTCGTGACGGGCGTTGTCATGCTCATCGTACAGACGGATGTCATGAATATTATCCAGAGTGCAACAGCCTGGAGCTATCTGTTATACGGAAAAATAGCAAGTGTCTGCCTCATGCTTCTTCTGGCCTTTAGGCAAACCAGACGCTGGCGGACGAAAAATTCGTTGAAGCCCGCTTACTTGCGTTGGGAGATTGTATTCGGGATTATCGCTATTCTGGCCGGACTTTGGATGAGCCAAATCAACTACCCGACTGCGAAGACAAATAATCAAGCCGTGATTCAAACAGATTCAAACTAGGGAGGATTTATAAGATGAAAATGAAAAAATGGATGAGTAGTGTACTGGTAGCAGGTGCAGTTTTGACGTTGGCGACAGCAGCACAAGCACATGTGAACGTCTATCCGAAAGAGACTACTACAGGCTCCTATGAAAAATACACCGTACGTGTTCCAGTAGAAAAAGACGTCAACACGACAAAAGTGAAGGTGGAATTCCCGGCTGGTGTGAAGGTAAACTCCGTGCAACCGATTCCGGGCTGGTCCTACGAGTTCGAGAAAGATAAAGACGGTGTGAACACAGCACTTGTGTGGACAGCCACAGAAGGCGGAATCAAGGCGCATGAGTTCCAAGAGTTCACGTTTGTCGGGGCAAACCCAAAAGAAGAGGGCCAATTGGCTTGGAAGGCTTATCAGACCTATGCAAATGGCGAGGTTGTGGAATGGACAGGGGACAAGGATTCCAACACGCCAGCGTCTGTCACTACCATTAAGGCTGGTGTAGGCGAAGCAGGGCATGAGCATGGACAAGAACAAAAGCCGACAACCGCTCCTGCTGGGGAATCGGCTGGTGCAGGCAGCAACAATACCTTGCCCTTGGTACTTTCTGGTTTGGCGTTGCTGATCTCCATCGTTGGCTTGTTTAGAAAAAAAGCGTAAGTACTTCCTAATGAAGCTGTGCAGTGTGTCCAATCATACTGCACGGCTTTTTCCATTGTGTGGAAATTAAAAACATTCTATAATAGCTGTAATTACTTTCGGAGGTGTATATCACATGTTAAAAACACTATTCAGAGCAAGCAAGTACACGGAAGGAAAAATACGAACGGCAGCATGACGCGGACGCATTTTGCACAGTAGAGGATTGTAGAGGTACGATCAGTATGTGAAAAACGGAATGCGTCATCTGCCTAAAAAAAGGTGGATACTGCTTCCATGTTCATGAATGCGACAAAAGTATATATGACCAAAAGTTTTTTGACTTCTCTGGCCAATACGACCATGTTCACAACCTATGCGATTTACTACATTGTGACACTGGGCTTTAACCCGTTTGAATTGCTAGTGATCGGGACGGTATTGGAGTTATCCGTGTTGGTGCTTGAAGGGATAACAGGAGTAGTGGCGGATACGTACGGTCGCCGTCGCTCCGTCATTCTCGGGATGTTTTTTCTGGGAATCGGATTTGCGATGCAGGGGATCGTTCCCGCGCTTGATGTTTGGGTACCGATGATTTCTGTCTTCGGTTTGGTGCTGTTTTCGCAAGTCGTCAGTGGTCTTGGGTATACGTTTATCAGTGGAGCGGATACTGCATGGATTGTAGATGAGGTCGGGGAAGAGAAGATCGGTACGATTTTCATGAAGGCCAAGCGCTACTCCTTGTTTGGGAATCTGCTCGGGATTGCACTTAGTGTGGCATTGGCAACACTCGCTCCCAATTTGCCTTACCTCATAGGTGGCCTCATGTATCTGGGGCTTGGCGTTTTTCTGATTCTGTTCATGAAGGAGACCGGATTTATTCCCCGTGAACGTGAGCAAGATGCTTCCCACGTGAAGGAAATGATTCAGACGTGGACTTCGGGTGCCAAAGTGATTCGCAGTCAGCCGATTCTCATGCTGATCTTGTTCGTGACGCTATTTACGGGTGCAGCCTCAGAAGGGTATGACCGTTTGTGGGAAGCGCATTTGATCGCAGAAATTGGTTTTCCAGAGCTCGCTGCTATTTCGATGCCCATGTGGTTCGGGATCATTGCCGCACTCGCAAGCTTGCTCGGCCTCATCGTAGTAGGCGTTGTGGAAAAAAGGCTGGATGTGAACAATGAGCGGGTTGTCCTTGTAGGCATGTTCACGTTGACGGGGCTCAAAATTGCAGCAATGATAGCTTTTGCCTTTTCTCCTAGCTTTAGCTGGGCATTAGTTGCATTGCTGTTGATCGGTGTGATCCAGTCATTGAGCAGTCCGCTGTATGATACGTGGCTGAATTTAAACATTGAAAGCAAGGTGCGAGCGACGGTTTTGTCGATGATGGGCCAGTCCAATGCTTTGGGACAAACGGCAGGTGGTCCTGCTGTCGGATGGATTGGGACGCGTTTTTCGATTCGCGCTTCGCTCGTTGCAGCGGCTATCTTGTTGGCACCGATTCTGATTGTGTTCGGACGTGCGCTTAGGAGGCGCTGAGTCACATACACAGTGTAACAAGCATAAGGCATGTGTCCATTTTTTAGGGCGCATGCTTTTTTGTTGAGGCAATCGTTGGTTTTTGTAATCAAAACTTGCGAACAAACGTTCTCTTTTGATATGATGATCTCAACAACAAGAAGACACATTTTGTGGTGGTGAGAGCCTGATGATTCAGGAGTTGAGAAGGTACGCAGCGAGGCAGCAAGCAGTGGAGATCATCTATTTGAAGAAGGATGGGGAGGCTAGCAGGCGTACGATTCGTGTGGTTCATATCGATGAGAACAAAGGGAGCTTGAAAGCATACTGTTATAGGAGGAAGGCGTATCGTGTATTTGTGTTGGAAAACATTTTGGCGATCGCACCTGTGTCAGGGTATTTTGCCGGATGAAAAGGAATCATCCTCCAAGCCCCCAGCCTATTCCAGCCATACTATGTTATACTAAATAGGTAAACAACTTCAAAAAAGAGGAAGGGCGGGGACAACAATGGAGTTCTTCATTGTCATTGTCATCATGTTCTTGATCGTAGTGTTTGTCTTAGCGTCCAAAGCTGCAAAAGGCGGAAGTGGGCGCTCTCATTCCTCTTCAGACAGCGGGGGCGGAGCCTTTTATGTAGACAGCTCTCACAATCACCATCATCGAAGTCATGATTCAAATGATCGTTGGGATAGCTATGACAGCGGAAGCGATAGCGGTGGTGGCGGAGATAGTGGAGGCGGCGGCGGGGGAGATTGACGCTGTTGCATTTTGTTTCATTATGGTACAATAATTGGGAAATATGATTCCAAACCTGAATGGTAGGTTTGCTAAAGGAGAGATGTTTTTATGGTAGTCATCAAATTTGTTCAGAGTGTCGTAGTCGGGGTCACGGGAATCCTCCTTTCAAGCGAACAGTAATATCGTTCACCAAATGAGGATTCGACTGTGACTGGTTCTGGCTGATAGCCATATATCTAACCAATTGCAGGGGGAATCCGCAGTGAATCAAACAACCAATCAACAAGTATTGCAATCTATGGGCTGGAATGAGTATTTTGCTAATCATTTTACCCCTTATGCTGAGCAAGGCTTCAGTGTGGGACGTATCACACTTGAACATAAACGTATTTATCGCCTGTGGAGTGAGCATGGCGAGCTCCTAGGCGAGGTAACAGGTAAGCTTCGTTATGAGGCAACCGGACGAGAAGATTTTCCGGCTGTCGGGGACTGGGTAGTGATCAGTGCCCGCCCAGAGGAAAAGAAAGCCTCGATCCACGGACTTCTTCCACGTAAGAGCAAGTTTTCCCGCAAGGTAGCTGGGGATACAGTGGAAGAGCAGATTGTGGCTGCGAACGTCGATACGGTTTTCCTCGTGAATTCCTTAAATAATGATTTAAATCTGCGCAGGATTGAACGCTATCTCATTCTTGCGTGGGAAAGTGGAGCAAATCCGGTGATTGTGCTATCCAAAGCAGATTTGTGTGACGATCTGGATGCATGTATGGCAGAGATAGAATCAATCGCGATCGGAGTACCTGTTCACGTAGTCAGTGCTGAGCAGGGAGAAGGACTGGATCAGCTCGCACCGTATTTGGGCGAGGGCCAGACGATTGCCTTGATGGGTTCCTCTGGTGTTGGCAAATCCACGTTGATCAATAAATTGAGCGGAGCGGAGATGCAAAAAGTCAGTGGCGTGCGTGAAGGTGATGACCGTGGCCGCCATACGACGACTCATCGTGAACTGTTCCGATTGCCGAGTGGTGCTCTCATGATCGATACACCGGGTATGAGGGAACTCCAGCTCTGGGAGGCAGATGAGGGCTTCCGCGGTGCCTTTGACGATATCGAGTCCATTGCGGAAACATGCCGTTTCAATGATTGCAAGCATATGCGCGAGCCCGGCTGTGCTGTTCAAGCTGCCATCAATGATGGATCATTGGAAAAGGCACGCTTTGACAGTTACCTAAAGCTCCAACGCGAATTGGCACATCTGGCACGCAAAGAAGACGCAAGGCTTGCTGCTGCTGAAAGGGATAAATGGAAGAAGCTCAACGTTCAAATGCGGGAGAAAAAACCAAAGAGATAAGTACGTGAGCCCTTGAGAAATCAGGGCTCTTTCCTTTAATTGGGCAAGTAAGCGCTTCCTTTTTCTTTCAAAAATTAACGCTTGCTACCAACGCGAGAGTTATGATAGATTTGGTCAATACTCGTTATTACACTTCGAAAAAGATAGGTAGCTCGTATAATTTTGGGAATAAGGCCCAACCGTTTCTACCAGGTGACCGTAAATCACCTGACTACGAGTGAAAGTGCGTCTAGGGTTCCGTCTCTTTCTTTCCTATTTCCATAATAGGGTTGAAAGAAAGCTGGTCCGAGCGGCGCAGGCACGAATGATGTGTCACACCTAAGGGATAAAAGCCCAGAGGGACAGTTTCACTTGGCGTTGGTTCGTTACGTAGCCCGCTTGTGACACTGTCCACTCTGGGCTTTCTATATTTCAGCAGGCCGCAAATAAAAATGGCCGGAACGATATCTGAGGAGGAAGAACTGATGAAAGAATTACAAGAGCGCATCGTACAGGATGGCAAGGTACTGTCGGCATCCGTTTTGAAGGTGGATGCGTTTTTGAACCACCAGGTAGATCCGCAATTGACGATGAAGATCGGACAACGCTTTGCCGAGTTGTTCGCTGGTGAAAACATTACAAAAGTCGTGACGATTGAGGCAAGTGGAATTCATTTTGCAATGGCAACTTCCTTTGCTTTAGGTGTTCCCTTTATTTATGCGAAAAAGAAAAAAGCTGTCACGCTGACAGAGGAAGTATATTCTGCTCCTGTTCATTCCTTTACCCGTCAGGAAACGTACCAAATCAGTGTTTCCCGTCAGTATCTGTCCAAAGAAGACCGCGTATTGATTGTCGATGACTTCTTGGCTACGGGAGCTGCTCTGGTAGGGCTTACTAATATTGTCAAAGATGCCGGTGCTCATCTCGTTGGAGTGGGCGCTGTTATTGAAAAAAGCTTCCAGGAGGGCCGCGGTCTCTTGGAGCAAGCTGGCGTACGAATCGAATCATTGGCACGTATTGAATCGATGTCACCAGAAGGCATTCATTTTATTGAAGAAGAGCCTGCTCGCGTATAATCAAAAAATCAATAGGAGGTAAGGGTTCACTCATGCTAGCCAAACATAAAATTGTTACTTTGGGCTTACAGCACATTCTTGCCATGTATGCAGGAGCCGTCGTCGTACCGTTGATTATCGGTGGTGCTTTGAATCTGACTCCTACGCAAATCGCTTATTTGATTGCTGCTGACCTTTTCACATGCGGAATCGCGACGCTCTTGCAAGTTCTTGGTACACGTTATACGGGGATTCGCCTTCCTGTTGTGCTAGGCTGTACGTTTACAGCAGTAGGACCGATCATTGCGATTGCTTCTACGAGTAATCTAGCGACCGCTTACGGTGCCATCATCATATCGGGTATATTCGTTGTCTTGGCAGCTCCACTGTTTGGCAAGCTGCTGCGCTTTTTCCCAACCGTGGTACAAGGTTCAGTTGTTACGATCATTGGACTGTCGCTCATTCCCGTTGCGATGAACAACGCGGCTGGCGGACAAGGCATGCCGGACTTTGGACAACCGCACAATTTGCTTTTGGCTTTAGGAACGTTGGTTATCATTTTGCTTATTAATCGTTTCTTTACCGGATTTATTCGTGCGATTTCTGTTCTACTCGGCTTGATTGTCGGTACGGCTGTCGCTTACACGATGGGGATGGTCAGCTTCGCGAATGTTGCAGAAGCCTCTTGGTTTAGCGTGGTTGAACCGTTTTACTTCGGTACACCACAGTTCAGTATTGTGGCCATTGTTACAATGATTCTCGTCAATATCATCAGTATGGCTGAGTCCACTGGTGTTTACTTTGCACTCGGTAAAGTGACCAATACAAAAGTGACGGATCAAGATGTTGTCAAAGGATTGCGCGGAGAAGGGGTCGCAATCGTACTGGGTGGCATTTTCAACGCATTCCCTTACACGGCTTTTTCGCAAAACGTCGGTTTGGTTTCCTTGACTGGCATTAAATCGCGCGATGTGATGATTGGTGCAGGTGGAATCCTGGTCGTTCTCGGATTACTGCCAAAGCTGGCTGCTTTGACAACGGTCATTCCTAACGCGGTATTGGGTGGAGCGATGATCGCTATGTTCGGGATGGTTGTTGCATCGGGTATCAATATTCTTTCGCAGGTAGACCTGAGCAAAAACGAAAATCTGCTGATCGCTGCTTGCAGTATCGCTGTTGGACTAGGCTCTGCTGCGGTTCCGACGATGTTTGATCAATTACCTACGTTAGCAAAAATGATGCTGCAAAATGGTATCGTGACAGGTTCTTTGACGGCAGTCATCTTGAATATCTTGCTTGTTCATACGAATAAAAAAGCATCTCAGACTACTCCGGCAAATGTAACTGTTTCGGAAGCGTCTTAACATCATCAGATAATGAACCGCCATTTTTTCCTGGTTAGACAGGAGGTGGCGGTTTTCTTTTATCGTGGCTGTGGTGGGGAGAAGAATATTTCCAGTCTAGGCTCCAGGCTCCGTCCTACTGGGGGCTGGGACTGCCCGCTACGAAGGGATTCACGGGGAAACGCAAAAGTGGTAGCCGCTTCGTAGCGCGAGCACGGTTGCGTTTCTTTTGCCCGCGAATCCCTTCTCCGCTCGGTAGGACTCCACAAGTCGCTACGTCTGGAAATATTCTTCTCTGTCGTAACTGCTCACATTTTTCAGCTTTCAAAGCATTAAAAATCGGATTACATGGAAAGCTCGTAGAGGAAACAGGAGAAAAAAGCGAAGATCTTAGGGACGCCGCCCAAGGCGCAATGAAAAAAAGAGAAACAAGCTCTTAGCGTCCACCTCTGAGATGCTTCCTGAATGGACCACTTTGGACGCGGGTTTCGCTTTTTTTCATGAAACCGGGCAGTCAATCCCCCAGCGGGTGGCCCTAGAATCTGAGCGTTTTCTCCTGTTTCCTCCCAGCACTACAGCAACAACTTGAGGTTCTTATGTATGTGGCTATGGTGGGGAGAAGAATATTTCCAGACTAGGCTCTAGGCTCCGTCCTGCTGGGGGCTGGGACTGTCCGCTCCGAAGGGATTCGCGGGGAAACGCAAAAGTGGTAGCCGCTGCGTCGCGTGGGCACGGTTGCGTTTCTGATGCCCGCGAATCCCTTCTCCGCTCGGTAGGACTCCACAAGTCGCTACGTCTGGAAATATTCTTCTCTGTCGTAACTGATCACATTCTTCCATCTTTTGAGGTATTAAAAAATCGGATCAATGGAAAGCTCGTAGAGGAAACAGGAGAAAAAAGCGAAGATCTTAGGGACACCGACCGAGGCGCAATGAAAAAAAGAGAAACAAGCTCTTAGCGTCCACCTCTGAGACACCCCCTGAATGGACCACTTTGGACGCGGGTTTCGCTTTTTTTCATGGAGCTGGGCAGTCAATCCCCCAGCGGGTGGCCCTAGAATCTGAGCGTTTTCTCCTGTTTCCTCCCAGCACTACAGCAACAACTTGAGGTTCTTATGTATGTGGCTGCGGTGGAGAGAAGATTATTTCCAGTCTAGGCTCCAGGCTCCGTCCTGCTGGGGGCTGAGACTGTCCACTCCGAAGGGATTCGCGGGGAAACGCAAAAGTGGTAGCCGCTACGTCGCATGGGCACGGTTGCGTTTCTTTTGCCCGCGAATCCCTTCTCCGCTTGGTCGGACTCCACAAGTCGCTACGTCTGGAAATATTCTTCTCTGTCGTAACTGACTACATTCTTCCATCTATTAAGGCTTTTAAAACCCGTTTAACATGGAAAGCTCGTAGAGGAAACAGGAGAAAAAAGCGAAGATCTTAGGGACGCCGACCGAGGCGCAATGAAAAAAAGAGAAACAAGCCCTTAGCGTCCACCTCTGAGATACCTCCTGAAAGGACCACTTTGGACGCGGGTTTCGCTTTTTTTCATGGAGCCGGGCAGTCAATCCCCCAGCGGGTGGCCCTAGAATCTGAGCGTTTTCTCCTGTTTCCTCCCCAGCACTACAGCTGGAATAACATGCTTTTTCAAATACGCAAAAAAGGCTTCCCCGCAATGACAAGCGTCCAACAGTGCTGGCCAAGTTTTACATACGATGACCATGTAAAACAAACTACCTCCAGAAAGGAAGAGGTGCCATGGCAACCTTTCAGGAAGCGCTCCTGGCCAAGAAGCATTTGGTCAAAAGGTGGAAGCGGATGCCGGGCGTAATTGGCATCGGGATTGGCTACGCAAACGGAAAAAACAAAAAAGGCGGCGCCTGTATTGTGATGTATACCGTCAATGCAAGTGCCGCCGTGAAGAAGAGCTGCCCGAGTTGCGTCCTTGTCAAAAGTCAGGTGGCGACAGCCCATGTATCCGTTCCTGTTCGAACCGTAACCTCTGGACCGTGCCATTGTCATCCTGCTGTACGTCCTTCTGCAACGAATTACCGCAGCAGAATCAGACCTGTGATCGCTGGATATAGCATCGGCTACCCAGGGGCGTCCGGAACGGCTGGGTTAATCGTTGCCCGAGGAGGCCAACGGTTTGTGTTGAGCAACAATCACGTCCTGAATCGTAACAATACGAGCGGCTATACCGAGACCATCCAGCCAGGTGGAGCTGACGGTGGTCGTTCGGGAAGAGATCGAATCGGACGCTTGTATCGGTATGTTCGACTTCGGAGAAATGCAGGTAATCGAATGGATGCAGCGCTTAGCATCCCTACTTCCAATCGACTCCTTGCCCCTCGTTATGCAACCGTGGGCAGAGTACCAGGCGTGATTCGCTCGTATGGTATCGGGCGCAGATTGAAAAAGGTGGGCCGTTCATCGGGGCTGACATGGGGAACGGTCGAATCGATCCACACCGATATTGATGTCAGTTACGGGAACTACGGAGGACTGGGGACCATTCGTTTTCAGAACCAGACGGTCATCAGAAGTACGGTTCCCATCTCCTTGCCGGGAGATTCCGGCTCTGTTTGGCTGACTGCGGGCAATTACGCGGCGGCTGTGAATTTTGCTGGTTCAGCCAATGGGAGGCTCTCCATTTCGTATCCGGTTGTCTGGGCATTGCAAGCGTTTGGCGTGGGGATAGCAAGAGCAACAGTGAGAACAGGCAGGTCAGTTGTCAAAGCAAAAAGGGTCAGGCGAACCGACACCCGTACTAGACCCCTATCTCCCGCAGAGTTAAACCGTGTCCAAACAAAAAAAGCTGCCTCCAAAAGGCAGCCGGGCAAGCGAAAGAAAAGTAGATAATAGCATTAGGATACTTCTTTGGCGAGCTGATCCAGTACGTTGAGAATGCGTTGTGAGATATCTTCTAGCGTATCAAACGTAGCTTCTGCTTCCTCTAGTTTTCCTTGCTTGACGAGGTGGTAAATCCGCCGAACCGTTTCGTGGAACTGGCGATGAGGCGCTTCTAATTGCTTGAAAGAAGGCAAGGTGCTCAAGGATGGATTGTTCAGGGCCTCGTCATACCAAATCCCCAAGCGGCATTGATGATGGTCCACGAGTTCTTTTTCATCAATGTGGTGATACCCCAGCATGAAGTTGTACAGCCACCATTTCCATAAGAGATGGTCGGTTTTGACGATTCGCAAGTAATGCTTGGTCTTAAATTGGCTCGTTTGTGTGATGCTCAGCTTGTGTAGGCTGTTAATGCCAGCCCCCACATTATAGACGTTTTTACCTACATTCGAGACGTGCGAAGAGACCTGCTCCATATTCGTCAGGACTTGCGATATGCGCATGGAAATGTCATCTGTGGCAGCAGACTGCTCTTGTGCCAATGCGGCGATGTGTCCGGTGGAATGCCCGACAGTCTCAATATTTTGCACAATATCTCCTAATATCCCAATGGCATCGCGTGTCTGAATCACTTTATCGTTAAAATGGTCGCTCATGAGAGTGGCCGTTTCTTTTACCTGGACAGCTTCATTCTGAACATTGTTGATTGTGGCAGTAATGCTTTGAACGGATTGCTTGGTCTGCTCGGCGAGCTTTCGTACTTCATCTGCCACGATAGCAAAGCCTCGCCCGTGTTCGTTGGCACGCGCTGCCTCAATCGACGCATTCAATGCAAGAAGATTGGTTTGATCGGCAATATTGCGGATGACTTGGACGACCTGAGAAACTTCTGCAATGGATGTCATTAATTGCGAAGTTTTTGCTTGCATCTCTTGGAATTCATCTGCCATGGAAAGAAAGCTGGTTAATGAATCTTGGATAATATCCTTGCCCATTGTCGCTTGCTCGATTGTCGTGGAAGCACTCTCTGCGACAGAGACGGCTGATTGAGCCACTTTTTGCACAGATTCGCTTAGCTGCTCAGCAGCAGACCCCACATTGCCAGCTTCCTCAGTCGTATCCTCAAGCGTGTCCAGCACATGCTTGAATTTATCGATCTGAATCACTAATTCCAGAACTTCGCCCAGGCGATCAATGACTTTGTAATCATTGTCCTCCTGATACGATTGGAGGACGATTTGCGAATCAAGCGTGATGATCTTCATGAGCGCCAACAGGACAGAAGATAATTCCTGGGGACGTTTCGAATAGGTATTGACGATAGCGGGAATCAAATATTCATAAACCCGCAAGTAAGAGCCTGTATACCATTCTGGCGCAAGTCCAATTTTGCTATGGACCTCTCCGATTTTCTTACGCCCGGCTACATAGGCATCGTCTAGCTTGGCGTGTGGAAGCGATTGCAAATAGTGACGAAAGGATACGGCCAATCGATCAACCGTCGTATGCGTTTCGATGATCTGCATAAGATGGGAGTATTGATGAAGCATGTGGTAATGACGCTCTGTAATGGCCTCTAGGTGTTCTGTTAGGAGTGGTTCAATTTGTTTCAGCCGATCAAGGTCTGTTTGATTCATTTGCAAAAAATGAATTTTCCCCGTTAGCTGATCGGACATTTGGACATCGCTTTTTTGAATTGAGGCGGTAACGGTTTGGGCGCCACGCTTACCAAACATAAAATCCCTCCATAATGTTTACGAAAAGCGGGCCTATTCATAAGGGAATAGGCCATAAGTGTTTTATCGATTATAGCATTCACGTATGGAGTTGAATCTTTGGAACTATTGTGATTTTGTGAAAAGTATATTAAGAAATGGGCAATGTCATCGATTATTCAAAAAAGGTCATGTGATGCTTTTCGTCCCGGTAGTAAGCGAGACGATCCTGGAGAGTGCCCGTATGTAATTCGAACTTATGCCCATCAGGGTCGGTAAAATAAATGGAGCGCTTATCCCGCTCCGAACGGTCCCGTCCATGCAAAATGGTCACGCCATGCTTTTCCAAGTGAGCATACCACTCATCAAATGACTCTTCTGTAATAGTGAAGGCCATGTGTGTATAGGAGTGAGCAATTTCATTGCGTGGGATGTCGGGTTCCTCATTCAGCGCCAACCAGTAGCCATTTAAGTCAAAGTAAGCCAGCTTGCGACCTCGTACTAGTGGTTTGGCGTGCAGGACATCCCGGTAAAAACAAAAAGATTTCTCCAGATCTGAGACAGAGAAAAGCAAATGATTCAATCCTCGAAGTTGCGGCAATATGTCCCCCACCTTTTTAGCAATCATCTCAATTGCTATTGTATGGGGAAAACAGGCAAACCACCAGTCCAATCCGGGTCTGCCTGCCATTTGGTTAGGATTGGCTTTGTTGAGCTTGCGCTTGGGTTTGCAGCGTGGATTGGACTTGGGACACCATTGTTTGCGCTTGGGCAATTTCCTGAGACGCTTGCTTCAAGGCTTCTTCGGCGAGCTGTGGATTGGCAGCAGATTGCTCGATTGCTTGCGTAATCATATTTTTTGCCAGCGTGGTGGCTACCTCTGCTTTTTTAAGCGAGTCCGTGTTAATTTGGCTAGGCATTGTTATACCTCCTGCGGTTTTAGGTGATCAGAACACCGTATTAATTTGCCCTGCACGCAACGGTTTATGTATATAGGTACGCGTCCAACCATTTTCTTCCCGTGATGCATAATCTGACAGGGGGAGGGACTTCAGATGAAAAAGCAATGGGTGCAGGTCATTCGATTGGCAGAGCAAGCATTCTTTACGATTATCTTTTCAGCGCATAAGCGTGTGGGGGATCGCGGAATCATTTTGCCAAAACGGTTCAATTCCAAGGTGAAAATTCGCCGTTTCCTGCAAAAGTTCATGACCCCTTGTCTGGCAAATCGAGTGATCGGCAATCTTGATTTGCGGCGAATAAACGGACGACTCGCAATCCCGGTAGGGGATACGATAGGGGCTCCACCAATTGTAAAATCACAGGTCCTGTCTTCGGGCAGCAGGTGTGCGACGCTTGTGGTATGGTTTGCCTTCGATCCAAGCGATCGATTTTTCCGTGTGTACCAGTTGAAAAAGCTTTCGAATGGGCGCTGGATTGTTGTAGGGCGTCATCCGCTGGACTATCCGTTTAATCTACCGCAGGATTTCTTGAAACGACAAATACCTTGTGGAAAAGCCTGTGCACCATGGAAAGGGAAATGAAATACTAGGAAAAAATGACTATATTCCAAAAAAATCCGGTATTGCTATTGGTTCAATTTGCCTGTATAGTATGTAAGTGTTGCGATACTTATCGGAAATTGTCGAATGAGAGAAGGTCCGATATGGTTGGCAATCGGGAAGTAGCTCAGCTTGGTAGAGTACTTGGCTTGGGACCAAGGGGTCGCAGGTTCGAATCCTGTCTTCCCGACCATGTTTTCTTTTGAATAGGCCGGTATGGCGGAATTGGCAGACGCGCGCGACTCAAAATCGTGAGGGAAACCGTGGGGGTTCAAGTCCCTCTACCGGCACCAGCAATCTATACATATGGTTTTCGTTATAAGGTGGGGAACAGTGAGTAGGCCTGTTTCTCACTTTTTTTATTATACAGACGCCAGATAGGCAGCATGCTTGATCTATGTACCTGCTGTCTTTTCCTTTTGTACCTGCTACAATAGCGTAGTATAGAAGGAAATGGAGGCGAGAACGTTGAGACTTGCAGGAAAACAAGTGGTTTGCTTCGTCGAAAGTGAATTTGAGGATCTCGAGCTCTGGTATCCGGTGATGAGACTGCGAGAGGAAGGCGCTACCGTCCATTTCGTCGGTCCGAAGGCGAATCACGTCTATATAGGGAAGTACGGTGTACCGTGTGAGGCTGACAAAGCGATGGGAGAGGTCAATCCTGCCGACTATGCAGGCGTACTCGTTCCAGGAGGATGGGCACCTGACAAGCTGCGCCGCTATCCGGAAGTGCTGTCGTTTGTGGTAGCGATGCACGAGGCGAAAAAACCGATTGGGCATATTTGCCATGCGGGTTGGGTGCTTGCCTCGGCAAAAATTTTGCGCGGGGTAACGACGACATCCACGCCAGGCATTAAAGATGATATGGAGAATGCAGGAGCTATTTGGGTAGATGAAGAGGTCGTGGTAGACGGTCACATTGTAGGTTCCCGTAGACCGCCTGACCTCCCTGCGTACGCCAAAGCGTTTGCTGATTTGCTGGCAATACAATGACAATGTGCTTTCCCCACAAAATTCCCACCGAAATATGCCACCCGTTTTACAACTCGCCAAAAAAGAATGAGAGAAACACCAAGCCGAAACATGTTACATTTCGGCTTGGTGTTTTATGAACCGGAGTTATTCCGTTTCTTCCACGGCGGATCGCCTAACTCATGAATTTTGTTATTGATTTTAAAAAAAAGATAGGGAATCAAAAACGCCATGATCGTCCCTGCAAAGGTCAAATAAGGAGGAACTACGCCTAAAAATTTGAGCATGGGATCACCTGTTGTTTTGCCGTTCGGTACGGTTGATCGCACCGATATTGCGTAAATAGACTTTTGCTTGAACCTTTATTTCGCTTTTTTCATACAGATGCTGCCCTGATTCCCAATCCTGCCGAATCTTTTTCCATAGCGAAAAATAATGCTGCTTCAAATAGTTGCCAAGCTTGATGACATCCACTTTCATCTGCTTATGGACCTTCTGGATGGTATCATTACTCATTCGCTCGATTTCTTCGGAGAACACTTGTTCAAGCTTTTTCATCGCAGTGTTATTCAGTGAATCCATTGTGGCGTAAGACTCAGCCAATGTGCCTTCACATTCGATCGTTATTGTAAATTTCATGTGTTGCCGATCACGTAAATCTACTTCAATGCTATGCTTGATCCCTTGGATGTTCATCGAGACAAGACCGTTTTTTACCTTGCCTTTTACCATACCTCCCTTAACTTTTCCCGTGAGAAAATTCAGCCCCTCCGTCTCTTCTTCCCCCAGAAAACCAATCAATTGATTGTCACGGGTAAAAACAGAGGCGCCTGCTAATTTTACCTCCTGCTCTTCTGCTCTGATACGCGGAACCACAAAACTGTACGAACTGAGAAGCTCCTCGTGGACATCGCCCAATCGAGCCTCTGGAAGCATGCGGGAATTTTTATTAACGTTTTCTCCAATCGAGTTGACGTAAATAGCGGGCAGCTTCTCTGTTTTCGGTTTGACTTCCAGTATTTCTTTAGCGGGGCCATTTGAGATAAATACCTTGCTGCTTCGTCTGGAATCTGGATCACGCAGATAGAAATCGAGTGCTCTGGCAAAACCGTTTTTCGTACGGGCAACGTCTTCGGAGACGATCAGGATATTCATATGCTGATAAAACGGAGTTCTGCTGGTCCGGGTAGCCAATTCACGTGAAATCTCGAAAAGAGAATCCCCCTCGGATATGAGGTTGAGGTAAGCCTCATTGGCTGTGTTTTGACCACCGCCTTTTCCTTGACCGCCGGAGATCAATCCACCGGGGACGACGAATTGATGAGTGACGAGAAAGCGCTCTTTTACTTGAGGTTTGTCTGGTGCCTCTTGTTTGGCTTGCTGCTCGGCTTCTTTTGTACGAGGTTTATCAACTGCTACGCCTACCACAAATCCTCGTTCCTCAATTTGAACCTGATCCCAGCATCCAGCCAGCAAAGTCGATAGAAGCAGGAAGATGCAGAAAGCAGTGAGCTGTCTATTCATGACCCTTTACACCTCGTATGACAGCGATGAGGAGCAGCAAAATCGGACATAAATAGACGAGGATCATTCCGAAATAAGTGATGCTGTCTGCAAACGCGAAGAAATCAACCAGGTTTTGTGGGAGCATCGCGACAAAATAAATCATGGGAGAAAGAATGAGCACCCAAAACGTTTTGCGCACCTTGTTGAACATGGACGACAAGTTGAGCACGGTTATATCGAGCCACATCGCACATGTGTTGAAGATCGTCATGATCCAGATGGTGAAGAAAACGGACTCCACCCGTTCAAAAAAGCCGCCGGGGATTTCGACCTCTTTTGCCAACTCGATGGTTGGATAGGTCAAGTTCGTCGCAACCTCCGCAGAGAATACGCCGATGGCGAACATGTAGATGGTCATGTAGAGCAGAATGGGGATCGAGAGACCTAACGTCACGGCCTTTGCCCCTTCCTGAGGCTTTTTCATCAGCATAGTGTAAAAAAGGATAATCTCGAAGCCAGAATAAGACAGTCCGACTACTCTGGAGCCTTCCAAGAGAGAGCGCCAGTCTGATGAAAAGAAGGGACGAACATTTTCGATGTCAAACAACTGGGTGGTAAACAGCAGGACGACGAACATGACGACAAGAACTACAGGCAAAAACAGCAGGTTGAGCCGCAGCATGGCAATACGTGATCCAATCACGGAATATTGAACGATTAAGAGAAAAGAGAGCGTGATCATTTCCACCGGGGTATTGTAGAACAGGTACTGCTTAGCGATGTTTCCGATTGCCCTGATTTCAAACGAGACAAATAGCATCGTGTAAATACAGACGAGAAAGGTCAAGATGTAAGCGATCGGTTTGCTTGCGATCATCGAGCTGTATTCAAAGAAGCTTTGTCTCGGAAAGCGAGCCGCTAGCTTGGCAAGAAGCCAGCCTACCAGGCACGCACAAAGACCGCTAATCACGACGGAAATCCATCCATCGAATGCTCCGGTTGCCTTGGCTAAGGAGCGGGGAAAGGTCAGGATGCCGACGCCGATTGTGACTGAGGCAATGTTAATCCCCATATGATTTTTGCTGATCATTTTCTCCGCCAAGGTTTCTGCACTCACTTACGACCCTCCTGTACTCATTCTGTTTTCATCTTTCGTGTGAAGGGCATCTGGTCGGGTTTTCAAGAAGGTAACCGGTGCGCGCAAAATCATATCCTTCCAATCCCTTGGCATATGTGGAGCAAGAGGCGCCAAATAAGGGTACCCGATGCTGGTCAGATTGGATAAATGAATCATGATGGCAATAAAGCTAAGCACCACACCATAAATACCAAAAATAGCCGCCATAAACATCGCGAAAAAACGAATCATTCGAAAGGCGATGGCAAGGTGATAAGAAGGGATGGCAAAAGAAGCGATGGCAGTGAGGGCGACGACGATGACCATGACAGGACTGACGATGCCCGCAGAAACCGCTGCGTCACCGATGACAAGACCGCCGACGATCCCGATAGTCTGGCCAATCGGCTTCGGCAAGCGTAATCCGGCTTCCTGCAGCAGCTCCATCGTCGTCACCATCATGATCGCTTCTACGAATGCCGGAAACGGAACCCCATCACGTGTGGCCGCGATCGAGAAGGCGAGATCAGACGGAATCAAGCCAGGGTGGAAGGTGACGAGAGCGATATAGAAAGCGGGCGAATAGACGGCCAGAAATGCTGCCAAATACCGCAACAGCCTAGCCAATGAACCGACAATCCAACGTTCGTAGTAATCCTCTGGTGAATGCAGGAGCAATCCAATCGTCACAGGCAAAATGAGCACCATCGGAGTCCCGTCCACCAATATCGCAATGCGACCTTGAAACAACGCTCCACTCACTTTATCGGGACGCTCCGTGTTATGAATCTGCGGAAAAGGTGATAAAAAATCATCTTCAATCCATTGCTCGATAAAACCGGACTCTTCTATCTCGTCCACATCGATCGTAGAGATTCGCCGTCTCACTTCATTCAGCAGTTCTGGATCAACGATGTTTTCAATGTAGGCGATGATCACATCTGTTCGGCTGCGTCTGCCTATGATCGACCCTTCAAAGCGCAAGTTCGGGTCTTTGATACGTCTGCGTATATGAACGGTATTGTCCCGGATACTCTCCGTAAAGCCATCCCGCGGACCACGCACCAATCCTTCGGAGACCGGCTCCTCTATGGCACGAGTTTTCCATCCCTTGCTGTCGACAATAATGACTTCGGTCGCTCCATCTACAAAAATGGCTGTATCCCCGGAAAGAATGCCTTCGAGTACTTTTGTCAAATCCGTTGCTTTCGATATTTCAACGACAGTGAGGACTTCCTCATAAAGCATCCGGACAATCTCGTCTGGTTCAGTCGGTACTACCTTGGAAGCAGTCGAGATCATCAACTGGATTTGTCCGAGAACTTGCGCATCCAGCATATCGCAGTTCGCCAATCCATCAATCGCAATCACGGCGCAGGTATGAGTGGTGTTGCCGATCGTAAAGGAACGAAGTAATAAATCGTGTGGGCTGCCCAGCACGGTCTTAAACGTCTCCATGTTTTGCTGCAAACTGGTCGTTAGTACAAGCGCAGGATCATTTCGCTGCTGCAAGCGTTGTGTGATAAGAGAGGGAGTTTTCTTTTTGCGACGCTGTGACAAAAATCTGCGCATCATTTGAAGTTTCCTCCCGTTCAGATTGCGAATATCATGTTAGTGCGATTTTTTCCAGATGAGAGGAAAATTATGCGGAAGAATAGGCGAATGCTAAATCTTTCATAGTTTTGAATTGAACTCATTTGTGACCTGTGATACATTCGGCATGGTAGAATAGAGTGAAGTAAAAAGGAAGTTCATGAACAGGTATTAGTAGAGAGAGTAGGAAAGATGGAGAAGGGTGGAATAGAAGTGCTTGACAGTCAAGTATTGATCCGGGAAACGGACTTTTCCCGACTGGCACATACATGGGAAGAACTCGCAGAAGTAATGAAGTCGCAGGGAGACGAAAACACGCCGCTCAAGCTCATTCAACTGGCCGCGAAAACAAAGAACGCTGAGCTGAATATTGCGTTTTGTGGACATTTTTCCGCAGGAAAATCAACGATGATTAACACGCTTCTGGGTGTTAATTTGTTGCCTTCCAATCCGATTCCGACAAGTGCGAATGTCGTGAAGATTCGTGGCGGAGAAAAAGCGGCTCGTGTCTTCACCATGAACAGCGGAGTCCTTACTTTTGATCCAGATACGGAGATGGAGAAGCTCAAGCAGTTTGCTGTTGACGGAGATACGGTTGAATCCGTAGAGGTCTCTTATCCGGGAACATTCCTTGACGAATACGCCAGCTTGCTCGATACACCGGGCATTGATTCAACAGATGCTGCACACAAAATCGCTACAGAATCTGCTCTGCATTTGGCTGACGTCGTCATTTATATGATGGATTATAACCATGTTCAAGCCGAAGAGAACTTCAACTTTACGAAGACGTTGAAGGACCGTGGCAAGCCAGTTTATCTGGTTGTGAACATGATTGATAAGCATATTGATTTCGAATTGGATTTCGACAGCTATAAGGAAAGTGTCGAGGAGGCATTCGCGACCTGGAACATTCATCCGGATGGTATTTTTTACACGTCGCTTGCGGAACCAGATCATTCTGAGAACATGTATGAAGAATTTAAGGGCATGCTTTCGCAGTTGATCGCTGATCGTGAAAAGCTGGTTGGCACGAGCGTTCGCAGTGCTGCCGAGCATTTGATCGATGAACACATCCAAGTAGTAAGAACAAGCCAGGCAGATCAACGCCAGCAGTGGGAAGCCCAGCTAGATGGTCTGGAAGTAGAAGGCATCGATAGTCGTAATGCAGCGGCTGTGCAGGAAGCGCTTGAGCAGGAGGAAGCAACAGCGGCGGCTCTAGAGCAGCGTGCTGAGGATGCCCGCGTGCAGATGGAAAAAGAGCTGAGTGTACTTTTGGACAATGCTCGTTTGACTTATTTCAGTACGAACGAAGCAGCACGAAGCTACTTGGAGAGTCGCAAACCGGGCTTCAAGGTGGGGTTATTGTTTGCAGGCAAGAAGACAGAAGAAGAGCGCGAACGCCGCGAAGAAGCGCTTCTCGTCGAGTTCCGCGAAAAAGTGGCGGGAAATCTCGACTTCCATTTCAAAGAATGGCTTGGCAAGCAGCCGCAAGTGTTTGATTTGCGGAACGAAGAATATCACGCTAGCGTGCACGCGACCAAGATCGAGATTACAGGTGAGTTCCTGAGCAAGCACATCAAAGAGGGTGCTGCTTCGAGTGAGTACGTCCTGAACTACTGTGCGGATATTTCCAGCGGGATGAAGCTGGAGTACAGACGAGTAGGTCTCTCCTTTATTGCACAAGTGGTTGAGATGATAAAGGAGAAAGTGCGCGTAGAAAGTGCAGCTCAAGGCGAGCGTCTTGGCGCATTGCGTGAGTTGGCAGCGCTGCATCAAAAGCTGGCAGGACTGGCAGCGAGAGAAGAAGAAACCAAGGGTCGTCTGTTGGCGATTATGCGTGGAGGAGAACAAGTAGCATGAATCAACTACGAGACAAACTAATTGCGGCAGCAGAGCGTCTGCGACGCGCAAGTGAAGAAGTCGTTTCCGTACCAGGGATGCAAGCGCAGGCACAGGCGATGCTGGATCGAGCAGATCGTCTAACCGCCAATCGTTTTACCGTTGCACTGTTTGGTGCTTTTAGCGCAGGTAAATCCTCGTTTGCCAACGCCTTGATGGGCGATCTCGTGTTGCCTGTATCGCCGAATCCGACGACAGCAGCGATCAACAAAATTATGCCGCCTACGGATGCGCATCCGCATGGAACTGTGCGTGTCGTCTTGAAGGAGCGCGAAGCAATTGAGCAGGATGTTATCCGTTCACTCGCTGTGTTTGGACTGGTTGCATCTGATCTGGATGGCGCACTGGCTGAGCTGGGCAAGATCGACGTCGCCCAAATCCCGCCTACGGCAAAACCTCACTACACCTTTTTGAAAGCTGTAACAAAAGGTTTGCCAGAAATGGCTGCTCATCTGGGTGGAGAACTGCTTGTGGATATGCAGGCATTCAAAGGCTTTGTAGCCAAGGAAGAAAAAGCTTGTTTTGCGGAATACATCGAGTTGTTCTATTCCTGCCCGTTGACAGACCAGGGCATCGTTCTCGTTGATACGCCTGGTGCAGATTCCATCAATGCGCGTCACACAGGTGTGGCGTTTGAATACATGAAAAACGCGGATGCCGTGTTGTTTGTAACCTATTACAACCACGCCTTTTCACAGGCAGACCGCGAGTTTTTGCTACAAATGGGACGGGTCAAGGATACGTTTGAAATGGACAAAATGTTCTTTATCGTCAATGCTTGTGACCTCGCAGCAAACGATGAGGAATTGCAGGGAGTGATTACCCACGTCGAGAAAAACCTCCTCTCGTGCGGAATTCGCCTCCCACGTATTTATCCGGTGTCGAGCCAGACTGCTCTGTTGGCACGGATGCATGAAAAAGGCAAGCTGGCAGCTTCTGCGGAGAAAGTATACCGCCAGCGCACAAATACGGCTGAAGGCGAGTCGTTAATGCCGGCTGAAGAAGCATTCAAGTTTTCGGGAATGGCGTCGTTTGAAGCAGAGTTCCTCCGCTTTACGATTGAAGAGCTGACGCAAATTGCTGTGAATGCTGCAATCGGTGAAATCCGTCGCGCTCATGATACCTTGACAGAATTCATGCGTATGGCACAGTCCGGGGAAGACGAGCGTCTGTTGCGCAAAGAAGCAGCAAGCAACGCCAAGACACAGGCTCTGTCAGCTGTTGAAGCGCTGTCTACCGCTTCGTTCGAACGCGACTTGGCCAAAGAGCGCGAGGAGCTGCTCTACTACGTTCGCCAGCGCTTGTTCTTCCGTTTTAACGAACTGTTCAATCTCGCATTTAACCCGGCTGTCATCAAGGACGATGGACGCAACATGAAGCAAGCCCTGCAAGGATGCTTGACTGATCTTCTGCGTTCGATCAGCTACGACTTGGCCCAGGAGCTGCGTGCCACTACTCTTCGCTTGGAGAAATTCACGAACAAGCAGGGGGCAACACTTGTTGCGGCATGGCAACAGGATGTACAAGGCTACGCAGCAGGTTTGACCTTGGCACCTTATCAGCAGAGACAGGTAGAAACACTGTCCTTTGCGAACGAACTGCCAGTAGCCGAATCGGCATTTGCTTCAGCGGTTTCCTTGTTCAAAAACACGAAAGACTTTTTCGAGCAGGATGGCAAAGCAAAAATGCGTGACGAGCTGGAGAAGCGCATGCAAGAACCAGTGAGCGCGTACGTAGAAATCGGAAACAAGCAATTGGATGAGCAGTTTTCAACGCTGTTCCAAGAGCTGGTGGCAAGTGAGCGCAATCGCGTCATCGACCAGATCAACGAGTACTTCACAGGTCTGTTTGCGGCTCTTGAGATGAACGTCGATCTCGACGAGCTTGCGGCAAAAGTAAGTCGTGTAGCGGCTGAGTTGGAGTAATTAATTTTCTAAAAGTAATAAAGGGCAGTCCCTATGTCTTTTCAGACCAGGGATTGCCCTTTTTTCAGGTATTTATCATACTACCCGCAGCAAAATATGTTCGAATCCGTCTTCGTCTTCCTCGGGCTGAAAAATAACAGTCCACGTCAATGTCTCATCAAAAATGTACATATCGATAGTGAAGCGCCCATAGTTTTCCAGCAGATATTTTGCGTCCATCTTCATTACTTTGTCTCGCATCATCTCTTTTCCGAACGTACTAAAACCTTCCCAAAAAACGAGTACCTCACCTTTTTCAAGCAAAAACGTTTCCGCTTCATTTTCGGACATACCCTCTCTGACGATACCTTTATCGTTGTTATTGAATCTCGCTAAGTCCCAGAGGCAACCTTGGTACTGCGTGATATATCGGTTATATACAAATCGGCGAAAGCTACAGCTTTCTACATCGTAAAATACGGAAATATATCGTTCTTTTAATGACTTTGAAAAGTCTTTCTCTAAAGATGGAATCGTACGTGTATTCACGACATCAGGACTATACTGAACTGGCCGATAGAAAAATTCTTGTGTATCACCATTTTTTTTGGTCTCTTTGGTAGAAAATCCATAGCTCATTTCTTCGATATAATTTGTCCTAGCAAACATATCTAGTTCGTACTGCAATTGACTCTTGTGAAGCTTGGCAAATTCTCCTGCTGGTATCGTTTTCACATAGCACCCATCTGGAATGTGTTCAATATGACTCACTCTTTTCCCGATGATCGTGCCATCTGAATCCCACATCTCAAATATTTTTTCTGGCTCAAGTACATGCTCGATCCCCGTAAGCCGAGGATTATAAAATTGTGCGTAATCATCGTCGTGAGAATCAAAATCCAAATCCTCTGGGACGCCTATGACGATCACCTCATCGAGTTTGCATATTTCCAGCCTCATGGTTCCCCCTGTTTCAATTTCCGATTCTCCCATTCCTCGCGCAATATCCCCATCTTAATCGCATCGTAATATTCACCGCGAACAATCCTTGCTTTGCGTACCCGCGCTTCTTCCACCATTCCCATGTGAGCAGCCAGCTTGATCATCCGTTCGTTGCCGGACCACGTACCAATGCCTAAACGTACCGTATCCATGTGGGTAAACAAGTAGTCGATCCACATCCGAAACGCTTCCCGGCCATAACCATTTTGCCAGTAGCGGGAGTCGTAAATGACGATTCCGATTTCGCACCAGTTCGTCTCCTCAGATACCCAGTAGCGACCGACACTGCCTTTTAGCTCGCCGTCAATCTCAATGATCAGCTCGGTTCTTGGTGCATCTGTCCCGACGAGAGCGAGAGACTCCTGGGAGCGTGGGAGGGCACGATACTCTTCTTTTGTGTACGGGTCAAGCGGTTTATAGGGGCCATTCCAATTGAGATGTTCCCGATCCTCGGCTTCGTATTTCCAATAGTAAATCGTATCCAAATCTTCTGCTCGAATATCTCGAAGAACCACCTTTTCTCCTTGCAAATGAATACGCATGACTTGTTCTCCTTTCGTTTGGGTGAATCTGGTACAATCATTGTAAAAGAGAACTGCTCCTATACATAGTGACAGTTTGGGAGAGTTGGATAGGGACAGAATGGAGGGCCGCTGATGGAGTACATGCCGGTCATGGATGCACAGAGCAAGGAACCTCTGTATCATCAGCTATACAAGCAATTGAGCAAACGGATTGCATCGGGAGAGATACCGTCCGGAACCAAGATGCCGTCGATTCGTCAGTTGATGAAAGCAAGCGGCGTCGGAAAAAATACGATTGAGGCTGCCTATCAGCAACTACTCGCAGAAGGCTACATCGTGAGCCGGGAGCGAAGTGGCTTTTATGCTGCCGAGATCGAGAGATGGTCAGAGCCAGTGGAGCAGGATGAGGAGATTGCCTTGTACTCATCTCTCTTGAAAAAGAAAAAAGGGGAGCATCTTACCTGTCGCTACAATTTTCACGGTTCTGTCATCGATACGAAGTCGTTTCCTTACGCTGCATGGCGCTCTTGTATGCTGGAAGCGCTGGATGTCTATCCGGAGGACTTTTCTTTTTACGGGGATGATCAAGGTGAGTGGGAGCTCCGAGAAGAGCTCAGTAAATATTTGCGCAGAGCACGTACGCTCATTTGTCGGCCTGAGCACATCATCATCGGCACTGGATTACAGCAGGCTCTCAGCTTTTTGTGTCTGCTCTTGGCAGATCGGCATCGTGTGGTTGCGATCGAGGAGCCTGGCTATGCAGATGCACGAATCGTCTTTTCCCAGCACGGCTATGAGGTCGTGTCCATCCCGCTAGTGGAAGACGGGCTGTCCATAGAAGCCTTGGAAAAAAGCAAAGCAACGGTCGTGTACACGACGCCTGCCCATCAATTTCCGTATGGGATGGTCATGCCAGTCGGCCAGCGCCAGCAATTGTTGCAATGGGCAAAGAAAAGGAACGGAATCATCATCGAAAATGATTACGATGGTGAATTCCGCTACAATGTACACCCTACGCCCTCTTTGCAAGGGATGGATCGGGACGGGTGTGTGGTTTATATCGGGAATTTTTCCAAAGCATTTTCTCCAGCACTTCGCTTGGATTACACGGTACTTCCGCGGCAATTGATCGAGCGATATTTGGAAGCATTCCAGGCGTATCCTTCTCCGGTTTCCCGCCATTTGCAGCGGAGCATGCAGTTGTTCATGCAAAAGGGCTACTGGGAAAAGCATGTCCGAAAAATGCGCACCGTCTATCACCGCAAGCACGATGCATTGCTTCGGTCGATACAGACGTACATGCCTCAGGAAGTACGAGTTTTGGGACAGTCAGCGGGGCTGCATATTTTGCTAGAGGTAGATACTTCCCGAACGGAAAGGGGGCTGATCGAGCTAGCTCGTGCGTCCGATGTTCGCGTTTATCCGAGCGGCCATAACTGGGCCAATGATCCGACGAATGTGCGGCCGCGAATCATCGTTGGATTTGGTGGAGTGGAGGAACAAGACATTGCAGTAGGAATCAGTCGTCTAGCAGAAGCTTGGTTTTCGTTATGATTGGCGCTTTTGCCGGATCTTCTCGTTCCGGTGGGGGTCTCAAATCGTTTCAACAGAAAAAAGCAGCCTATGGCGTGGGACAGGGCAATTGTCCAGCGCATAGGCTGCTTGGCTTTTTTTCGGCAGAGATTATTTCATGCTTTTTTGGTACTCATCAAATTGAGCAGTTACTTCATTCGAAGGTTTGCTGGTCAAATGGCTGACAACCACGATGGCGAGCAGGCTAATGGCAAAGCCGGGAACCATCTCGTAGAGGAAGTCCTTCAGCACATCAAAACGAGTCCAAATGATAACGGTAAGTGCGCCAGCGACCATCCCGGCGAGAGCACCCCATTTGTTCATGCGCTTCCAATAGAGGGATAGCAGAATGACAGGCCCAAACGAAGCGCCGAATCCTGCCCACGCATATCCAACGAGATCGAGGATCGTATCATTTTTATTCAAGGCGAGCAAAAAGGCGATGACAGATACAAGCAAGACGGACAGGCGGCCAATGGTGACCAGCTCTTTGTCGGTTGCAGAACGCTTGAAAAAGGTTTTGTAAATATCCTCGGTCAAGGAGCTGGAGGTGACGAGCAGCTGAGAGGAAATCGTACTCATGATCGCTGCCAAAATGGCCGCCAGCAAAAAGCCGGTAATGATCGGATGGAACAGAATCGTACCCAACTGGATGAAGATCGTCTCAGGATCGCTCAACGTCCAGCCTTGCTTGGAGTACAGGGCAATACCGACCAGACCTGTCAGCATGGCGCCAATGACGGAGAAAATCATCCAGCCCATACCGATGCTGCGTGCTTTTTTAATCTCACTCGTGGACGTGATCGCCATAAAGCGAACGATAATGTGCGGTTGTCCGAAATAGCCGAGACCCCATGCAAACAAAGAAATGATGCCGAGCAGGCTCGTCCCTTTAAAAATGTCAAGCAAAGAGGGATCGACAGCGTGAATCTCGGTAAATGTTTCTCCCAATCCGCCTGCTGTAAGAACGGTCACAAGCGGAACGAGAATGAGCGCGATGACCATGATGAGTCCTTGTACAGCGTCCGTCCAGCTTACAGCGAGGAAGCCGCCAAACAATGTGTAGGCAATGGTGACCAATCCAACAATCCATAGTCCCGTTTGATAGCTCAGATGGAAGGTGTTTTCAAACAACACGCCTCCAGAGACGAGACCAGATGAGACGTAAAAGGTAAAAAAGATCATAATAACAAGGGCTGAGACAAGACGAAGCATCCGAGACCCGTCCCCGAAACGATTTTCCAAGAAAGCAGGAATCGTAATCGAGTTGTTGGCAACCTCTGTATACGAGCGAAGGCGGGGAGCGACGTACAGCCAGTTGGCATAAGCCCCGAGAGTCAGACCAATGGCAATCCAGGATGCGCTAAGACCTTGGGCAAACATGGCGCCAGGCAAGCCCATCATCAACCAGCCACTCATGTCGGATGCACCCGCGCTGAGAGCGGTTACAGTTGGACCGAGCGACCGACCGCCGAGCATGTAGTCTGTCAGATTGGAGGTACGTTTGTAGGCATAATAGCCGATCAGGAGCATACCTGCCATGTACACAATAATAGATGCGAGTAGCATATTCATTGGCATCACCTCGTTGTGTTTAGTATTTGTGAAAATTATATGAACATCTTACACATTATCATGCCCAATTATAAAAATCTATAAGGAAATACAGAAAATTTTGTAGAAATCCAATAAAAAGTTTTTTAATAACACGAAAAAGCCCGCGAGGATTGATCGCAGGCTTCCCTTGAAATGTTTTCCAAATTACTGAACTTGTACCTGACCGTTTCCGTCGAGTGTTACTTTGAATTCCTTTACGACTGTAGGCTCTGCACCTTGGTTGTTCAAATCGTGCTTGAGCACTTTGAAAGTACCATCGGCAGAGAGTGTGCCTGTATATTCAACACCAAACATGTCAGATTTGTAAAAGCTGAAGTTCGCAAGCTCGGTTTTTTGCAATTCATTTACGAGCAACTGACCATCTCCACTGAACATGGCCTTACGCAATGCTTCAGAGGATTCGTATTTTTGCTGGAGGTATGTTTGCAACTGTTTGGCGACTTCAGACTCAGCCAGTTGCTTGCCGGCTTCGAGAACTTGTTGGCCCGCTTCAACAGCTTGTTTTCCTGTCTCAATCGCTTGTTGACCTGTTTCTACTGCTTGCTGGGCGGTTTGGACCCCTTCTGATAGATCGGAGCAGGCAGTGAGCAGCAACGCGCATGCGATCATCCATACTTTTTTCATGTGATTCACTCCTTTCTGGCGTGACGATTCATACTTTATTTATTTTACCGTATATCCACTGACTTCGCATCCGCATATGATGGGGTAAGCGTAAGAGCTGCACTGATTACAGGGAGGAAACACAATGATTCAAGGGAAAGTAAAATGGTTCAGCAAAGAAAAGGGCTATGGGTTTATTGAGCGTGATGGAGGACCTGATGTATTCGTACACTACTCTGCGATCACGGGGGCAGGTTACCGGAACTTGGAGGAAGGCGAGCAGGTGGTTTTTGAAATCGTGAATGGTCAGCGTGGGCTGCAAGCCGCCAATGTGGCGAGGAAAGTCGTGTAAAAGAGGTATCATCTTCTAAAAACACATGACGAAGGACCTCCTTCGATTCAAAAACGCCGTCATACCTGTACAAGGCAGACGGCGTCTTATTTATGTCACGTATCGTTCGGGATGGATCAAAGGTTGTTGTAGAGAAAGACTGACAATGCAATCACCAAGGCGATGGTAATCATGCCGTAAATGATCAACAGATTGCGGGAGCGTTGTTTAAAGTCCCGCACTTTGGATTCGGATGGGTTCATACCGATTTTTATGGTAACGACGAGACCTATGAGAACAAGTACAATAATAGCAATAATGAAAGGCAAAATACTCATAACAGCCAGTCCTTTCTGTATGGCCCAGTCATCCTGCCGGATATACACGAGGATGCATACGGTAGCTTACTTCGATCATATACCGACCGCACAAAAATGTTGCCATCCACTTGGGGATTATTTTGACCATCCACTTGCTGAGAATGCATCCGCTAAGCGAGAGACTGCCTCAGTGATCTGATCTAGGGTAACTCTGCCAAAGGTGAAGCGGACATACCCTTGCTCCGCGCCGAAAAGATGTCCCGGAACGAAAACTACTCCCCGTTTGACTGATTCTGTGAGAAAATGTTCGCCGCTCCATTCCCCTTTAAATTTACACCACAGGTGAATGCCACCCTCTGACCCGACCATTTCTACTTGATCACCGAACTTGTCTTGGAGCGAGGAGACAAGCTGATCGTGCCGCAAGGATAGCTCTGTTCGCAACAGATCGATGTGACTCGCAAACTGAGGAGATCCGAGAAAGCGATTCGCCAGCCATTGCGGAAAAATGCTGTGCCCAAAATCAAACTGTTGTTTCGCATCTGCCAATCTTTCCATGACGGTAGGGGGCCCGACGATCCAGCCGATTCGTAGACCTGAGGCTACGATTTTGGTCAAAGAGCTGATATAGAGTACTGTTCCGTGTTGATCCAGTGATTTTAAGGTTGGGACGGGCTCTCTCGAAAAACTGGTCAGGCTGTATGGGTCATCCTCGATGATCGGAATCCCTTTTTCATAGGAGAACGCGAGCAATTCCTGGCGCCGCTCCAATGAAAGTAGCGTTCCTGTCGGGTTCTGATAATTCGGATTGAGAAAAACCATTTTGATGCGGTGCTGGCGGTGGAGCTGGGCCAAGTGCTTCGGGTCGATTCCATCCCGGTCGACAGGCAGCGAAAACGTACGCAAGCCAGCAGAATGAAAAAGCGGCAAGGAATAACAATAAGACGGCTTCTCAATGGCAACCGCATCCCCTGGCTTTAACAAGCATTGAACGACGAGATGAAGGGCTTGCTGTGCGCCTGACGTAATCATAATGGAGGTAGCGGGTGCTTCGATGCTTCGCCATGCTTTCATGTGGAGACTCAATGTTTCTCGCAAAGCCCAATTGCCCTGCGGATGCTCATAGCCGAGGTGAGCCGGGAAGTCATCGGGGTTCATGAGCTGCTGGAGCGTTTGATTGGGGACGAGATCGGTCGAGAGCTCGCCACTCGCCAAATCGATCAAGTCATTTTCCTGTGTTTCACGACGGATTTTGCGAATCAGCGGTAAATTCGGACGAAATGAACCTGATTCCGTCAAATGACGCCAGTTCGGAACGCGGGTCCGTGCCAGTCCCCAAATATCTTGGCTGACGATGGTACCACTTCCTTGTATGCGCTCGATCATACCTGCTGCTTGCAGCTCATCGTACGCAGCGACGACGGTCGAGCGGTTGACGTTCAGTTCTTTGGCCAGTGTGCGCTCCGAGGGCAAATAGCTGCCAGGACCGAATTCACCACTGCTGATTCGTTGCTCAATTTGCTCTGCTATTTGTTTATATAAGGGCTTTGTAGGAACAGAAGATTTGCCATCCATCACGAATCCCGCTTTCTATATTTATTACTCGTGCCGTAAAACCCCTTGCTTTAGCTATGGGGATATAAGGTACTTTGCTCTGCATCCCCTGTAGGGGGTGCTAAGGAAGTGGTATAATTAACCATGGGTGATGGTCTTGAGTAGATCAGTGGAAAGTAACCACAATGTCGTATTTGACTGTAAATATCACGTTGTTTTCTGTCCGAAGTATCGTAAAAAGGTTTTGAAAGAGCCAGTAGACATCGATTAAAAGAGTTGTTTCTTGAAAAGGCAGTGGAACTACGTGTGGAAGTTGTTGAAATGGAAATCATGCCTGATCATGTTCATTTGCTCATCAAATGCGATCCGCAATTCGGAATCCACCGAGTCGTAAAACATTTGAAGGGAACTTGCATAGAGCCTACAAATTCCGTTTGTATCCAAACAAAGAACAAGCAACACTCATCAACAAGACAATTGGATGTACTCGCTTTGTATTCAATCACTTTCTTGCGAAACGAAAAGATGCTTACGAACAAGAAAACAAAACGTTGAATTACAACGACTGTTCTGCTTTGCTCACGCAACTTAAAAAAGAAATCGGATGGTTGAAAGAAGTGGACTCCACTGCCCTACAATCAACCTTAAAAGATTTGGATTCCTCCTACAGAAAGTTTTTCAAAGAGAAAAAAGGCTATCCCAAATTCAAGAGCAAGAAGAACCCAAAGCAATCCTATACATGCAAGATGAACATCAAAATAGAAGGGAATCGCATCAAACTTCCTAAGCTGGGATGGGTATCGTTTGCTAAATCCAGAGAAGTTGAAGGGCGAATCCTATCGGCTACGATTAGATGCAATCCTTCAGGTAAATACTTTGTATCCGTATTGTGTGAAACGGAGAGTAAATTACTCCCAATAGTAGAACGAACAGTTGGGATTGACCTTGGAATCAAGGATTTCGCCATTCTCTCTACTGGTGAGAGGGTAGCAAATCCCAAATACTATCGCAAGTATGAAAAGCAACTGGTGAAGTGGCAACGGATTCAATCTCGTAGACAAAAAGGCAGCAACAACCGGAACAAGGCGCGTACCAAAGTAGCTCGACTCCACGAAAAAATTGCAAATACCCGTAACGATTTTCTACATAAGCTGTCAACCAAGCTGATTAACGAAAGCCAAGTGATCTGTTTGGAGGACTTGCAAGTGGAAAATATGGTCAAAAATCACAAGTTAGCCAAATCCATTGCAGATGCTTCGTGGTCGATGTTTCGTGCGATGCTGGAGTATAAGGCAGAATGGTATGGAAGAAAGGTCTCCATTGTGGGAAAACAATTTCCTTCAAGCCAGCTCTGCTCAACGCCAAACTGCGGATACCGCAACAAAGAAGTGAAAAGTCTTAACTTGCGCAGTTGGATATGCCCACACTGTGGCGTACAACATGATCGTGACCAAAACGCTGCGATCAATATTGAGCAAGAAGGACTTCGATTGTTGGCGTAGTCAACTAAACTGTGGGACACACAGGGATAGCTTGGTAAAATTCATTCCGTTAGGAGTGACTACCCAAGAATCCCCCGCCTTTAGGCATGGGGAGTGTCAATATATCATGACATTCCGATCTTTCCTTTTCGTCTGGGTCAGGTAAAATAGATGAGATGGAAGGAGAGATGGACGATGAAACAATACCTGGATTTGTGCCAGCGCATTTTGGATGAGGGTGTCACAAAAGAGGATCGGACAGGCACCGGAACGACCAGTGTTTTTGGGCACCAGATGCGTTTTGACCTGAGTGAAGGCTTTCCCATGGTCACGACGAAAAAGCTGCATATGAAATCGATCATCCACGAATTGCTCTGGTTTTTATCAGGCGATACCAATGTCCGTTACTTGCAGGAAAACGGCGTGCGGATCTGGAACGAATGGGCCGATGAAAACGGAGATTTAGGCCCGGTATACGGAAGCCAATGGCGTTCTTTTACTGGACGCGACGGCAAAACAGTGGACCAGATTCAATGGGTCATTGATGAGATCAAACGCAATCCGGACTCTCGTCGCTTGATCGTTAGTGCGTGGAATCCGGCTGAATTGGACAAGATGGCATTGCCGCCTTGTCACCTGCTGTTCCAGTTTTACGTAGCGAATGGCAAGCTGTCCTGCCAGCTGTATCAACGCAGTGGCGACACGTTTTTGGGTGTGCCGTTTAATATCGCTTCCTACGCGTTGCTGACGCATATGGTGGCGCATGTCACAGGGCTTGAAGTGGGCGATTTTGTTCATACGATCGGAGACGCTCATCTGTATCTCAACCATATCGAGCAGGTCAAGCTACAGCTCACTCGCGAGCCGAAACCACTGCCAAAGCTCGTGCTCAATCCAGATGTGACTTCGATTTTTGACTTCAAATACGAAGATATAGAAATCGTAGGCTACGAATCCCACCCGCACATCAAAGGCGAGGTGGCCGTATGATCAGTTTGATTGTTGCCTATGCCCGCAACCAAGTCATCGGAAAAGATGGCGACATGCCGTGGCACCTTCCTGCCGACTTGAAAAATGTGAAGGAATTAACGACAGGAAAAACGATTGTAATGGGACGCAAAACGTTCGAATCGATCGGCAAGCCGCTGCCTAACCGCAGAAATGTCGTTCTGACACGTAGCCAGGACTTTCACCCTGAAGGTGTAGATGTCGTTCATACGAAGGAAGAAGTTCTCGCCATGGGTGATGTCATCATCTTTGGCGGCTCGGAAATTTATCGCCAGTTCCTCGATGTCGTTGATCGACTGTACATTACAGAGATCGATTTGGAAACAGAGGGCGATACGTTTTTCCCGGCATGGGATCGCGATGCTTACACCTTGGTGGACAAGCGTGAGGGTATCGTGGATGAGAAGAACGTTCATCCGCATGCGTTTTACGTGTATGAGCGGAAAAATAGCTGATAAACAAAAATGCCTCGATGCTGAGGCATTTTTTTGTTCTTTTTTCACCTCTTCTACTAGGTCGTTCGTCATGTGAATACTCGACATATGTATGGAACCAAACGCATATATAACGATAGGAAATAGCAGGGACGAACCTAAGGAGGTGATCGGGTGAAGGTAGACTTTCACGTCCATCTGGAGGAAGGGCCGTATTCGCTGGACTGGTTGCTCAAGCAAGCGGAATCATTGCGCCCCGTCGTGGAGCATGCCGAAGTGATGGGGAGCCGAAAATGGGCAAGTATGCTGACCAATGGGTTGGCAGAACGCCTACAACAAGGCCCGTATTCACGAGATTGGCTTGAATTGTATCGATTACGTGCCAAACAGGCTGGGATTCAGCAAGTTTGCGTGGTCGAGCACTTATATCGTTTTCATGAGTATCGGTCGTATTACGAACAGTATGTGCACATCGGCTCTGATCGTTTGGGGACAGCGCAACGCAAATGGCTGAGCCAGGTCGCAAACGATTCACTGGACAGCTTTGTTGTTTTCCTGCAAAAAGAGCGGCTTCGCTGGGCGGAGGATGGAATTGAGCTGCGTGTCGGGATTGAATTGGATTATTTTTCGGGTGGAGAAGAGACACTGCGGGATGTCATCAATCAATATCCGTGGGATGTGTGCATAGGAGCCGTGCATTTTCTGGAAGGCTGGGGTTATTCGATCCAGGGTGGACAAGAACGCTTTGGAAGACAGGAGCTAATCGGATTGTACAGCCTTTATTTTGATAAGCTGGAGCAGGCGATCGAATCGCAATTATTCGATGTTATCGCCCATATCGATGGCATCAAAGCGTTTGGTATGCGACCGGATGAGACTGCCCTATTGCCGTATTATCAGCGTTTGGCCCGGGCTCTTGGACGTATGGGGATTGCGACGGAAATCAATACAGGCTACGGTTTGGCGAGTCAACTCCGTGAATTTTCGCCCAGCTATCGTTTTCTAGAAATCTTGTTCCAGAATGAGGTACCCATCACCTTGGCGTCTAACGCTACTGCGCCTGATCAAGTCGGTCAGCATTTGGACGAGGCTCGAGCGCAGTTGAAACGGGTAGGCTATACGAGCTTTGCGGTTTTTGAAAAGCGAAAACGTAGCATGCTCGCCCTGGATTAGTCAAGCTCCCCATTTGTCCCATGAATCTGCTATGATGGGACAAGAATAGTGAATCAAGGGGGGAAGAACCATGGCCTTGCAGGAACAATTAAAAGAGCTGCTAAAAGAGATGGAACCACAAATCATTAGCTGGAGGCGTCATCTGCACCAGCATCCCGAGCTTTCCTTTCAAGAGGAGAAGACTCCAGCCCTTATTGCCGAAATATTGAGAGGACTTCACTTCGATGAGGTTCGCACAGGAGTTGGCGGTAGAGGAGTCATCGGCGTTTTGCGCGGTGGGCGCCCGGGTAAGGTCGTCGCGTTGCGAGCGGATTTTGATGCGCTGCCGATTCAAGATCAAAAAGATGTACCGTATAAATCGACTGTACCTGGCGTCATGCATGCGTGTGGGCATGATGCGCACACTTCCCAGCTACTAGGACTCGCTTCTGTTTTGGCAGCACATCGTGAGCAGTTTGCCGGTGAAATTCGCTTTGTTTTTCAGCATGCGGAGGAGGAAAATCCGGGCGGAGCTATCCAAATGGTTCAGGATGGTGCTGTAGATGGCGTCGATGCGATCTTTGGTGTTCATCTGTGGTCGATGTTCCCTGTAGGAAAGGTATTCATTAGTGCGGGTCCGCTCATGGCGAATACGGACGACTTTTCCATCGAGATTAAAGGAAAAGGGGGACACGGTGCTGTTCCGGAAGAAACCGTCGACTCTATTGTGATCGGTTCACAAATCGTCGGACATCTGCAAACGATTGCCAGCCGCAACGTTAGCCCGTTAGAAAGTGTGGTCGTGACCGTGGGGACGTTCCACGGCGGAGACAGTACGAACATCATCGCAGATAGCTGTCGTTTGACTGGGACTGTCCGCTCCTTTTTGCCAGACGTCCGCGATCGTGCGGAGCAGCGCCTGACAGAAATAGCGGAGGGGACGGCTGCCATGATGGGAGGAAGCGCTACAGTTGTCTACGAGCGAGGATATCCAGCCGTCATTAACCATGAAAAGGAAACAGCGATCGCACGGGAAGCAGCTATTGCAGCGTTTGGAGCTGGCCGTGTGGAGTCGATGAAGCCGTTGATGGGGGGCGAGGACTTTTCGTACTATTTGGAAAAGGTGCCCGGCGCTTACTTGTTCGTAGGGGCAGGCAATCCGGAAAAACTGGCAACATATCCCCACCACCATCCCAGCTTCGATATCGACGAGGATGCCATGCTCATCGCAGGCGAGCTCTTGGGACGAACAGCGCTGCACTATTTGGAAACACAGCAACGATAAGAAAACGCATGAAAGATGCGCTTTTGCCTACATAGGACAAAGGCGCTTTTTTTTGCTTTCAACCATAAGCTATACGAGGCTAGCTAGAAAATCGAATAAGGGAGGGAGGGGCCTTTCGGTGAGAAAACGGATAGGCGTACTGACCTACCGAGGAGAATCAGGCTTTGTCGAGCCCGGCTATTTGCGAAGGCTGGTAGAGGCAGGAAGAGAAATGGGGGCAGAGGTTTTTTTGTTTAGCCCACAAGATGTCCGTTTTACAGAAAAGCGGATCAACGGTTTTGTATCAGATGGCAAGAAGTGGAGACGAGAGTTTTTCCCCTGGCCCGATATCGTCATCGACCGTTATCGCTACTATCCATTGCCTAAGCATCGTGCCTATTTGCCATTTCGCAAGCAAAACTGGTTCCGTTATGCGAATAATCGCTTCTCGAACAAATATGTCGTTCATCAGATTTTGATACAAGATCCACAGCTACAGCGCTGGCTTCCCGAAACACTCCCCTACGACAGAAAAACGCTTGCCACGATGCTTGCCAATCATCGTCTGGTTTATCTCAAGCCGACAAACGGCACAGGTGGAAGAAGCATACTGCGTGTGGAGAAACGAGCAGGTCGTTACCTTTTGCATGGCAGGACCAAGCAGCAAGCCAAAAGCTGTGAAAAACTGGCGACGCTCACAGAGGTGTGCGAGCGGCTGGAGCATTGGATGAAGAATGAGAAGAGCGGAAACGAGCAGTTTTTTCTTCAACAGGGGCTACAATTGTCACTGGTTCCCAAGCGAACAGTAGATGCTCGCATGCTTGTGCAAAAGGACGGGAAGGGTCAGTGGTGTTTGACCGGGATGGGCATTCGGGTTGGGCCGATCCAATCATCCACCTCGAATTTGCATGGGGGAGGAACAGCTTTGCCTGCTGTTTCGTTCTTGGTCACACGATTTGGTCAGGAAATGGCAGAGCGGATTGTACAGGAATGCAAGGAGCTCGCGATTAAGACGGTTACACGCATTGAAGAGCATTTCGGCCTGATGATGGAGTTTGGCTTTGACCTGGGGATTGATGTTCATGGCAGGGTTTGGATTATCGAAATCAATCCGAAGCCAGGGAGAGAAATTTTCAAGCAGATGCGTCAGCACAAGCGATATGCGACGGCGGTTCGACGGCCGTTGGAGTATGCGTTGTATCTTGTTAATAAGGGCAATGCAGCTAACTAAAGAGGATCTTCCATAGTGGAAGGTCTCTTTTTTTGTTATTTCCGTTTCTTTTAAGAGGGGGACACGGCATAATAATAAAAAAATGGCACAAGAGGTGAAACGCACATGCAAAAACAATCCTTTTCCATCGCACTCGACGAGGAGTTAACGCTGCGCGGCGACATTCATACGGAGGAATCGGCAGGCTCAGCACAGCCACTACTGCTGTTTTGCCATGGCTTTAAAGGTTTCAAGGATTGGGGAAGCTTTCCCTACGTGGCCGATGAACTAGCTAAGCAAGGCATTACCACCATTCGCTTTAATTTTAGCTGCAATGGCGTAGGGGAGAGCTTGACGGAGTTCGACGAGCTGGAGAAATTCGGACGCAATACATATGCGCGCGAGCTGGCTGATTTGCAAGCATTGACGGAACGGATTTTGTCAGGCAAGCTCCCGTTACCCGATTACGTGGACAAAACGAAGCTGTATGTATTGGGACACAGCAAGGGCGGCGGTGACGCGATCTTATTCGGAGCAAACAACCCGCAGGTGGCAGGGATTGTAACCTGGAACGGAATCGCTCATGTCGATTTGTTCGATGAAAAGCTGCGCAGACAAATAGAAGAGACAGGTGTCGGATACATAGCAAATGCACGAACCGGTCAAGACATGCCAATCACCAGAGTCGTGATCGAGGATGTGGACAACAATCGCCAACAATACGATATTTTGGAACTGGTTTCTACGATGGAGCAACCACTGTGCATCATCACAGGAGAAAAAGATTATGTCCGTCTGGTAGAGGGTGCAAAAAGAATTCATCAGGCTGCCAAAAACAGCAAGCTGCACTGGATTGAAGGCGGAGATCATACATTTAACACGCGTCATCCGTTTGCGGGTACATCGGCTCCGTTGGAAGCTGCGATCAAGCAAACCGTCGCATTTGTCCGCACCCCACGGACATAGGAAAAACCTCTATTTTCCCGCGTTTTCTTTCCATTTGGGCTGTGGTATACTGGGAATCGTTCTAACGGTTCGAATGATGTGATTATTCAGAAAAATAACAGAACAGGTGGAGAAGAAACATGAATAGCAAGGTGTATCTGTATGATACGACCCTGCGAGATGGAACGCAGGGAGAGGGGATCAGCCTGTCGGTAGAAGACAAGATAAAGATCGCACTGCGGCTGGATCAGTTTGGTATCGATTTTATTGAAGGCGGTTGGCCGGGCAGCAATCCAAAGGACATGGCTTTTTTTGAACGTATCCGGGAGATTTCGCTGCAGCACGCAAAGGTAACGGCTTTTGGCAGTACCTGTAGACCGAATGTAGCAGCGACGGATGATGACAATCTGCAAGCGTTGATCTTAAGCGGAGCCTCGGCAGCCGCGATCTTCGGGAAATCATGGGACTTGCACGTGACGGATGCTCTCAAGACGACGTTGGAAGAAAACGTGCGCATGGTTGCTGATTCGGTTGCATTTTTAAAAGAAAACGGACTGACGACTCTCTTTTTGGCAGAGCATTTCTTCGATGGGTACAAGGCGAATCCACGCTACGCATTGCGGGTGCTGGAAGCAGCAGAAGAGGCTGGGGCTGATTGGATTGTTCTCTGTGATACAAACGGCGGGACACTGCCGCATGAAGTTTATGATATTGTTAAAACGACTGTGGGTCATCTACGGACGCCTGTAGGCATTCATCCGCATAATGACAGCGGAGTGGCAGTTGCCAATGCACTGGCTGCGATACAGGCGGGCGCACAGCAAGTACAAGGAACGATTAACGGTATCGGTGAGCGCTGCGGGAACGTCAACCTGATCTCAGTGGTTCCGAATTTGCAGCTCAAGCTGGGCCATCATTGTGTGAGCAGTGATCAATTGCAGGAGCTGACACAGCTGTCTCGCTATGTAGCGGAAATTGCCAACATGACGATGCCGAACAACCAGCCGTTTGTCGGGTACAGTGCTTTTGCTCACAAGGGTGGTATTCACGTAAGCGCCGTTATGCGCGATCCGAAAACGTACGAGCACATCGAGCCAGAAAATATCGGCAACAAACGTCGCGTACTCGTCTCAGAGCTCGCAGGACAAAGCAATTTGCTCGCCAAAATGGAAGAGCTCGAGATCGATCTGTCGCTGGATCGTGAAAAGGCGAGAGAAATCATTACACACATCAAAGAGCGCGAATTCCAAGGCTATCAATACGAGGGAGCAGAGGCTTCGCTCACGCTGATGCTGCTGGAAGCCTCCGGCAAGCTGAAAAACCTGTTCAAGCTAGACTCCTTCAAAATCATGTTGGAAAAGGCAGCCATCCAATCGATCACATCGGAGGCAACCGTGAAGCTGCGGGTGAACGGGGAGTCTGTCCATACGGCTGCTGATGGCAACGGTCCGGTGAACGCGCTGGACAATGCGATGCGAAAAGCATTGGAGAGCTACTACCCGTGCATTGCAAAAATGCAGCTAGAAGATTACAAGGTGCGTGTCTTGGACGAAAACGGCGCGACTGCTGCAAAAGTACGTGTCCTAATCGAATCCTCGAGCAACGGCGAAAAGTGGAGCACAGTCGGCGTCTCCACCAATGTCATCGAAGCGAGCTGGGAAGCACTGGCAGACAGTATCCGTTACTTGCTGTGGAAAGAAGGCTGCGAGGAAGTCGGAAGCCTTGCTTCCTCCGGGACGCGTGTGGGAATTGTAAATCATTAACAAAGTGGACCAGCCCGGGCAGATGCCGTCGGGCTGGTTTTTCTTTGCTTAAAAGGTAACGATCAACGTACAAGGCTAATGAGAAGAAAAAGCACAGGGCTCGTAGACCTTGACAACGCCTACCCAGTCGGAACTTCCAAAAGGGGACCACGCTTGTCGAACACTTCTTCTCTGAGAAACTTCCGCCCGTAGGGTGGCTTTGGCTCGACGGTCCCCTTTTGGAAGTGGAGACGGACAGCCAATCCCCCATGCAGGCGTGTCAGAGTCGAAGAGTACTGTGCTTTTTCTTCTCCTCCACCATGTTGACTCAAACCACAAAGACCTTCGGTCACGGCTGGGAAGAAGAAACCGGCCGATCAATCAGTTGCCACAGCTTTGTCTCGGTGGCAGAATTCGGGTCAGGTGTGTAAATGCTGCACCGCAAATCCGCATTCCCGGAAACTTGCAGCGAAGTCAGATGAAAGAGCATTTTCCCTACCTTCGCATGACGGAATTCCAGTAATACCTCCGGGGCTGAGCTGACGCGGCTCTGCTCCCACAGGTCGTGAAAGTCGGGATGAACCTGCCGCATCTCGCTTAAAAACTGCTCGTACCACTCGTCCTCTACATACTGACCGTAATTGGCGCGAAAAATCGCGAGAAAGCCGCTGACGAAATGCTCCCAGTTGACGGCCAGCCGTCGTAATTCCTTACGCGTAAACACGAGGCGGATTAAATTCCGCTCTTCATAAGGGATTTGTTCAAAATCAAGAAAGACATGTGTAGCTGCCTCGTTCCAGCCGACAATATGACTGCGCCGATCTGAAATGATGGTTGGGCACGAGCGCAACTCTTTTAAGATTCGTTTCAGGGCTGGATTGATCTGCGGCGGTTCATCTTTTTGCGGGCTTTGCCCAACTCCAGTCCCTGTCTCTAGTGCCAGCGCATACAAATATTTGTGCTCATCGACGGTAAGCTGCAAGGCTCTTGCTACCGCATCCAGAACAGAAGGCGAGACCTTGATATCGCGGCCTTGTTCCAGCCATGTATACCAGGTGGAGCTAACCCCGGCAAGCTGAGCTACTTCTTCTCTTCGTAGCCCAGGTGTTCTTCTGCGCGTCCCAGGGGCCAGCCCGACCGATTGTGGCAGGATTTTGGCGCGTTGCGCTTTCAAAAAAGTAGACAGTGCCTGCAAACGCGTTTGCTGATTCATGGAACACCCTCCGTTTCCTCAACTGGATAAGTTTGTTAGACTAGTACTCATTATACTAGGATAAACAACAACTTGTAATAGGATAACCCGTGTGACAAGATGGTTTCCATAAGGCACTCGAATAGGAGGCTAATCATGGAAAAAGTCGTTGTCACAGGAATGGGAGTAATCTCCCCGATAGGGAATACAGTGAATCAGTTTTGGAACAGTCTCGTGCAAGGAAAGTCTGGTATCTCTCCAATTGATACTTTTGATACAGCACGAAATAAAACGAAAATCGCAGGTTTGGTGCGAGATTTTGATCCGGTGGAGCGGTTTGGGCGCAAAGAAGCGCGGCGAATGGATCGCTTTTGCCAATTTGCCCTTGCTGCTGTAGAAGAAGCACTAGAGGATGCAGAACTTCAGCTGGACGAGTTGGACCGCGAGCGAATCGGGGTTTATGTAGGCTCTGGCATCGGTGGGGTAGGGACGCTTCTTGAGCAGCATAACGTTCTACGTGAACGAGGTCCTGAGCGGGTCAGCCCGACGCTTGTTCCCATGCTCATTTCCAACATGGCAGCAGCGATGATCAGCATCAAGTACGGTTTATACGGTCCGACAATGTCACCTGTTACTGCTTGCTCGATTGGGAATACGTCCATCGGTGAGGCTTTCCGGCTCATTCGGGCGGGCGGGGCGGATGTCGTTATCGCAGGAGGGTCTGAGGCCGCAGTGACAGACATATCTCTCGCCAGCTTTAGCAATGCGACGGCATTGTCCACAAGAAATGATGATCCAGCAGGAGCGAGTCGGCCATTTGATGCCAAGCGGGATGGGTTTGTCATGGCAGAAGGTGCCGGGATTGTGATATTGGAATCGGAATCACACGCCAAGAAAAGAAACGCCCGCATGTATGCCGAGGTGATTGGCTATGGGGCAAGCTCTGATGCCTATCATATGGTGGCGACGCATCCGGAAGGAATCGGTCCCTACCGTGCGATGAAATGGGCCCTCCAGGAAGCAGGGGCGCAACCGACCGACGTGGATGTCATCAGCGCGCACGCAACCAGCACAGAACTCGGAGACCGCTCCGAGACACTGGCCATCAAAAAGCTGTTTGGCGACCATGCGTACCATGTACCGATCACCGCCAACAAATCGATGACGGGACATATGTTTGGTGCAGCCGGGGGTGCGGAGGCGATCGCCCTGATTAAGAGCTTGCAGGAAGGAATCATTCCCCCGACAATTAATCAGGTAGAGCGTGACCCCGAATGCGATCTGGACTATGTGCCAAATACAGCACGCAAAGCCACGCTCGACATTGGCATGTCCAATTCCTTTGGCTTTGGCGGTCACAATGCAGTCATTGTGCTGAAAAAAATGTAACGGATAGAGCCTGTTCTCGTAGTCTCAGGTAGACTGTGAGAGCAGGCTTTTTTTATATCGATAGAAAAAAAAATGAAACGTTTTGTCGCCCTGATTTCTCTAACAGGGGAGAAAAGGAGGGGGGAGCTGTTTGAATAGACAACTTGGTCTCGTTGCTCGTGCCAAGGCTGGTGATGCTGACGCGTTTCAAATGCTGATTCATCAGGAAAAAGCCAATTTGTACAAGATGGCTTTCGTGTATACGCGCAACGAAGAGGATGCGCTTGAGATTTTTCAGGAAACGGTCTATAAGGCGTTACTCTCCATTTCAACCTTAAAGGAAGAGCAGTATTTTACCACATGGTTGACGCGCATTTTGATCAACTCGGCGCTTGCCTATTTGGCTAGGAAACGCAAGGTAATCTCGCTTAGCAAAGACATGATTGAAAATGTACGGGATACAGGAAGCGTAAGGCTCGAGGAACGGATCGATCTGTTGGAAGCAATGGAAGAGCTGGAAGAAAAGTATGTAACGGTACTGCTGCTAAGGTTTTACAAGGACTACTCCGTAAAACAAATCGCGGAAACGCTGGATTGTCCGGAAGGCACTGTAAAAACGAATATTCACAGAGGATTGACGCTATTAAAAAAGAAACTAAAAGGGGAGTACTTCGATGAGAGAAAAAATTCATGCCTATAAAGAGCAAGTAGATCGCATTCCAGTCCCGACAGAGAAGCTGGACGCTATTATCGCCCAAACGATTCAGCAGACTGTACCGAAGAGAAAACGCCTGAACAAACGAAAGCTGGTATACAGTACAGGGGCAGCGGTCGTAGCTTTAGGGGTCTTGTTTAGCTCAGTAGCAGTTTCTCCGGTGATGGCCAATCTGGTGTCCAAGGTGCCTTTGATTGGATCGATTTTCTCGGCATATGGAGATAACGGATTGAAGCTAGCGAGTGAAAAAGGCTTAACAACTGTCATTGGCGAGTCGCAGGACGTGGATGGTCATGCGATTACTGTCAATGAAGTGTACTATGACGGCACGCGTTTTACGATTGGTTATACATTGGAAACGAAGCAGGCAGTCGGAGAGCATTATTTAGGCTCCTCCCCAGATCTGACGGTAAATGGGAAAGCATTTGGATACGCAGGAAGCAGCAAACATACACAGATCACGCCGACGCTAGCGACCGGGATTGTCGATATCGATGCGATCAATGGTTTGCCCGAGGAGTTCAAGCTGGGATTGAGCTTTCATGGGGAGGACGGCAAGCAGTGGAACTTCTCCTTGCCAATCATCTCCCATACAGATACCAAGCGCATTGCGATCAATCACCAGCAAAAAGCTGGAGGCATTGACCTCACTGTTCCTGATATAACAATGGGTCCAGCAGGACTGGTGGTCAGCTTCCAGGCTGTAACGGAGGAAATCGGCTATCTATCGAGCTATTTGGAATTCAAGGTCGTTGATGATAAAGGAAATGAGCTAGGAGCCTACTCAGGCGGTAGCCAAGGTAAAAAATCAGATGGTAAAGAATACCTTGCAGGAACCCGTCGTTTCGATCCGGTGACAGCAGATGTAAAAGAATTAAGGATCACTCCATATCTGTCATTGCCATCTCAAGGTGGTGGTGTTCGGATAGATGAAAATGGAAAAGAAACGATAATCCAATCAACCATCGAGATGATAAAGAAACAAGGGAAAGACATTGAGTTCAAAACGTTTACCGTTACGTTGAAAAAATAAAGTCCACGCAAAAAAGCGTCACTCCATGTACAGGAGCGACGCTTTTTTCTCTTGTTGGGGCAAAAACTAGGATTGCTTTCTCATCGCACCCAGCTCTTCAACGATGGCAGTCATTTCATTGATGCCAAACGCTGCTTTTTTCTGCACCATGTTGTACAGGTACAGCAAATCCTCGTAATGAACGAGATCGAAGTCCTCCGGGCGCATCACTGCTGTATTCGCCATGTTCAGCTTAGCTTTGATGCCCTCAATGATAATGGCCAAGTTTTCTACAGTCGGTTGATTCAGGTCAGCCATACTTTCTCTCTCCTCTCTACAAATCTGGTATTTATTTTGTCAGTTGCCCACGTGTGACGCCCAACTGGTTGGTTGCCTTCAGGGTACGCCATACGTGTGTACCGCTAACTTCTCCGCGCAATGCCTTGCGATACAGACTGATTACCTCTTTCACGCGCTCTGGCTCTTCTTCCAAAAACTCGATGCGATAGCTACCGACATTCAGGGAGCGGAACTCGCTAAAGTATTCAGCACCGGACTGGTCAATCGCGTTATAAACGGTATTGCGGCAACCGGTATCCACACGTACAGGGTGAGAGAAGCCGACGCGGTCTTTCAAAGAAATGCGGGAGGTCTCACATGGAGTTCCGCAATTAGTATGGTCAGTACCTTCACTCATGAATGTGCAGTAAACGCAGTGTTCGGTGTGGAACATCGGCATGTGCTGGTGGATAACCAGCTCCATGTTCGCAGCGTTTGAGCGGCTGAGCATATCGACCATTTGCTGGATGTTCAGATCGTACGATGGCGTGACGCGCTCAAGACCTGTTGCAAGGAACAGTTCAACTGCCTTGTGGTTCGCGACGTTCAAGGAGAAATCGCCAATCAGTGGAATGTCGATTTCATCACGACGGGACATGTAGTAATAGAGTGCTCCCGTATTGCGCACCAGAATAGCGTCTGGTTTGCTTTTCGCGATCAAGGCAAGGACACCGTTTTCATCCGGCATATGAATGCGCATCGTAGCAATCCCGATCTTTTTCCCGTACTTATGGGCCAGCTTGACGCCCTCTGGATACTGCTTGACGAATTCAAAGTCAGCGTAGAGGAAGTCCACATCCGTTTGCGCAGCTGCTTCCAATTGCTCAAGCGAGCGGCACAGGGCTGTCAGGAGTGGCTTTTCCACTGGCGGGCTCTTCGGGGCATCCGCATATACGTTGATATCGTGATGGTGGTAAATCGGCGGCTTGGAGCGCAGGAACACGAGCTGTTCAACCGCGTCACGACGCATCCGGTTCAACTCACTGACAGGTACGATGAGATCCCCTTCGAGATCGACAGTCAGATCGTGAGCTTCCAGGTGGAAAATGGTTCCGCCCAGACGGCTTAATTGATCATGCAGCAACTCAGCTGTCAGAGGACGCTTCAAAGCAGTCTCCAGCAGTACCTCGGAAGGAACACTGACAGCGTGATTCGCTTGTTTATCCACCCAAGTGACACTGAGCTTTTCACCCAGCTTTCCGCTCACGTGAACAGACAGTGGGAAGGTGCGATAAGGCTTTTCCGTCTCGAACGTTTTGCGCAGGCGACGGTCCAGCTCAGGATCGCTCGTCTTCCATACGCGGTCACCGACATGAAGACGCTTCAGATTCACGTCATTGCGTCCCATGACGATTTCGTACATGCCTTTGGAAACTTCGCCTTCTACCTTTTTACTGCGGCTCAAAATATCGTAGATGCGACCGCCTTCTTCTTTTTGCGTGGGGTCACCCGCGTCAAACACGATTCCGTCTCCGCGTTTGACAGGAGCAGTGATTTCCACCAAAACGCCTGTAGGAAGCAGTTTTTTCACGGTTCCCAAAAACACACCGCGGCTTTTCGGGAACGAACCATCTACGAGCTGCTTGTTGTTTGTCCCGGTCAAAAATCCGTGTGTAAATCCGCGAGAGAAGCTTTGTTGCAGCTCGCGTACTTCTACCTCGGTTGGTCCTGTATCTTGTCCGGCAAAATAACGCTCGATGGCTGCATTGTATTTACTCACGACGTTTGCCACGTATTCAGGTGTTTTCAGGCGGCCTTCAATTTTAAAGGAAGTCACGCCAGCCTCGATCAGCTCAGGAACCAAATCGATAGCAGCCAAGTCTTTCGGAGACAGCACGTAAGCGATGTTCCCCATTTCCTTTTGCACACCGTCTACCATCAGGTCATACGGCAAGCGACAGGCTTGGGCACACTCCCCGCGGTTTGCCGAGCGTCCACCCCACATTTCCGAGGTCAGACATTGTCCCGAATAAGAAACACACAAGGCACCGTGAACGAATACTTCCATCGGCAGCTTTGCTTTTTCTCCGATTTTTTTGATCTCTTTTAATGAATTTTCACGGCCGAGTACGACGCGTTCCATATCAAACGGCTTCGTGAACTCCACCGCTTCCGGCGAAGTAATCGTCATTTGTGTAGAGCCGTGAATTGGGAAGTCTGGAGATATCTCGCGGATCATCTTTACGAGACCGAGGTCCTGAACGATCACAGCGTCTACTCCAGCGTGAATACAGGCGTCAATCAGCTCGCGTGCATCCTCTAGTTCATTTTCAAATACGAGAATATTAAAGGTAAGGAAGCCCTTTACCCCGTACATGTGCAAATAAGCCATAATCTCAGGCAGTTCCGCCATTTGGAAGTTCTCAGCACGCGCACGCGCGTTGAACTTTTCTACCCCAAAAAAGATGGCATTGGCTCCGTTGGCCACGGCTGCTTTCAAACAGTCCCAGTTACCGGCAGGTGCCAACAGCTCGATATCTTCACGTTTTATACCATTTCGCATGTGTATGTCATTACCTCCAAGGTCTTCAAACAAGCTCTTCTTCATCATAGGGAAATGTGCTGGTCACCGCAACAAAAACATCCTTTCTGCCAGATGTTGAAAATGTGCCTTCCAGAAAGACATCTGTAATGTTATTCTGTAAGAAAAATCGAAATATTCTAAGAGCCAGGGGAACCGATATATGTTAATCATCAAAGACATTTTGCTACAGTTACTGTTCGTTATCGTCCCTGTTTTGCTGTATAGAAATGTTTGGCTGGGGCGATCAACCTCGAACAAGATGAGCATCAAATCATCAATGGTTATCGTTTGTAGCTCGATCAGTGTTATTTTTGCGATGAGCTTTCCAGTACAACTCAGTAATGGTATGGAGTACGATTTACGCTCGATACCGATCATTATTACCATTTTATACGCTGGGTATATCCCGGGCATTTTGACGATTTTGGTGATGTTTATCGTAAGGATCGTTTTAGGTGGCGATGGCGTACTCGTAACGATTTTTGGAACGATGGTTTATGCGATCATCCCGTTTTTATTGGTCAATCGTTGGTATGGCTACTCCTTACGAAAGAAACTAGGGCTCGTTCTCTTGATCGGGTGCTTAAAGCAGCTATCCATCATCGGTGGAGGGATGGTTGTTTTGATCTGGAGAGGATTCCCGTTGTCGATCATTAACAATTATCTGGAGCCGCTGGTGGAAATCGGCTACCTCGCTTTGATCGTACAAGGTGCAGCCGTTTATTTCATTGAGTTTATTCGAGAATCTCATATTATCCGCAAGCAGGTCGAACGCTCGGAAAAGCTGAACCTGATCAGCGAGCTGGCAGCCAGTGTCGCCCACGAAGTGCGCAACCCACTCACGGTGGTACGTGGCTTTGTTCAATTGTTGCGTGAGGAGACGAATCCGAAAAACGTTGAATATATCCGATTGGTCTTAAATGAACTCGATCGGGCTGAATTTATCATTTCCGACTATTTAAATCTGGCCAAGCCTCATTCTGAGATGCTGGAGCGACTGGAGATTGCGCATACCGTGAAAGAAGTGACCGCCATCATGTCCTCCTACAGCGTCATGAACCGAGTGGAAATCGCCTGTGAGACCGAGCCGGGCCTATTCGTTGAGAGCAACGCCGTTAAGCTCAAGCAAGCATTGATGAATCTGATGAAAAACGGTATCGAATCGATGGGACAAGGTGGCATGCTGCACGTCACCGTACGAGCAGCCGGGAACTATCATATGATTTCCATCATGGATGAGGGAGAGGGGATGACGCCAGAGCAGATTGAACAGATAGGGCTACCTTTTTATTCTACAAAGGAAAAAGGGACAGGTCTCGGTTTGATGGTAACCTGCCGGATCATCGAGGCGATGCAAGGGACGATCCACTTTCAGAGTCAACACGGGCATGGAACGCAGGTGACGATTCAACTGCCTGCAGTGTATATGACCGGAAAAGGAGAGGAACATGGACAAAGATCAAGAGGTGTGGGAGCGACTCTTACATGAGTTGGCTGTCATCAGAAGTGAATTAAAAGCGTTCAAGCTCGAAACACGTGCAGAACTCTATCAAATCAAAAGCGAGCTGAAAGAATGGCAGCAGCGTGAAGAACAGCGAAGGCTCTCGAGCGAAGGGGAATAGACCATGAGACGATCCGCAAACAGATGGTGGCAAAAAACAGGAAAAGCTTTTTTCGCAGCAGGTTTGGCTTTAGGACTTGCTGCATGCGGACAACCACAGGAAGCAGCAAAGCCTGTCACACAACCAACGACAGAAGCTACACCAGCTAATGCATCGGCGCAACCCGAACAAATCCTCAGACTGAATAACTTTACAGAACCGCTTTCTCTTCATCCCGGACTCATTTCGGATGTTTGGTCATCCAATGTTATTTTTCAAACGTTTGAGGGGCTGACTCGCGTTGACGACAAGGGCATTCCTCAGCCCGCGATGGCCCAGGAAATCAAGGCATCAGACGATTTGTTGACGTACACCTTCACGATTCGCGACAATGCGAAGTGGTCGAACGGCGATCCCGTAACTGCGCACGATTTTGAAAACGCTTGGAAATGGGCACTCGATTCCAAAAACGGCTCCCAGTATGCCTACCAGCTGTTTTATGTGAAAAATGCAGAGGCGGCCTTTGCTGGCAAAGCGAAGCCCGAAGAGATCGGGGTCAAGGCAACAGATGACAAGACACTCGTCGTCCAACTGGAAAACCCGACGCCGTTTTTTCTGGAGCTGACAGCCTTTTACAGCTACTTTCCGCTAAATATGAAAGTGGTGAAAGACAATCCGGACTGGGCGAAGGAAGCAGGACCAGCCTACACCTCGAATGGACCGTTCAAACTCGCTGCGTGGGAGCATAAAAACAAGCTAACGTTGACGAAAAATGAGCATTATTGGGACGCAGACGCTGTCAAGCTGACCAAAATCGAAATGAATATGATCAATGACGCGAATACAGAGCTGTCCATGCTGGAGAGCGGCGATCTCGATTGGGCAGGTGCCCCGGCTGGCAATCTTCCGCTCGACGCGATGCCGACCTTGAAGGAAAAAGGATTGCTGGTGATCACGCCAAAAGCCGGAACGTATTGGTATGAATTCAACACAGAGCAAAAGCCTTTCCACAACAAAAAAATTCGCCAAGCCTTTTCATACGCGATCAACCGGAAAGACATCGTGGAGAACATCACGCAAGGAGGGGAATTGGTTGCGACAGCCGTAGTGCCGCCTACGATGTTTGCTGAGAACGAGCAAGGCTTGTTTACAGACAACGACATGGAAAAAGCCAAGCAGCTATTGGCGGAAGGGATGAAGGAAGAAGGGTACGCAAGCGTCGACCAGCTCCCGCCGATTACACTGTCCTACAATACGGAGGAAGCACAGACCAAAATCGCGCAGGCTGTACAGGACATGTGGCAAAAAAACTTGGGTGTGCACGTCAAGCTAGAGAATCAGGAATGGAATGTCTACTATGAAAACGTGAAAAACGGGAAGTACCAAGTAGCGCGGATGGGGTGGACGGGGGATTTCAACGATCCGATCAACTTCCTGGAAATATTCCGAACGAAGGAAGGCAACAACCATACTCGTTGGGAGAATCGTCAATATGCCGATCTATTGGCGGCTTCTGCCAAGGAGAAGGATGCTGCCAAACGAAAAGCGATCTTGCAAGAGGCTGAGAAAATCTTGGTGGATGAAATGCCAGTTATTCCGTTTTACTTTAAGTCTACGGTGTATGCGCAGAATCCCAAGTTAAAAGGTGTAGTCATTTCAGGTCTGGGATACGCGCAGTACAAATGGGCCTATTTTGAATAAATCATAAGTTGTCACATTCGAAGGGCTGGTCAGTCGGATTATTCCACGACCAGCCCTTCGAATACGATAGAGACTTTCTCTTCCATGATTTCTTCGAGTGCCCAGGCGCCTTCGCTGCGTACCCAATCATAAAGAGCGTTATAGTAAATGTTTTCCAACATATTCGCAGCAACAAGTGGGTTGAATTTGCTTTTCAATTGATTCTTTTCTTGCGCTTCTTCAATCAGGTCGGCGAACAGCTGGCGCAATTCAAAGTACATGTTCTTTTCGTTCTCAAGCACTTTCCGATGTTTCATCGAGGATTCTACGACGACTTTGATGAAATCGAAATTGGTGATGGTGACTTCATTCATGATCTTGTAGATCCGCAGCACCTTCGCCTTGCATTCGTCACCATAATCCCACTCTTCCCGGCGCTCCTCGATTTCATGCAGACGCTCGTATCCCCAGTTAGCAAGAATAGCTTCCTTTGAAGTGAAATGCAGAAAGATCGTACCGCGTGCAACATCCGCTTCTTCGGAAATCATGTCGATGGTAGTTGCTTCAAAGCCATGTGTTTTGAAAAGCTTGATGGCAGCATTGAAGATTTTTTCGCGTGTTTCGCGCTTTTTCCGTTCCCGTCTCGTCGTCAAGTATGTAGCACCTCCCTATGAACTCGTACGCTTGATTATAACACAACGGTTACCTAACAAAAGAATAGTTCATGCAATTGAGCATAATTTAGGTGAAAAAAGGATAGACTTCTGCGAAGGTCGAATGTATATTTATATACTATAATGAATAAATATTAAATCAAACCAGGCTCGTGATGCATGGGGTGGAGGAGAGTAAAATGGGTGTTGCAAAGGCGCTGGCAGTACGTCAGGCTACGATGAAAGACGTGGATGCCATGTTGGAGATTGTTAATGAATATGCACAGCAAGGCTTGATGCTGCCACGTACGAAGCTGTCTTTCTTGGAAAACTTGCAATCCTTTATTGTCGCTCATGACGGAGATTCGGTCGTAGGTGTCGCAGGCCTGCATATTTTGTGGGAGGACTTGGCAGAGATCCGCTCCTTGGCTATCTCGGAAAAAGCAAAGGGGATGGGCGTTGGGAAACATCTGGTTCTTCATTTGGTTGAGCAATGCCGCCTTTTGGGAATTAAGCGTGTACTGGCGCTGACCTATCAACAAGTGTTTTTTGAAAAGTGCGGGTTTTGGGTAGTTGCCAAGGAAACGCTGCCGCAAAAAGCATGGAAGGATTGCATTAACTGCTCCAAGCTGCCGATGTGCGACGAAATTGCTATGATTTTCGAGACAGCCTGATACATTTGGTCTAGCCTTCCTTTTTCCTTTTCTGGTACTATATTCATATAAATAGTAGAAATATAAATAATATTCTATTTAGTATACCAGAAAAACCGATTGGCAAAAATGGGGGGCTTTTCCATGAAGTTAGGCGCTCGTATACTGCTCGTACTACTATTGGCAGGAAGTGTACCGCTGACAGCAGCGGGAGTGTTTGCTTATCAGGAATCCAAGCAGGAATTGTTGAATGGAAGTACTGCTACACTGGAAGCACTCCGTCAAAGCAACAAGGAACAGGTGGAAAATTACTTTCGCGAGCGAGCCAGGAACGTGGATACGTTGGCTGCATCGGGAACAGTAATGTCCGCCCTTTCTTCGTTTGAGGACGTGTGGCGGCAAGGCGTGGAATCGCCTGCTTATGAAGAAGTGCAAGCGCGGTATACGAACGAATTGAAGATGGAGGTCGCTCGCTACGGCTTCGTAAATGCCTTTCTGTTGAATGCACAAGGGGACATCGTGTACGAGACAAAGCCACAGGCCGATTTCGGTACCAATCTTCTAACAGGCCCACACGCTGGCTCTGTACTTGGCCAGACTGTACAGCAAGTTCTGAAAACCCAAAGCGCAGAAATGTCAGATCTAGGCATTTACGAACCATCCGGAGGGGCGCCAGGGGTATACATTGCAGCGCCGATCTACGAACGAGGCTACATCATCGGGCAAATAGCAGTCGAAGTATCCATGGATTATATTTCAAGAATATTCAACCAACGGGAAGGGCTGGGGGAAACCGGGAAGATTTACCTGGTTGGTGGTCCGGACAAGCTCATGCGATCGCAACTGGGCAGTGGACCAAATACGTTGTTGCAGCAAAAAGTAGATACGCCCATCGTCGATCAAGTCTTGCTCACCCAACAATCAGAAGGAACGGTCGAGAGCATGGATTACTTAGGACAACAAGTGCTCGTGTCCTACGATCAGGTCAAAGTGGGGAAGAAGACGTGGGCGATTTTGGCAGAGAGGAATATGACCGAAATATTGGAGGGTCCAACTCGCATTCGGAATGCCATGATTGCTTTTAATGGCGCCGTCCTCATGCTCATCGTTATCATCTCGTTATTTACAGCAAACTGGCTTCGCCGCTCGTTTCGGGGCATGCTTGCTGTTGCAGAACGGATCGGTCATGGTGATTTTTCACGAGAGATTCCTGACAAGCTATTAAAACGAAAAGATGAATTAGGAGAACTGGCTGGGTCTCTCGTTACGATGCAGAAGCAATTGCGCAAAATCTTGTTTCAGATTCAGCAGGCAGCTGCTTCCGTTTCCGGGGCGGTGCGAAATATTCAGGGAAACACCAGTGAGATTGCTGCTTCCAGCCAGCAAATAGTCCTCGTCGTCGATCAAGTGGCTGCCTCTGCTGATAGCCAGGTGGAGAAAATGGGACAAACCTTGAATCTGGCTGTTGATTTGACGAAGGATGTGGAAGGGGTAACGGAAAATGTAGAGCGAGTGACCGTATCTGCGGAAGAAATGAAGCAGCATGCCCACGCAGGCAGACGCGCGATCGCAGATGTGATGGACAGCATGGACGAAATCAATCGTTCGGTAGAAGCTACAACGGATGTCATTCATGTATTGGAAGGGCGCTCGAAGGACATTTCGAGAATTATCGCTGTCATTACAGAAATAGCCCGCCAAACCAATCTGCTCGCCTTGAATGCTGCGATTGAAGCGGCCAGAGCAGGAGAGCATGGCAAGGGATTCGCCGTCGTAGCAGGGGAAGTGCGCAAGCTGGCGGAGGATACCAACCATGCTGCCCAGCAGATCGTAGGCATGATTGGAGACGTGCAAAAGGATACGAAGGAAGCAGTATCCAGAATGGTCGAGGGTGCCCAAACAACCGCCCGTGGCATGAAGACAGCCCATCAATCGCAAGAGATGTTCCAGCACATCGAGGAAAACATCCTCGGAGTGTCGCAAGAAATTAACGGTGTCAGTGAAGCCTTCAAGCGTATGGCGCCAGATGCCCAACAGGTAGCTGTAGTCGCTGGGGAAGTATCGTCCGCATCGATGCAAGCGGCTGCTGGTGTCCAGAGCATTTCGGCTGCGGTAGAAGAGCAGATTGCAGCGATGGAGCTCATCGCAGATGCTGCGAATCAGTTGGCTATTCTAGCAGAAGAGCTGAGAAGCTCCCTTGGAACCTTTGTCTCGCGCGAAAATTAAGAAAAAAGGGACGGAGCAAAAGCCGGTGAAAACTGCCTTTTCTCCCGTCTCTTTTTGTATTTTGGAAGGATATCTCACACAAAATGTTGAATGATAAGGACGATGGAGAGTTTCAAGCCGGAGGGACGTAAGCGTGCACAAACTAGATTGGGAACTATATCTGCTACCGTTCGAACAAGCTGTAGAAGAAATCAAAGTCAAAATTAAAAATATCCGTAACGAGCTGCGCAAACGCAAGGAGCATTCACCAATTGAGTTTGCGGTGGGCAGGGTCAAATCGATCCCGAGTATTTACAACAAGGCAAACCGCTTGCAGTTTCCTATTGATGAAAATATTTGCTGGGAAATTCGTGATATCGCTGGCATCCGTGTCATTTGCCAGTTTATCGATGATATACCGGCAGTCGTAGAGATGATCCGCAACCGCGGGGACATGCGTGTGTATTTGGAGAAGGATTATGTCTCTACCCCAAAAGAAAGCGGCTATCGCGGCTATCACCTTGCTGTGGAGTATCCGATCATGATGGCGGGTGGGCAAGTGACCATTCCGGTAGAAATTCAGATTCGCACATTGGGAATGAATTTTTGGGCGACGATTGAGCACTCGCTGAATTATAAATACGAGGGAATTATCCCATCCGATATACGGCAAAGATTGTTCGAAGCTGCCAAGGCGTCCTACAAGCTGGATAGCGAAATGAACAATATCCGGGAAGAAATTAAAGACGCCCAAGCAGAGTTTACGAAAAAAGAAGTGCCGATGGAGTCATTATTATCGTTGGTGGAGCTGGATCTCGATGTCGATGCGGCAATGGACGAAGGAAGTATGAATGAAGGGACTGGAGAAGAGAATGACAAGCATTAATTGGCTGGAAGAAACAAATAAACGCAAGGAAGAACTGATTGCGACGACGCAACAATTTTTGCAAATAAAAAGCGTACTCGACCCCGAGTCCGCGCGGGAAGGTGCCCCTTTCGGAGAAGGGATTCGGCAAGCGCTTGACTTTGCGCTAGGCGTATGTGAAAAGGCAGGCATGACAACCAAAGACGTCCGCGGGTATGCAGGGCACGCTGAATTCGGACAAGGCGAGGAATTGATCGGCATTCTGAGCCATGTCGATGTCGTACCGGAAGGCGATGGCTGGAGTACACCACCGTATGCGGCTGAGATCGTGGATGGACGCTTGGTGGCACGTGGTGCGATTGATGACAAGGGACCGACGATGGCGGCCATTTTCGCCGCGAAGATCGTGATGGAGCTTGGATTGCCGCTGTCGAAGCGCGTGCGCTTTATTTTCGGTACGGATGAAGAATCGAGCTGGCAATGTGTGAACACGTATTTTGAAACGGAAGAAATGCCGACGATGGGCTTTACGCCAGATGCCGATTTCCCGCTGATCTATGCGGAGAAAGGCTTGACTGACCTTTCATTGCGCCAGAAGCTTGAATCCTTCCAAAGCCTAGGAATACCTGCTGCGGAAAATGTGGAGGCAAAGCTCGTTTCCTTGCAGGCTGGCTTGCGGATGAATATGGTTCCAGACAAGGCTGTAGCAACGCTTGCGCCAATTGGCTTGAATAGTGAGGCGATTGCACAAAGTTATCGTCAGCACTTGGATGCGACTGGGTTGAAAGGCAAGGCGGAGGAGCAGGATGGCCTCGTCGTGCTGCACATGGAGGGCGTCTCGGTTCACGGAATGGACCCGAGCAAAGGTGTCAACGCGGGTACCGAGCTCATTCACTTTTTGCAAACCTTGTCCTTGGATGAACGCGGAGCAGTATTCGTTGGCTTGGCTGATCGTTATTTGCACAAGCAGCATTATGGGGAAGCGATCGGCATCGCGCATAATGATGAAGAAATGGGTGCGCTCACAGTGAACACAGGTGTGATCGAGTACGACGAAAAGCAGGATGCGCTTTTCCGTCTGAATATCCGTTACCCACATTCTGTTGCCTTCGAAAAATGGTCGGCCGTTCTGGCTGAACAATTCAGTGAAGGAGCATTTACGCTCGAAGTGGCTGAGCATCTGACACCGCACCGCGTCGACCCGAATCATCCTCTGGTGACGACGCTGCAACGCGTATATACAGAACAAACGGGTGAGGAAGCTGGCATCATTGCAATTGGCGGTGCTACCTACGGCCGTTCGTTGGATGTTGGGGTGGCATTCGGACCGCTTTTCCCAGGACGACCTGACAGTGCCCACCAGCGAGATGAATATATTTTCGTGGATGACCTGATCAAAGCGACAGCGATTTACGCGCAAGCGATCTATGAATTAGCGAAGTAGAAAATAGGCAAACGGCTGGGCACAAGCTCCAGCCGTTTTTATTTTTGCGATCAGGCGAGACAAAAATCTTTGCAAATACTGGAAGTCAGTACTATAATAATGCAAGTGACGATTGATCAAGTAATCATTCATTGGCAAGGAGTCTGTATAGCATGCCACTTTCAGAAGAACAAGTGCTAAAAATGAAGCAAAAGCGGGAAACGATTCTCCAGCAGGCAATTCTCCTGTTTGCCGAGCGCGGCTATGATGATACCACCATTGCAAAAGTCGCGAAGGCATCGGGAGTGAGCTTTGGCAGTGTTTTCACGTACTTTGAAAACAAGGATCAGCTCTTTCATGCAGCTGTTACGGAGCCGTTACAAGAGCATTCCGTCAAACTTCTGGACTTTGATCCCCAAGCATCAGAGCTATTACTAGAATTAGAGAGAATGGTGACCAATCACATCAAGATGTTCGCTGCGTTCGATTTGTACTTGCGTCTGGTCGTACAAGTAGTCGGCTACTACAATCGTTTTCCCTATTCTTTTGCTGAGCTAGACGCGTTTCACAACATCTTCCGTGAAAAAATTGCGGAGCTTTTGGTCAACGGACAACAGAAAGGACTCTTGCATGTCCAGGATCCCAAATACGTGGCGACAGCTTACATGAGTCTGTTAATTGGCCTGCGTGTGAATTTGACGGATGAGCCACAAAGCAACATGTGGGAAAAATTTGTTCCGGTTGCCATGCAGCTTTTTGGACCGAAGAATAGCTAGCGTTCTCCATCGGTCTTTTTTTTGGAGTATAAACGATTGATTAATCAATCGTTATAAAAAGAGGAGTGGTCACAATGCGTTTTTGGAGGTTCGACAGGAACATCCAGATCAGACTAATGCTGCAGTTTTTGACGACGATGGCGAGTATGACTGTGACCCCGTACTTGATTGTTTTTTTCTCCAAGCAATTGGGGACGGTTGTAACGGGTTTTATGTTTTTAGGCGTGATGGTAGCGAGTGTCACAGGTTCTTTTGCAGGGGGATATGTGGCGGACAGGATCGGGCGAAAAAAAGTCATCGTTGCATGTGAGGCGGTCATTTTCCTCAGCTTTCTTGGTGTGGCCTTCGTTAACTCACCCTGGCTCCAGCTGCCCTATGTGACATTTATTTTGTTTCTGTTCCATCACTTATGTTTGGGGGCGTCAGGTCCTGCTTACCAAGCACTCATCATTGATGTGAGTCAGCCCGAGAACAGACGAGCGATTTTTACTGCTTCCTATTGGTTGAATAATCTGGCGGTAGCGATAGGAGGATTGGTGGGGGCTTTTTTGTTCGACGAGCATTATTTTGCTTTATTTCTCGGTGTGGCTGTGAGCATCGCGATTTCGCTCGCCATTACGATCCTGTTGATCAAGGAAACGTATGTGCCAGAAAAACGTCCACGCCAGGCGTCTGGCAAGCAAGGACAAAAAGATTCGAGTTTCATGGCAGATGTCTTGGGAGCTTATCAAGAAGTGCTCAAGCATCGGATTTTTCTGCTGTTTACCATAGCGAATTTGCTCATTATTGCTGTAGAGGAGCAATTGACCAATGTCATCGGCCTGCGTTTAGTGAAAGAAATCCCAGAGCCTGAGCAGTTATTTTCGTTTCTTGCCCTTCAGGTGGATGGGATGAACTTGTTAGGCCTATTAAAAACAGAAAACACGGTGCTGGTTGTTTGCTTGACGGTTTTGATCTCCTACGTGGTGAAGAGCATGAGAGATAGGACGGTGCTACTGTCAGGACTTGTCCTGTATTTTTGCGGGTATGCGTGGATTAGCTTCAGCAGCTCTCCCGCTGTCTTGCTCATTGCCATGTTCTTCGCGAGCCTGGGTGAGGTGATGCACATTCCGGTAAAACAAGCATTACTCGCCAATATGGTGCCAGATCATGCGCGGAGTACGTATATGGCTGTACATTCTCTGTTTAGCATTGTGGGAGTCAGCAGTGCAGGTCTATTTATTCTTGTCAGTGCGTGGCTTCCCAACGTCGCGATTACTGGGATGTTTGTAGGGATGGGACTGATTTGTCTCGTACTGTTTTATCGGATCACTACTCGAGCGCATTCGGGACAGCGGTTGGGGAAACAATAATAAGGGAATTCAGTATCAAAAAGGAGATAAATGATGGACGATCTTACGAAATTGATCAAGGATTTGACGGAAACGGACGGAGTACCTGGGCACGAGCGCGAAGTCAGAGTAAAGATGGAGAAGTACTTGCAGCCTCTTTGCGATGAGTTGGTAAAGGATCGGCTGGGTGGAGTGCTCGGGAGGAAGACGGGTGCTGAAAACGGTCCGAAAATTTTGCTAGCGGGACATTTGGATGAAGTAGGCTTTATGGTGACACATATCACGCCAAAAGGGTACTTGCGTTTCATCCAGCTTGGCGGATGGTGGACGCACAATATGCTCTCTCATCGTGTGAAGGTCAAGACACGCAAAGGTGAGTATCTGGGGCTCATTGGTTCGAAGGCACCACACGCGCTGGAAAAAGAAGAACGGGAAAAAGTCATGAAGCTCAAGGAGTTGTACATCGACATCGGGGCAAAAGATGAAGCGGATGCAAAGGAAATGGGTGTTCGCCCAGGTGACTGGATTGTCCCTGACAGTAATTTTACGACGATGCACGACGGAGAGCTGTGGGTCGCAAAGGCGCTCGATAATCGGGCGGGGTGCGCGATGGCAATCGAGGTACTGAAACGATTACAGACGGAAGAGCATCCGAATGTGGTATACGCCGGTGCAACCGTACAGGAAGAAGTAGGGACTCGTGGTGCTGGCACAATAGCGAGGCTGGTTGAACCGGATATTGCTTTTGCTGTTGATGTTGGACTCGCGTATGACACACCTGGAAATGAATCGTATCCGATGACCTGCAATGTGGGAGACGGTCCGCTCGTCATGTTATTTGATGCTACGATGATTCCACATACCGGATTGCGGGATCTCGTATTCGACACAGCAGAGGAGCTCGGTATCAATATCCAGGTGGATGCCCTCGCAGGAGGTGGAACAGATGCAGCGAAATTCCATTTAAGCGGAATTGGCTGCCCATCGATTGTCGTCGGCTTTGCGACACGGTATATTCACAGCCATAATGCGATTATGTCCAAAAGCGATTTCGAGCAGGCTGCCCAACTGCTGACAGCCGTTATCAAGAAGCTCGATAAGGAAACGATTCAACAATTGATCGACAGATAGGCAAGGAAAGCAAAACCCTCCCCATGTATGAATGCATTGGGGAGGGTTTTCGTTTTGTTACTTGTTCTTCTCGGGGAGGTCTACCTTTATTTCGAGACCCTTAATAAACTGATCATCTGTGACTGTTTCAGCGAAATGATCTTTTACGACAAAAGGCTTGATTATGAAATATTTTGGCTGTCCTTGTGCAGAAGCATAGCGGGCGTCAAATGTGAGAGTGTTATCCTTACGTTCTCCTTCTCCATGGAGGGATGTCAGTTGACGGCCTTGGTCGTCAAACAGGGCAGCTCTGATGGACTTATCTGATGTCTCGCCATCCAGTTTGACCGAATACAACAAGCGCGTCGTCACTGGCGTCATATTGACCTCGGATACTTCGAAAGAAATCCCATCGTTTGATTGAATAGCATTCGGTTTAAGCTGGATGGTATTGTCCGTCGCTTTTTGGAACGGGATGTCCAGCTTGAAGGCTTGATCAACTCCAGCAAGCTTAACAACCACTTCCGCATGGAAAGAGTCTGGAATTTTCCCCGTTGAATTGTGGTCAGGTGTCTTCAAAATTTCTTCGAAGACCAGAAAGTTTGGGTGCGATTCGCCAGCTGAGTAGAAAAAACCACCGCCTGTTACCAAACTGCCTGGATCATCTTGCCCTTTTCCATCGATGCTAAATGTGACATTTTCGATAGCGTCACTGAGTTTGACAACCTCCGCTCCCGTATCAAACATGCCATCCTTCAGGTTTGGAGCCGTTACATTGAGGAGGTAGACAGCGCGTGTTCCGTCGAAGACCGTCTCTGTTACCTCGAGCTTCATATCCTGGTGAGAAATACTTCTGTTGACCTTGGAAGAAAGACCTTGTTCGCCTGCAGCTCGCAAGCCGAGGTCCGCTTCGATGAAGCTAAAGAGACTGCCCACCAATGGGATCTGCTTAATCGATTGCGCCATGACTGGCGAGATAAATCCAGAGGTGAATACAGTTGCGCCTAGAATGACTGCTGCCGCCGCAACATAAGGTGCTTTGCGTAATCGTTGGACTTTTCGTTCACGAGACATTTCCGGGAGAGCGGCGTATGTTGCATCCAGTCGAGCCCGTACCAATGGTGACATCGTCGAATCTTTTGTACGTTTGTACTCCTTTAGTTCTACATCGAATTTAGATTGATCCATATTGTATCTTCCCTTCCCGAAATGTAGTTAATTTCTCCATCAAGTTGTTCCGTGCCCGACTGAGCCTCATTTTCGCGGCACTCTCCGAAATTTCAAGTACCTCTGCTACTTGCCTTAAAGGCATGTCTTCAAAATAGTGAAGCACAATAACAAGGCGCTGCTGTTCATCCAACCTCTCAACGGCGTCCCGCAGATCAATATGTTCGTCTTTCGGTGAGAGTGACAATTGGATAGGGAATTCATCCGTGAGAACGTTACGGGAGCGATTTGCTACTATCTTGTTGCATTCATTGATCAAAATTCGGAACATCCATGTCTTGAAAAATTGGGGCTCTCGAAGTGAATGCAGAGATTTATAAGCTTTCAAAATGGTTTCCTGGAGAGCATCCGCAATATCTTCCTCCTTTTTCAGGATGGATTTAGCCGTATGGTACAAGGAGCTCTCGACTTGTTTGACAACAGCGATAAAAGCTTCACGATCTCCTCGTTTTGCCAAGAGAACCTGTTCTGTTAGATTCACCTTTCTCACTCCTTTCTGTGTTGTTTTTTTGCATTGACAGTAATTAGATCAGCGAGATCGATACATGGTCACATGATGTAAGCAAAAATTTTAGCGAGGCTTGCTTCATCGTCGCGAGTCTTGAAGAAAAATGCCCGGGAGTTGAACGGTTTAGTTGTTTTTTCGAAAGGACTCCTTTAGTATAGGTAGGATAGGATTTCGCAAGGGCAACAACCTGCCTAGGATGAATTTTGATTGATGAGAGCCGGTTTTATCGCATCCACTGTCCATGCAGTCATGGTGTGGCGAATCGGATCGCTTGTGAAAGGAAGTGGAAGTTATGGCAAAATCGTTTGCGTCTTTTGGTTTTCGTCCGGAGCTGATGCAAGGGATTCAAGACCTGTATTATAAAGAACCAACACAAATTCAAGAGGAAGCCATTCCTCTCATTATGGAAGGCAAAGATCTGATCGGACAAGCTCAGACAGGTACGGGTAAAACAGCTGCATTCATGCTGCCGATCCTCAACGCATTGGAAGAGGGAAAACGCGACATTCAAGCGCTCATCCTCACCCCGACGCGTGAGCTTTCCATCCAGATTGCCAAAGAAGTAGAGAAGCTGGGCAAACACCTGAATGTGAATGTACTCTCCCTGCACGGTGGAACGGATATCGACAAACAGCTGAGCAAGCTGAAAGAAACGGTTCAAGTTGTTGTAGGAACACCAGGACGTGTCCTGGATCATATGAAGCGCGGATCGCTCCATTTCGGACGTATCTCCACATTAGTGCTGGATGAAGCCGATAAAATGATGGAAATGGGCTTCTTGGAAGATGTGGAGCAAGTGATCGTCCACACGCCTTCTCAGCGTCAGGTGCTGTTGTTCTCGGCTACGATGCCCGATCTGGTGAAAAAACTGGCGCACCGCTTCATGAAACAGCCTCCGCATATCAAGATCGAGGGCAAGCAGAAGACTGTGGAGCGCATTGAACAATTTTACTATGTAGTGAACCAAAGCGATAAGACGGATGCTCTCGTCGATGTGCTGGAGCAAGAGCAGCCGTTCTTGACCATTGTGTTTGCCAATACGCAAGTACGTGTGCAACAGCTTACAGCCCGCCTACAGGAAAATGGCCTCTCGGCGAAAGCCCTGTACGGTGATTTGTCCCAAAACAAACGGGAACAACTGATGAAGCAATTCCGTGAGATTCGTTTCCAATACTTGATCGCGACAGATATCGCGGCTCGTGGACTCGATGTAGAAGGTGTAACTCACGTCATCAACTACGATTTGCCGAATGACGTGGACAGTTACATTCACCGCGTTGGTCGTACGGGTCGTGCAGGACAAAAGGGAAAAGCGATCTCCCTCATTTCTCCTCGTCAGAAAAACTTGATGGCTCGCTTTGCCAAAGCGACGAAGGCTTCGATCGAAGAAAGAATTTTGCAGGAAGGACGCCATCTGGATGCTGGACGTCGTCAGCGCGCAGAAGAACGGGAATCTCATTTCATTGAGCTGCGGGCGCAACAGGCGAAAGAGCAACAGAAGGAAAAAGACAAAGAGTTCACTCCTGTACGTGAAGCGATAAAGAAAAAGACGAAGGTAAAGCCAGGCTACAAAAAGAAGATGGCGCGTGAGCTGGGAGAACTGCAAACGCAGTACGAGAAAAACCGCAAGAAGGCAGAAGCGATTGCAGCACGCAAAGCGGGTAAATCTGCAAAGCCTGCCGATGCCAAAAAAGCAGGAAAAGGTGGAGCAGCCCGTTCTGCCAAGGGTGGAAGACCGTTTAGTCAATCCCAAGGGAAATCTCGGGGAAAATAAGATAGAAAAGGCTGTCCAGATCCGAGAAGGATCTGGGCAGTTTTTTTTTGTAGAAACGCCTTTCGATTCTTGACTTTATACCCGACTAGAAGGTTTATACTCAGATCGAAGTAATGAGAGAGAAGGTGTGGAATTGTTCAAAATCAGCGAGTTTTCCCGACTGAGTCAAATTCCGTTGCAAACGTTGCGCTATTATGATCAGATTGGGATTCTAAAACCAGCAAAAATCGATGATACGACCGGGTACCGATATTACTGTGCCGAACAGCTTCTCCAGATCAATCGAATTGTCATCTTCAAAGAATTAGGGTTCTCTTTGCAGCAGATCGCGCAATTGCTTCACGAGAATATACCAGCCGAACAAATTCGGGGCATGCTGAGGCTCAAAGAAAATGAAATCCAATCCCTGCTGGAGATGGAAATGGCAAAGCTTGCCCGTATTAAAGAACGAGTGCAGCTTGTTGAACGGGAGGGAAGGATTGAGAAGGAGCAAGAGGTGGTTTTGAAGCAGGTAGATAGTATGCACTTGATCTCCTATTCGGCACGGGGTACTGCTGAAGATATTCCTTGGCTGTTTCAAATGTTCGACAGCATGCTTGATGCCAGCCTGAAGTTATCCTTGACTGGTCCTAAAACAGTGCTATGGAAGGAAACCGGAACGAAGGATCAGCTTTTCGATTTTGGGGTGGGCTATGGTATTAAAACAGAATCTGTCAAACTGCCCGAGCAAATCGAACGAAGCTTCTTGCCTGCCGAGACAATGGCTACGTTACTATTCCGTTCGGATTCGACCATGAAAGAATCAGCTTGCCTGGATCTGGCTACGTGGATTGAACAGCATGGTTACTACATTCGAGATGAGCAGCCCGGCAGAGAAATCTATGTTCCCTTATCAGAAGAACCTGGAGTTGAGCTCATAGAAATCCAGATTCCAATTGTAGCAAGGGGGCAAAGTGAGCATGGGGAATAAAGGGGTTGTCCATATTCTCGCTTTGGCAGTTTTCCTGATTGGGACTGTGGAGTATCTGATAAGCGGAATCATTCAAACGGTGGCAGCTGATCTGGGTGTCACGACGTCGTCTGCCGGATTGCTTGTCACTGCATTTGCCCTTTCTGCGGCAGTAGGGGCTCCTATTGTCATCGCTGCCACGATCCATCTTGACCGAAAAAAATTATTACTTATGATGCTTGGCATTTTTATTTTGAGCAACTGGCTGGTCTATGTGAGTTCTTCCTTTGAGATGATGCTGGTTACACGCATGATTCAAGGACTCAGTGGAGGAGTTGCTACTGTTGTTGCGATGGCTGTATCTACACGGCTAGTTGAAGAAGGCAATCGTGGGCGAGCAATCGGCATCATATTGATGGGATTGAGTAGCTCACTTGTACTTGGTCTTCCCGTTGGCACTTTTTTAAGTGAAGCGATTGGCTGGAGACTGCTGTTTATTTTTATTGGACTGCTGGGCTTGGTTCCGTTGCTTGTCATTTATAAAAAAGTCCCGCCTATAAAAGCGCAGGAGGCTGTAACACCGCGGGCACAGCTAGCTGTTATAAAAAATAGAAAGATTCTTACTGCGGTTGTTATCACGCTGTTGTACATCGGCGCTTATTCCACATTGTTTACCTATATTGCGCCTTTTCTGCTAACCCGGGCCGTGCTTTCGGCATCCGAGATTTCCGGGATTCTGTTTTTAGCAGGCATTTGCAGTTTTATGGGGTCAAAAATTGGAGGGATTATCGCAGATCGCAAAGGGCCGAAGTTTACGATTTATTTTGGACTCTCTCTTCAGGCAGGTATGCTGCTTTTGCTATCGGTCATGGATGGAGTAATCACTACGTATATCGTGATCATCATGCTGTGGATGCTCGCAACTTGGGCAACGTCTCCGGCCCAACAGCTATATTTGGTTACCCAGGTGCCCCGTTCGCCGGATATCGCACTTAGCATCAATACATCCTTTATTCAATTTGGCTTCGCTTTGGGATCGTGGGTTGGGGGACTGGTGATCAGCAACTCCTCTGTGGAGCATCTGGGCTGGTCCGGATTTGTTATAGCGTTGCTGTCATTGTTGCTCGCGATCCGCTTGTTTTCCACAAAGAAAGAGCAGCTATCAGCGTAAGAAGATGGCGTATGATAACTTCTTGTCTCTCTCGGCCGCATTATTTTAGGAATACGCCCCAAGATCATTCGTGTGGCAGAAAAAATGAAAGTTAAGCCGTATTATCTCTTTAAAATATACGGTGATAGCGTCAAATCCCTTTTTATTATGAAGGAATTGGTATAATCATGATAAAAAGGAGGGGCACCACTATGGATCGGATTGATGAACAAATCCTTCGCTTATTGCGGGAAAATGCCCGAATCACCAGCTCCGACATCAGCAAGCAGGTTCATTTGTCCGTGCCTGCGGTCTCCGAGCGAATACGCAAGCTGGAGGATACAGGACTCATCAGGCAATTCACGGTAAAGCTGGATCGGGAGCAGCTAGGGCTTCACCTGATTGCGTTTGTGATGGTGCAAATCGAGAAAACGGAGCATATCGCTGGCTTCCGTGAAACGGTCATGCAGGCAGACTGTGTGCTGGAATGCCATCATATTGCGGGAGCTTACGACTATGTATTGAAGGTTGCCGTAAAAGGGACGGCTGATCTGGAACGATTCATCTCTGAAACATTGAAGCAAGTAGAAGGGGTAAGCAAGACGAATACGATGATCGTCCTGTCTTCCATGAAAGAGGAGATGTGAGCCTGATGGCGATCTGGCACGGTCTATTATTCGGGATGATGCTCCAGCTATCCGTTGGTCCGGTTTGTCTGGCGGTGTTGCATCGCTCGATGACTCGGCGATTGCGGGATGCATTCATGATGATACTGGGTGTTGCACTCGCAGATGCAGTTTATATGGGAGGGGCGATCGGGGGACTGTCGCTACTGTTACAGATCGATTGGGTCAAACAGATGGTTTTGATTATCGGAGCCCTGATTTTGACTTGGTTTGGGATTCAAACCTTGCGTGCCATAAAAGGAAGGGGAGAACAAGAACAGGCACCAGTTCAGCAGGCTCCATCGGGTCGAAGCAGCTTTTGGCACGGCGTGCTTCTGACGCTCGCAAATCCTCTGACTGTTCTGTTTTGGGCGGGAGTATTTGGCTCACTATTGGCATCTGGCACTTTTGTTCATTCAACGGAGTTGTTCCTGTTTGCGACAGGCTGTTTGTTATCGACTTTTTTGTTTCTGGGGCTGGTAGCTTTGCTGGCCGCGTATTTGGCTCGCTTTTTTCGTCCAGAATGGTTCAACGTTTTTCATGGGCTCAGTGGTGTCTTTCTCATTGGGTTTGCGATTGTCCTTTTCGCAAAAAGCGGTTTGAAGCCTCCATACTGGCCTTTTTAAAGGAATTTGGAATGACTGTATCGAATTTTAATAGAATACAGGAATTGCGATAGAAAATAGTGTTTTCCTCCCATGTGAATTGGGTAATAGATAGGAAGATAGAACCCTTTCTTGTAAAAGTACCATAGTACAGGGTGTGAGGAGAACCAATGATGACGACGGATACGTGCTTGAAATGCGGCAGTCCGAGGGGCCGGGGAGAGTACAGTTGCCAGGTTTGCGGAGAAAACGAAATACAAGACTACCAGATGATTCGCAATTACGTGAGAACGTATCCGAATTCGAATGCGATGCAAATTGCCAACGCGACAGGGATATCTGTTTCAAAAATATTGCGTTATATTAAAAATGGCTCTTTGTCTGTAGTAGACAATCCGTCCCGCAGAGGGCGATCATAAGAAAAAGAGAAAAGCCCAAAAGCAGTCACGAATGCATTTCGTGTAGCTTTGTGGGCTTTTTTATTTTGGATGGAAATCTACAACCAGCGTAGACCTTTTGGATAATGATTTTTGAGTTGCCCCTCTGATTGCTTGCCCCAACCGATGGAGAATCCCTCTACAGTAACCAGCGTCCAACCACTTTCCCCTTCACGTGTGAGCGCTTCTCCTTTTAAGTACCGCAACAGCTCAGGATCGTCCGCGCCATACGAAGCGACACGGGATGCCTCCGCAGGAGAGAGAGCGAGTGCCAAGGCGTGTGCAGGTTCAAATCTGTTCTTCTTTACGGTTCCTAGATGCAGACCGACGCGCGCGACCTTAAGCTTGTCCCAGTCGAGCTCGGGAGCAGGTGAGTAGTAGAGCTGCTCGCCAAATAAAAGAAAGGCAGACTCATCTTCAAATGGTTTGGAAAGCGCAGGGAGTACTTCGGCTGCGAATGTACGCCAGGCTGCCAAGGCTTCTTTTCGACCTGCCGGAGCTGATTTTGCCGCACGCTTTTCTTTACGCTTCCCGGAAGGTTCATGAACTTCAGCAGTCTCACTCTTTTGTAGCTTGGCGAGGTAATGACCTTCTCCCTGTAGACGATGGGGCCACAATCTGGCTGTCTGGGTGAGCTGCTCATTTTGCGGCGACGCCCACTCGGGTTGACCAGCAGAAAAGCAATCTGCATGTGGCAGCGGGACGATCTCAAATTCCGGGTGACGGCCGAGGAAGTTAACCAGGGACTGCTCGTTTTCCAACGGAGCGAATGTGCAGGTGGAGTAGACCAACGTCCCGCCTGGCTTCAGCATAGCAGCGGCCGCCTCGAGAATATCGCCTTGCATGACATGGCACTCCGTTACTTTTGCTGGGCTCCAGTCTTCGATTGCTTCGGGCAGCTTGCGAAACATTCCTTCGCCAGAGCATGGAGCGTCTACTAAAATTCGGTCAAAAAACTGGGGGAATCGCTCCTGTAAGCGTTCAGGCGTTTCGTTGGTCACGACGGCATTGGTCACGCCGCAGCGCTCCAGGTTTTCTGACAAGGCTTTTGCCCGAACAGGATGGATTTCGTTTGCTACGAGCATTCCTTGTCCATGCAAAAACGCTGCAAGCTGCGTCGATTTGCCCCCTGGTGCTGCACACAGGTCGAGAATTCGCTCACCAGGTTGTGCACCGAGTGCTTCGGCAGCGGACATCGCACTTGGCTCCTGCAAATAGTACATGCCAGCGGAGTGAAAAGGATGCTTGCCGGGACGAGCAGGCTCTTTGTAGCGAAAACCGTTTTCGCACCAAGGGACTGCTTCTACAGTAAACGGCGAGATTTTCAAAAAATCGTCACGCTCCACCTTCAACGGATTGACTCGCAAGCCGTGTGTCACAGGCTGATCATAAGAGGAAGCGAAGGCCTCATAGTCGTGTCCGAGTAAGGTTTTCATGCGCTCGATAAATGGTGTTGGTAAATTTTTTGTCATAACAGCCTCCGATGTCAGATTTTGGCCCCATGTGAAAGGAAAAGATAGAATCATGGCGAATCATAGAGAATGAGGTGAGAGCATTATGGAAGGATCCCGTGCAAAACGCTACCGCTCCCGGCGGAGGAATGACTCGGAAGTAAGCCGGTTTTGGATCATGGGGTTGTTGTTCTCACTGCTGGTGCTCGCTTTTGAATTCTTTATCGAAATACCCGCCGATGCAGATTGGCTGACCGATATGGAGATGGCTTTGTTTTCTGCCAGCTTTACGTTGCTTGCCTTTTATCTGCTCGGACTTACCTTTGCCTTTTCACGCCACCAAAAGGCAGGGAAGATCAATCACCAAATCATCATCTATGTATGGTTGGGTGCGATCTTGTTTCACTTGTTCCTGCTCATCAGCAATTTGTCCAATCAGCATGTGTACAAGGCAGGGATCATTCTATTTTTAGGACCATTATTTTTAACTGTCTACCATTTTATCACGTACTTGGCAGCTTTGCGCGAGGAGCGTGAGGAGCAGGAGGCAGCTACAACAGCTACGCTTGAGCGTACGGCCTACCAGATGATTCTGGAGGGTGGGCGTGTATACAGCGAGCTGAGTCGCCTGAAAACAGAATATCCAGAAGTGGAGCAAATGCTTCGTGCCAACGATTTTCACGATAAACTGGAGCGCTATGCTTTGGAAATGCAGCAGTATTTGCAGGTGAAGCATTTTGAGCGTAAAGACGTGGAGCTCTTGGAGGGTCACTATTATTTCTTGGAAAACTTGCTGAGCTTGGCGAAACAACATCCGGGAATAATCGAGTCCCGCGTATATAGCCGCCGAGGTGACAATTGATGGGTACAAGGGAGAGGGAAGCGGATGTTTTGGAAAAAAGACAAAGGCCTGGCAGAAAAAGAGACAGCAGCGACGACAGCCACAACCACAATGGCAGGACAGCAAGACGCATGGAAACATGAGCTTCGCGGTCTTTACGAACAGATGGGTGCAATCCTCGCTTCGGACCAAGCAATGAACGCCGATTCCGATCAAATGGTGCGATTGGTGACGAGGATGAAGCGTGCCGTAGAGAATATCCAGGCCATTAATGAGCGGGATGATGAATCTGCAAGCCAGTTGTCGGTTCGAGGAGAGCGCCTGACAGACATCTGCAAACAATCGGTAGCGCGTGCAGATGAAGGCAAGAAGGCTATGACGGACGTTGTGGAAGTCATGAGCCTGCTCGACAAAGAATCGGTTCATACGTCCAAGTCCATGAGCCGCTTGGAAGAGCGTTCTTCGGAAATTACGAGTATTGTCAAGGTAATCAGCGACATTACGAATCAGACTAACCTTCTCGCTCTGAATGCAGCGATAGAAGCTGCACGTGCGGGGGAACAAGGCCGAGGCTTTGCTGTCGTAGCGGATGAAGTACGGAAGCTGGCAGAGATGACAGCGAACTCGACCAAGACGATTGCGGAATTAATTGGCAAGATTCAAGAAGAAATCAAAGAAGCATTGTCCAACAGTGAAAAAAGCAGCAGTGCGATCAAAAATGGACTTTCCATCAGCAAGGATGCTGCACAGAAGACAGATCAGATCGTGAACGCTTTCCAGGTACTGAACGTCGAAGTGGCGGGTGTGATGGAAATCATCGCGCATCAAAAGCGTTTTGCTGACGATGTGTCCCAGCAGGTAAGTGAGGCAAAGGGCTTGCTGGACGAGCTGAATGAAGGCATGACCAGGCACGTAAGAGACGCCAACGTGGTAGAGCAAATGCTCGCGACGAGCGTAAAGGATGTCAAAAAGTTATTGTGATCATGTGGAAGAAAAATCAGGAGTCCGTATCTAAGCGATGCGGACTTTTTGATATTTGTTCTTTCCTTTCACGAAATATTTACATGTTTACGTTTGACTATTCGAAATGGAGTACTATAATCAAAGTAGGTTTCTCCATATCTTCCTTTTTTTGACAAAACCCTACCAGCATTCGCTATGAATGGGCAAACCCATTGAAAAGTGGGGACGCAAAGCCACGGGCCTAATGTACACGTTACGATGGCAGCCGGGTTGCCAACGAGCAGTGTATTTTGCTGTTTTAGTATGACGGCTCCTTTCATGCGAAAGGGGCCTATTTATTTTTCAAAAGGGAGTGGTTGTAGCATGTCAATCCTTCAAACACTGGACAAGCAGTACATCAATGGGGAGTGGCGCGACGGACTTGGCGCGAAGACATTGCAAGATATCAATCCTTACAACGGGGAAGTCATCGCAGAATTCAAAATGGCAAATCTAGAGGATATCGACGAGGCTTACAAGGCGGCAGCCGACGCGAAAAAAGAGTGGGATGAAGTGAATGCCTATACCAAATCCCGAATGTTGGAGCGTGCTGTTCGCTATATCGAAGAGCATGAAGAAGAAATCATTCAGATTATCATTCGTGAACTAGGTGGAACCCGACTGAAGGCATTTTTTGAGATCGGGCTTGTCAAGGATATTATTCGAGAGGCGGCTACGTTCCCGGTACGTATGGAGGGGAAAATTCTCCCTTCTCCCGTAGACGGAAAGGAAAATCGCTTGTATCGGATTCCCGCAGGAGTTGTCGGCGTCATCAGTCCGTTCAACTTCCCGTTCTATCTGTCGATGAAGTCCGTAGCTCCAGCTCTTGGCGCGGGCAACGGGGTCGTCCTCAAACCGCATGAGCACACGCCAATTACGGGTGGGACTCTCATCGCGAAAATTTTTGAAGAAGTAGGTCTGCCCAAAGGCTTGATCAACGTCGTTGTAACGGATATTGCTGAAATTGGCGATGGGTTTGCCTCCCACCCGATTCCGCGCATCCTTTCGTTTACAGGCTCTAGCCAAGTAGGAAGCCATATCGCGCAAGTGGCAGCGAAGCATTTCAAGAAGGCGATTTTGGAGCTAGGCGGCAATAGTGCCCTGATTGTTTTGGAGGATGCGGATCTCCAGTATGCTGTCAATGCAGCGGTATTCAGCCGCTTTACCCACCAAGGTCAGATTTGCATGTCGGCTAACCGGGTTCTGGTTCACCAAGATGTATACGATAAATTCCTCGATCTGTATGTGGAAAAAGTATCTGGACTCAAGGTAGGCGACCCAAATGATCCAGACACGGTAATCGGTCCACTCATCAATCAACGGCAAGTCGCCAACCTGATGGCAACGATCGACGAGGCGATACGCGAAGGAGCCGTTCCTGCACTGAAAGGGGAAGTAAAAGGAAACATGGTCGAGCCGATTGTTTTGACAGGTGTGACCACAGACATGTCCATTGCATCGGAAGAGCTGTTTGGTCCGGCTGTTTGCATCATGTCGTTTGCTTCCGAGGAAGAAGCAATTCGCATGGCGAATGAGACACCATTTGGATTGTCCGGGGCGATTCATACCAGCAATCTGGAGAGAGGTGCCCAGATGGCCAAGCGCATTGAGACCGGCATGATTCATATCAACGATGGAACGATCAATGACGAACCAATTGTGGCGTTCGGCGGTGAAAAACATTCCGGATTGGGACGCTTGAATGGTCAATGGAGCCTAGAAGAGTTTACTACGCTAAAATGGATTTCGGTTCAGCACAAAAAGCGTCAATTTCCGTACTAATGCTAGCAAAAGATAGAGGTGAAGAGGGTCATGAACGGATACGAAGGATGGAACGAAACAGAAGCCTCCGAAAAGGGGAAAAATGCAGAACTTCTCGAGGCTTTCATTAAGGTTGCTCCTTATTTAAATGATTTGCTCAACGATGACATTACCATTGGGGTCTACGACACGGAAAAGCTATTGCGCAATGTGCCTGCCCAAACATTTTCCCTGCAGGTAAAGCCTGGTGATCCACTCCAGGAAGGAGATGTGATCACCAACGCGATTCGAAAAAACACCAAGCAGGCGATGATGGTCCCCAAGGAATTATTTGGTTTTCCTCTCGTAGCACGGGCGATCCCCTTGCATGATCACACGGGAAAAGTTATCGGCGGTGTTGGCATTGGTTCGAGTATGGAGCGAGCCAATGAGCTGTATGAAATTGCCGCAAATCTCTCGAGCGTTGTCGAGCAGGTCAGTGCCACCACACACGAGATGGCCGTGCAGATCGGGAATTTGAACGAGCAAATGAAGGCGATCTCAGAGCAAGCCAATGATGTGAGCCAAAGTACAACTGAGATCGAGCAAATTACACTCGCCGTGAAAAAAATTGCTGATCAAAGTAACATTTTGGGACTGAATGCGAGCATTGAGGCTGCGAGAGTAGGAGATGCTGGACGTGGATTCGCTGTCGTCGCGAATGAGGTTCGCAATATGGCGACAGATTCACGGACGAATGCAGACAAAATCAAGCAAACCACGGATTCTATCCGGGATTTGATAACCCTGCTGCAAAATTCGATTGAATTGATCAATCAAACCATGGAGAGTCAGGCAGCCGCTACGGAGGAAATTTCTGCGACGATGGTCGAAGTGAGCGACAATACGCAAAAGCTGGCAGGACTTGCCCAAGAAGTGTTTGAAATAAAGTAAGCCCATACATGTAACAAAATTCCCCTCTCAGGAGTCTAACTCTAGAGAGGGGAATTTTTCCTTTAGTCCTTATTTGTAGTGGGTAGTGGATGCTCCAGCATATAGCGATACACCGGTACTTCATCGCCCTTTTCAACGGGCAGGAAGTTAAACGTGACGTAGCTGTCCACTGATTCCGGTTCCAGGGCCAACGCAATGAAGTTCGCGTTTGGCTGGGCCATGCTGAACACGTAACTACCCGCAGGAAAGGTTTTCGTTGTTTCTGTTACATTTGCAGTCACTTGATTGGTGAAATGCCCATTCTCGTATATCGTATTCACCTTGTTTTCCAAAATGGTGTAGCTTTCTACAGCTATGGTCGTTTCTTTTGATAGCTTGCTTACCGAAACACCGAGCAGTTCCAGCTTGGCTGCAACGTCATGATAGCCAGGAGGCATGAGATAAGCAGTGGGGCGCTCACGTTCGAGTACAGGATAGGCATCTGTAGAGCTTACCCAGTCGATGGGGGTAGACACTTTTTTTGCTGTTGCGAGATCGACTACTTCGAGAGATTGACCCGGTATTCGCTTATTCTCACTCAGGATAACGAGTTTGTCGTTGTCGTTTGCCTTTTTGCCTTTTTCCGTGATTTCTGCGCGTGCCTGGGTCACGGCGGACTTGATTGCCTTGGCGTTGGCCGCTGTTGATTGAATGACAGCAGCGTGAGTGATGGCCTGACTGTATACACGTCGTTCAAAATCGGCGCGTCCAATGCCGATGCCCCGTGTTTCCACCAAAAACGTTAACGTGTTTTTCAATCCCAAGGCATTGCGTCCGATTCTTGTCTCTGTGCTGCCTTCTGTTGCGGTCACTTTTCCGTCCTTGCCTTTAGCTAGCGTATAGTAAGCGTGATGAGAAAGTTGCTCCTTGTCGAGTGCTTTTTGAACGTCAGCCAAGAGCAGGTTGTCTGACATTTTGCGCAGGTTGGTGGGGATATTCAAGTTTTTCGCAGAGGAGATCAGAACATCGTAGGAAGAGATCGCGCCTTTTTCTCCAACATCGCGAAGCTGGCTGGAAGAGACGCCGTATTCGTGGGCATCAAGCACCACATCAGGTTGATAGGTATTCATGGCTTGGTGAACCGCTTGCACCTCTGGATATTCTACCTTCATGTAGTCGCGGTTGGCATCCAGCTCTGTCGCGATGTAGCGTTTGAACTGGTAGGAGCCATCCGGGTTGATGCGAGGAACAATCGCAACATTTACGTTATCCAGAAGGTCGGTCCCAAGCTTTCCCTCTGCCAACCATTTGGCGATCACAAGAGCAGATTCACCAGCGGCGGGCTCATTCCCGTGGATTTGTGCCTGTAGCCAGATGAGTGGCTTCTCATTGGTTTGTTTGAGCTTGCCGTGGTCTTTGCTGAATAACAGCAGGGGGATGTCCCGACCTTCCAATGATGTACCGATGGATAGCAGCTGGATTTCCTTGTTGCCTGCAACCAATTTGCTTATGTAAGCCATCATTTCTTCTTGGGACGTAAAAGCTTCTTTTCCTTCTTGGAAGCCGGGTGTCCCAAACCGGATAGTTGGCTTGGGAAACAAGCTCTCAATCTGTGCAGGTTGTACATAGGTTGGCCCGATTCCGTAATAAGGAATGTGGGTTTGTGGTTCAGCTTGGGTGATTGAGGGGCTGGTGAACAGAGATATTACGAGTGCTGTAGAAACAACGTAGCGTACTTTCTTGTCCATAAATTCCCTCCTGCGTAATAGAAGTAGACACCTATGGTTAATTTATCAGATTATTTTTAAAATAATAATCACTACGAAATATTCATTTTAAAGTAGGACTTTCGGTTCTCCTTTACTAGAATTGGGGGATGACATGGTCAGAAAAATCAGCAGAATGCTCCTTTTGATGACGGCCATCGCCGTATGTAGTATCCTTCCGAGCGGTATTTCTGCAAATGAATGGAAAAAACCAATAGAAACAGAGAATGTTGAACACCTGAATGGCGCGATTCACCAAAAACAAGAATTTCGATTCTCAGATGGTGCTACGTATTGGGCCCATAAAATGACAGGTCAGCGCAATATGATGCCCTACGTCTTCACCATTCCCATTCAGGGTAACAGTCGGAACATGATGTTCCGCTACCGAGACTATGATGAGTCGAAGAAGCCGTATTGGAAGGTTGTCACACTTGATCAAGTCCAGACTCTTCCGCTTTCCGCTGGTTTCCTAGAGACAGAGGGCAGGTATATTTGGTTAGGTAAGCCCATTACCTACGTGGATAAAAGTAGAGCCACGATTGAAGAAAAGCCAGCATTGGCGTTGCCAGTCGAAGTAAAACAGACGCCTTCTGGTGTCGAGCTCGTGTTCAAGCTACCGATGAAAGCAGGCTTTATCAGCGAAATGTGGGTGCTCGATTCGAGAGAACCGCTTGTTCCTTGGGGAGAAAAAATGTTTGACAGCATCTGGCTTAACTTGGACGTTACGGAAAAGGCAAAATGGCTGTACGATGGGTATTACTATCAAAGCCCTTCTACGTATGAGCCGACTTCCGAGTCCTCCTTTTGGCGGATTCCCGAAAATTATGTCCTTCGCTCCTTTTTATATACAGGCGGAAGCAATGCTGCCCGGTATATGGGCTATGTGATGCTGAAAGCGAGCTTGAAACAGCAGGAGCCTGAGGGGTACTGGAAGACGCAGCCGCGCTCTTTGTGGTTAAGTGACGATTACGGGATACAAGAGGGCTTTTACGATACGAGATTCAACACAGGAGCGGCTGATCTGATTCTGCGGGGCTGCGATCAGTATCAAGAAAAGGACTTTTGCCAAGCGGCGAAAAAATATGCTTCTTATTTTCACAATCATGCAGCCGTGAACCGTTTTGTCGTCGCTGGTGTACAGCAAGGCTGGCTGATTCCGGACTACGCGATAGCAACGAATCCGATGATTCGGACACATGTTTCTTTGAATCATCAGTTGGCCGAAATTAATTTTCTCTACAAAAGCTACATGCAATTCGGCGATCGGACTGACAAAGATTTAGCGGATACGATGCTTTACGGTGTCGTAAACCTTGGGTCGCAGTGGATTCTCGGAAATGGCGATTTGCATTACGCTTATTTTCCAGATGGAACATTCGGCAGGAAGGACTATCCGTTCTTGACCTACAATGACTTGGTCGAAACCCAGCGTCTGTACCGTCAACTGCATGGGATAGATGAGATGACGCTTGCCTTGTTGATTGACAGTAAATGGATGTGGATGCAGCTGAATAATGTTCAGTATCGGTAAGTAAAAAGACTGTATGGTTATGGAATGTGACCCGTACGAATGGATGATATCGATCATGCAGTATGTGAGAAGAATCAGCCGTTTCCCTGTGAGCTTCAGGGAAGCGGCTTCTTATATAGTTGGTGGACTCTTTCGCAATGGCACATGAACCTTGGAATCATGTGTTGCGCTTTTCAAAGGAAAGTAGTCTTCTCGTTTTTTTCAAATGCGTTGATGCGCCCAATACAACGTCCCATTCTTTCGTACCACAAGCAGTGCATCGATACCGTTGACGCTTTACCGGTATCTCAATGACTTCATTATTGATGAGGTCTTTGTATATTTGGTGTTTATTATCAGATTTGTGAAAGTTCCCATTCCCACAATGAAAGCAAATGATAGGGGCAACAATTGTAAAATTACATTCGTTGATAATAATTCTTCTCACCTTCCGAGATGTGTGTCGCACAAAGTAGTAGTAGGATTAATAGAAAAATAAAAATAAATAAATAAATAAATTTTATTAGCACGACCATTTTAACAACGAAATATTGGTTAGTAAACTGCCCAGATATGGAATAGCAAAGCCTAGACCAACGGGACACTGTTCGATGTGATTGATCATAAAAAATTGCCGGTTTTCCCTCTCATAGGTGTGACCGGCATACTTAACGAAAGTTGAGAGCATTCTCATCTATTTTCGCAAAGCAAACAAGGTTAAAAAGCTGACAGCCTCCCGCAGCTCTACGCTTAAGCGGCCCGCAATATCTGGCATAATTCCTTCTTTGTATACCGGCTCTTCGTCCAGCAGTGTGAAGCCATTTTCGCTCGCCAACTGCTTGGCTTCCCAGGGCATCATCGTATTTTGGATCGTCGTCTCTTCATATAGTCTGCGATAGCTATGAGCGCGTGGGCCAGCTGTAGGACCGAGGATACCTAAGACGAGAATTCCTCCGGGTGCGAGCACGCGGTGAAGCTCCAAGAGTGCCTGGAGCGGAGACGGCGTGAATTCCACTACGTTAATCGAGAGCACACCGGAGAATGAATCATTGGCAAAAGGAAGCTCGTTGATATCTCCCGTCTGAAAATGAACAGAGCCTGAGGAGGAAATGACCCGGTCATGAGCGAGGCGAATCATTTCCCCGGCAATGTCGATGCCCTCCACCTGATAGCCGTGCTTTGCAAGCTTGCAACTGGCATAGCCGTCACCACAGCCTGCATCGAGAACAGGTCCAGCTCCGACAGGTACATGCTTCATAAAATAGGGGAGGATGGTGCTGCGGCTCCCTTTTTCCCACATATGCTCACTTCGTTTTCGCCAGTCTTCCGCAAATTGATCCCATTGCTTGGCGGCTTGTTCCGTCCATTGGCTCATCCTTGTTCACGCCTTTCTCTTCGATTGAACGATACCGTTATGAAGAAAAACTCCGGTCAAAGCGGCCGGAGCTTTTCATGGAAGATGTTTTACGTCAAAGGATCATGGTTTGGGGAAATGTGGGACCAGGTCAGCAATTTTTTTACTCTTTAGCGTATGCATCATTTGCTGCTCGGCGTCAGTCACAACCTGTTGAATCAGACAGGCACTATCATGACGGAAGCTGCATTCAAACAAGGAGGTTGTCCCTTCAATGGCTTGGATAACATCCAGAAACGATATATCATCCTGATTGCGTTTGAGCTTGTATCCGCCATTTGCGCCAGAGACCGAGTGGATCAACCCAGCTTTGACCAGTTTGGTCAGCATTTTGGATAGGTATGTTTGTGAAACGCCTAGCTTTTCTGCCAAAAGCTGAACACTAACGGGTTTATCAGGGGCTTCTGCTACCAGATAGAGCATCGCATGGAGGGCATAATCTGTTGCCTGTGAATACTTCATAATACACCTCAATCATGGACTTAATACATCCATCATAAAGTGAATGGGGAGCATGAGCAAGGGGGAGAGTGATTCGCGCTGTCATCTGCACTTTCGACGCCCATTTTTGGATGGGGCAACTTGACACAAAAAATCCTTGAGGGATATTATAGGTATGATAAGTCTATGAATGTGTTATTTGAAATGATCCAAGTACAGGGAGTTATTTTTTTGCCTCTATCAAGGATATTAAGGCTCCGTAATGGTCTTTTTGAATAACTGTTCAACATAAAAAGGGGAGGAAATTACAAATGAGCATTTGCCACACGACAGATTCTACGTTTCAACATGATGTAAAAAGCGAGGGCTATACTCTCGTCAACTTTTGGGCACCTTGGTGCGGGCCGTGCCGCTTTTTTGGGCCGATACTCGAATCGTTCGATAGGGAGCATAGCAGCGAAGTGAGAGTCCTAAAGGTCAATGTCGATGAACAACAAGAGATTGCCAATCAGTATGGCATTATGAGTTTGCCAACAACCATTTTGCTCAAGAACGGAGAAATGATTGACAAGGCCGTAGGAGCTGCCCCTCTAGCGGAACTGAAACAATTTGTTTTCAAGCATAGGTAGTAGGAAAACGAAGCGAAAGCCATCGGTCAACTTGATCGGTGGCTTTTTGGTATCCAGTTGTTACTCGCATGCGTACTTTAATGAATAAAAGCGTTTGAGCGTTTTCGCGTTGTTTCGTGCTCTTGCAAGGGGAAGCGCTTCCAAGGTACTCTCAAGATAACGACAAAATAATCCCAATTCACAAAATAATGTCAATAATTGAAAAGGAAAGCGGAGGGGTAGGCAATGAGCAATACCGATTTTTTCCCGATTCAGGACTGGGACTACCTGGAGTTTTATACAGGGAACGCCAAGCAAGCTATGCACTATTTCACAAATGCGTTTGGTTTTGAAGCAGTAGCCTATTCGGGCTTGGAGACAGGTTCTCGGGAAAAGGTTTCCTACGTCTTGAAGCAGAAGCATATGACGTTTGTGATCAGTGGGGCCCTTACGCCTGACAGCCCGATCGCGGATTTTGTGAAAAAGCATGGGGACGGAGTCAAAGACGTTGCCCTGCGTGTAGAGGATTGTGAGCAGGCTTACCGGGAGGCCGTTTCTCGCGGAGCCATTCCGATCATGGAACCGACTGAGTATACCGATGAATTCGGGACGGTCAAAAAAGCGATTATCGGTACGTACGGGGAAAACATTCATTCCTTTATCGAACGAAAAAATTACAACGGACCATTCTTCCCGGGCTATAAAGCTTACCAATCCCCAGTCAAACGAGAGAGCACGGGTATCATCGGCATCGACCACATCGTTGGTAATGTCGAGATCATGGATGAGTGGGTAGAATATTACCAAAAGGTCATGGGCTTTACAGCCGTACAAAATTTCAGTGAGGACGACATCTCGACGGAGTATTCTGCGCTCATGTCCAAAGTGATGCAAAGTGGAACTGGACGCATCAAGTTCCCGATTAATGAGCCAGCAGAAGGACGCCGCAAGTCGCAAATTCAGGAGTTTTTGGAGTTCTACAAAGGGCCAGGCGTACAGCATATTGCCATCCTGACCAATGATATTATCGAAACGGTATCGAAGCTGCGTGATAACGGTGTAGATTTCCTCATGGTCCCAGATGCGTACTACGAAGATTTGAAAGAGCGTGTAGGGGAAATTGACGAAGACATCGAGGCGCTGAGAAAGCTAGGGGTCTTGGTCGACAGAGACGACGAAGGCTATCTCTTGCAGCTGTTCAGCAAGCCGATTGTAGACCGTCCGACGCTGTTTATCGAGATTATCCAGCGCAAAGGAGCGCGCGGCTTCGGGAATGGCAACTTCAAGGCACTGTTCGAGGCGTTGGAGCGCGAGCAGGAGCGCAGAGGGAACCTTTAATTCATTGACGTAACAAGTATGACAAGACCATCTCAGGCTGAAAACGCTGAAGGGATGGTCTTTTTTTGTTTGCGAAGCAGAAAAAATAAAAACTCATGAACCATTTACCCATCTCTATCATCTATACTAGTAGGAACCAAATGTTGGATATAAAGAGATGATTATGCGATGTGAGTATCAAGAGGGAAGTTCAGCAGGACATTCAGCTAACACAGGACGGTAGCGTAGAAGCTTTTGGTAGTGTCGTTCAAATAGCCGCATAAGTACACAGATGACCAAAAGAAAGTGAAAGGACTGAAATTGTGATGATTCATCGATTGGAGCCAAATGATTATGCAAAAATCAGGACGTTGCTGTCACCTGGGAACGTGAACGATCTGACCATCCAAGCGATTATCAATGGAACAAATCGAGGAGCGATTTTCGTAGATGATGTGGAGCAGCCCCGGACAGCCTTGGTCGATCAAACCGGTGTGATTAGTATTTTCGTCGGCGATGCTGCCAATGAAGCGTTCACAGCGGATCTAGGTGCCTTTATCGAGGGGGAATTGCACAGATATACGACCGAATCATGCGGGGGCACTCATTTTCTGGCAGTTGTCCCAGATGAAGAGTGGGAAAAAGCAGTGACCAAAGCCATCTCGCATCGAGAGATCAAAACGGATTGGGAGTATTACTACGAGTTCAATCCCAAGCAATACCAAGCGCGAAAGATCAGCTATCACCCTCTGCCTGAAGGATACAGCTTGAATAGAATCGATGCAGGTGTCATCGAAAACGACCCCGATAACAGCTTGATCGAGGTTGTAGAGGAATTCTATCATTCGGTGGATGATTTTTTGCAGTGGGGCGTAGGTTTCTGCGTATGTAAAGGAAATACGATTGTGAGTGCTTGCCTGTCTTGCTGTGTCCATGAGCGTGACCATGAAATTAGCGTGGAAACGTACGAGGAAGCCGACATGAACAAAGGCTTTGCTACCCTTGCTTGCGCTGCGTATCTGGAGCATTGCATGGAACATGGACTGACACCGCACTGGACCACGCTAGAAACCAACGAGGAGTCGGTATGTCTGGGGACAAAGCTAGGATTTGAGCGGAAGGAAAAGTGTAAAATACTGGAGTTCGAATATTAAAATGATACGGGTATCCATGGGTTGGTGAAATCACTTCGGCAACCTTTTTTACTAGGAAAGGAAGAGAAGCAAAAGGGAAATACGGTGTGAAGAGTGAATATTTTGATTAGTTATGAAAACAAACAGGAACGATCGAGCAGCGATTGAGAGGGATAAACGAATGAATCTGGCCTTAATGGTCCCATTGACGGAGCGGACGGCGGTTTTGATTGTGATGGCCTTGCTGTTTACGCGTGTACGTGCATTCCGCAGCATATTGAACCAGCAAGCGACGTGGCGGGAAAAAGCACTGATGGTCGTCATTTTCTCTGCTATTTCCATACTGGGTACCTATAATGGCATTTGGTATCAGGATGCGATTGCGAATTCACGCGTGATCGGGACGGTCGTGGCAGGCTTGCTGGCTGGTCCCTGGGTAGGGTTGATGACAGGGCTGATTGCGGGAATTCATCGCTATTCCTTGGGCGGCTTTACAGATTTGGCATGTGCCATCTCGACCATAAGCGAGGGCTTGTTTGCAGGATTATTCTATCAGTTCCTCCGTAACCGCAGCAAAAAAATCGGGTGGACGACAGCACTCTTCGTTGGTTTTTTGGCGGAGTGGCTGCAAATGGGCATTGTATTGCTTATCGCACGTCCGTACGCTGACGCTTTGGCATTGGTTCAGGCCATTAGTGTACCCATGTCAGTCGTCAACTCGGTCGGAATTGCTATTTTGATCATTATTATTGATTTAGCCAAAAAGGAAGAGGATCGGATTGGGGCGCTCCAAGCCCAGCGAACGCTGCAAGTAGCGGACAAAACACTATCGTACTTGCGTCAAGGGCTGACCTATGATTCTGCCCAAAAGGTAGCGGAGGAAATTTTGCGGACGACGCGTGTAGCAGCGGTAGCGATTACCGATACGCGCTCTGTACTTGCGCATGTTGGTGCAGGCTCGTCTCATCACGTGGTGGGAGAAGGCATAACGACCAAGGCGACCTGTGAAGTTTTATCGACCAAAGAAGTAAAGATTGCCCAGACGAAGGAAGAGATTGGGTGCAGGGAGACGAATTGTCCCTTGCGCTATGCGATCCTTGTCCCCCTGATGCGAAGACGTGAAGTAGCGGGTGTGCTCAAGCTGTATCAGGATCGCTCTCGCAAACTGTCGGCAGTGGACCTGGAACTCGTACGTGGATTGGGGAACCTGATATCGAGTCAGCTCGAACTGGCTGAGCTAGAGAAGCAGTCCCGCCTGTTGGCAGATGCAGAAATCAGAGCCTTGCATGCGCAGATCAATCCGCATTTCTTGTTTAATGCGCTCAATACGATCGTTTCGTTTATTCGCTTCCGTCCCGAACAGGCCCGTGAATTATTGATTCATTTGGGAGAGTACTTCCGCCGTAATTTGCATGACTCTGGCGGATATGTCAGTCTGGCACGTGAGCTGGAGCATATTGAAGCGTATTTGGCTATCGAACGTGCGAGGTTCGGGGACAAGCTTCATGTAGAGTACGACATCGAGGACGGCGTAGAGCGGTTTACCGTGCCAGGACTGATTTTGCAGCCGCTGGTAGAGAATGCGGTCAAGCACGGGCTGTTGCCCAAGCGCGAAGGGGGAACCGTAGTGATTCGTGCGCGCCGCAAAGAAAAGCAAATCGTCGAACTGACAGTGGCAGATAATGGAGTCGGAATGGAGGTTGACCCATCCGAGCGAGCACTAGATGAGAAGCGTGCAGGACGGCAATTATCTGGAATCGGTCTTGTCAATGTAAAAAGCCGTCTTCAATCGATTTACGGAGAACCGTATGGAATCGTGATCGAGAGCAAAAGCGGGAGCGGGACAACATGCACCATACAATTACCGATAGGGGTGAACGTCAGTGCTCAAAGTGTTCATCGTCGATGATGAGACGCCTGCCAGAGAAGAACTGCGGTATTTGCTGGAGCAGTTTTCGGAAGTGTCCGTAGTAGGAGAGGCGGGTAGTGGGGAAGAGGCGTTGGAAGCGGTGCTTCAGACAGAGCCGGATGCGGTTTTTTTGGACATCCATTTGCAGGACAGGGACGGTGTAGATGTGGGGCAGGAGCTTCTGGAATCCATGGTCAATCCACCTGTCATCATCTTTGCAAGTGCGTATGAATTTCATGCGGTTCGAGCATTTGAGGCCGAAGCCGTTGATTATATCGTCAAGCCGTTCAGCGAAATGCGTCTGGAAAAGACGATGAACCGGGTACGAAAAATGAGACGGAAAAGCGAGCCTGCATTGGACGCCTCACCGCTACTGGAGGAAAGGCTACAATCCCTTCTGCAAAATGTACTGGTCGATACTCAGCCACATCGTGTCCCGGTAGAAAAAAACGGCAAGATCATGCTGATTGATCCAAACGAAATCGTCTATGCCACCTTGGAAGGAAGGTATGCGAGCATCTATACAGCAGGTGAGCAATATGCGACCACCTTTACGTTGCAGGAGCTGGAGAGCAGGCTGTCACGCCAACAGTTTTTTCGGACGCATCGCGCTTTCATTGTCAATTTATCTAAAACGGCAGAGCTCGTCCCTTGGTTTAAAGGCTCGATTCATCTAGTCATGCAGGATCAACGCAAAACAGAAGTGCCTGTTAGCCGCAATGTCGTGAAGGAATTGAAGAAACGATTGGGGTTTTAAAGGAAACAGACCAATCCTGCGTCCCGTTTGGGGGAGGATTGGTCTGTTTTTTTGACTGCTTACACGGGATAGTCATCGTTTTTCTTCCGTGTCACCATGATCCCGCCCAAAACGATCAGGATCAAGCCGAGGATGCCGCCTACTTGGGTAGACGCCAGATTCGCGATCAAAAATATGATAGCGAGAACAGTGAGGATGCCAATGGGGATCAAGAGAGCGGGTTTGCGATTGCCGAATAGGTACAGCTCGGTAAGCCCCACGGCAGGACCAATCAGGAAGAAGGGCCACGTCGTGCTCATATCCCCATGAAAAAATAGCTGGCTGAAAAAGAAGAGTGGAGCATAAACGAGCAAGATCCCGCCTGGCACGAGCAGTCCAGCGCGATTCGGCATTGGGTTCATAAAAAAGAAAATATGAAACCCGATTCCTGGGATGAGAAGAAAGACTGGCCAAAGCATGTCCATTGCGAGCGGTACGTTCAGGTAGGTAGCCAGAACAAAAATCGCTCCGATTCCGATAATGATGTAACCCCCGATTCGTCGCATGTGCGTATTCTCCTTTTTGATTTCCATACCAATTTATGTATAACTTTAACATATTGTAGAGGAGTTTGTATCGGACTCGGGGCGGAGACTTTCTACGTCCCCAAATTGAACGCGCTTACACTCAAACGAGGATGGTGCAGCTTGTGCCTGTTTTTGTACGGTTCAGTCATTTTTTATGTTGGCAAGCTGTCCGATGTGATACTTTTTTCTAAGGTCCATTGCCTGAATATTAAATAAATAGAAGGAGGCGACTCGGATGAAGAAATGGTTTCTTTCCCTCTTGATTTGGGGCGGGATAGCCGCATTGGGTGCTGTCGGATTCGGGATGATAGCCCTCTGGCAAGGGGAATCAGTCAACTCGTTCTGGTTACTGACAGCCGCATTTTGCACTTATGCTGTAGCTTATCGTTTCTACAGCAAATTCATAGCCAAAAAACTAATGGTGCTCGATGATAATCGCGCTACCCCAGCAGAAGTGAACAACGACGGCAAAGACTTCGTGCCCACGAACAAATGGGTGTTGTTTGGGCACCATTTTGCTGCGATTGCAGGAGCAGGCCCACTCGTAGGTCCTACGTTGGCTGCGCAAATGGGATATTTGCCGGGAACGATCTGGATTATCGTCGGGGTCGTGATCGGTGGAGCGGTACAAGACTTTATTATTCTGTTCGGATCGATGCGTCGCAATGGAAAGTCTCTCGGTCAGATTGCCAAGGAAGAGATCGGTCCTGTTGGCGGAGCACTCGCTTTGATTGGTATTATTGCCATTATGATTATCCTGATTGCTGTTTTAGCGATGGTTGTGGTTAACGCTCTTGCTGAATCACCTTGGGCTACCTTCACGATATTCATGACGCTGCCTATCGCGATAATGATGGGATTGTATATGCGGTATATACGACCTGGGCAAGTATTGGAAGGCTCGATTATCGGACTTGCTCTCTTGTTCTTTTCCCTCTGGCTCGGTCAAATCGTGGCTGCATCTCCAACATGGGGACCAGCCTTCACGTTTTCCAAAGTACAGCTTGCCTGGATGATCATTGTGTACGGGTTTATTGCCTCGGTTTTGCCTGTGTGGCTGCTGTTGGCACCGCGCGATTATCTCAGCTCATTCTTGAAAGTTGGGACGATTGCGGTATTGGCGGTGGGAATTGTGCTGACACTGCCGCCATTGCAAATGCCAGCACTGACGAAGTTCATTGATGGAACTGGCCCTGTTTTTGCAGGAAACCTGTTTCCCTTCTTGTTTATTACCATCGCGTGTGGAGCCGTATCAGGATTCCATGCACTCGTATCATCTGGAACGACGCCGAAGATGATCGCGAAGGAATCGCATGCGCCATTGATCGGCTATGGCGGGATGCTGATGGAGTCAGGGGTCGCGGTTATGGCGATGATTGCAGCGTGCGTGTTAACTCCCGGTGTCTATTTTGCAATCAACTCACCTGCCGCAGCAATTGGCGTGGATGTAGTCCAGGTTGCGACGACGATAACGGGCTGGGGCTATACCGTAACCCCTGACCATTTAACAACGCTCGCCAACGACATTCAAGAAAAGACGATCCTTTCCCGAACGGGCGGAGCACCGTCACTGGCGATCGGAATGGCGACGATTTTCTCGGGTGTATTGGGTGGCAAGGCATTAATGGCATTCTGGTATCACTTTGCGATTTTGTTTGAGGCTGTCTTTATTTTGACGACGATCGATGCGGGAACGCGTGTCGGACGATTTATGGTGCAAGACATGCTCGGCAACGTCATTCCGAAAATGAAGGAAGTCAACTGGTTGCCAGGTAATCTGATTGGTTCTGGGATCATTACCATCGGATGGGGATACTTCCTGCTCCAAGGTGTCATGGACCCGTTGGGAGGCATTTACACCCTGTGGCCGCTCTTTGGTATCGCCAACCAGATGCTCGCCGCGATTGCCTTTACGGTGGGAACGACGATTATTTTCAAAATGGGTAAAGCAGCTTACTCGTGGATCACACTCGTACCGATGGCTTGGCTGACGACGGCTACGCTGACAGCGGGCTGGCAAAAGCTGTTCCATCCTGATCCGAAAATCGGCTTCCTCTCGCATGCAGAAGCATTCCAAAAGGCACTGGATGCGGGCACGCTGCCAAAAGGAGTAAAAACGGTAGAAGCTGCACAAAAAATGATCTTCAACGACCAGATCGATGCTGTGGTATGTGCGATCTTCATGGTCATTACGATTGGGATCATTCTCGATGGTGCGCGGGTATGGATCAATATTCTCCGCGGCAAGCACTATCCGTTGCAGGAGTCTCCGTACATCAAGTCCAAAGGAAATGTATTTGACGGGAAAGGACATCACGTAGCATGAGGCGCAAGCTAAGAGCCATGCGAAAGGCAATGCGCAAAGTGAGCTCTGTTATTAAAACCATTTTCGGAATGCCTGACTATGACCGCTATCTCGCCCATTGGTACGAGACACATGGGGCACCGGGTATCTTTCCGATGACAGAACGTGAGTATTACATGTACGCATTGACCGAACGATTTGAAAAAGGCGGCGTAACACGCTGCTGCTAAAGTGGTCATGTAAAAAAGGGTGTCTCCCCGGTCAGAAAATGACGAGGGAGACACCCTTTTTCAATAATTCGGGAGTTGGGTGAAGCAACGACATTTCAGGCACACTCCCCATGGCTAACGTGTGGTGTAACAGCAGGTAAAGTATGGTACACTAAATCATATAGCATGGCCGTTTTTTAACACGAGCTGTCTCATCATATTCAATTAAAACATCGAAGCCTCTCTTTCTGGAAGAAAAGGGCGTGCTTTGCGAAAAAATAAGTCAAGTTTTAGGTGGCGATACGTGTGCAAGCATCAACACTGGCGGCTCTCAAGGAGCTCGCTTTGCAATGCGCCCGTTCAGCGGGTGAGCTGAGTCTGAAGCGAATGAAGGAGCCTTTTACCGTCGAGTATAAAACATCTGCCTCCGATCTTGTTACAGCCGTAGATAAAGAAGTGGAGAATCACGTCATTCAGATGATTCTTGCACGCTTCCCTGATCACGGCATTCTTGGAGAAGAGAGCGCACATGTGGAGGATTACAAGCAGTATGACACGCTTTGGGTCATCGACCCGATTGATGGTACGACCAATTTTGTGCATCAGCAAATCAATTTTTCCGTTTCCATTGCTGTGTATCATAAGGGAGAGGGAATGGTCGGAGCGGTTTATGATCCTTCCAGAGACGAGTTGTTTTATGCGGTAAAAGGGGAAGGGGCTTTTCTCAATGATCGTCCCTTACAGGTGAATCGAGAAGTGAGCCTGGAGCAAGCTTTGCTATGCACGAGCGTATTTTGGAACAAGCGTGCTGAGCAGATCGGCATTGATTTGATTGTGAAAAAGCTTGCTGGGAAGGTTCGCGGAATGCGTCTTTTGGGAAGCGCCGCTCTGGAAATGGCGTATGTGGCTGCGGGAAGACTGGATGGCTACGTCAGTATGCAGCTCAATGCGTGGGATTTCGGGGCAGCTCGCATTATTGTAGAGGAAGCGGGCGGCCGGGTGACGACCATGGCGGGAACACCACTACCGTACGACCAAAAAAGCAGCGTGATGGCTTGCAACCCGACTTTTTATGAGGAGCTGCAGCAGTTCCTGAAATCGGAACATACCGATGTACCTTCACAAAATTAAGTGTACAAGAACCCACCGGACATGCGTATCCAGTGGGTTTTCTTTTGTTATACATCCTGGGTTTTCGTTTGGATGTCGGGTGCATATGCTATAAAAGCATAGCCGGAAGACGAGCAGCGACTGTATTTGGTACGAAGTCGGCTTGTCCGAATAAGGGGGGGATAACCATGACCCTGATCGAGGAAAGTGTAAAGTTGATCCTACAGCATCAAGCGAGTACCGGGGCGTATCTCGCTTCACCCGCATTTGTCCACTATCAGTATGCGTGGCTCCGCGATGGAACATTTACGGCCTACGCGATGAGCCGTACTGGCAAGCATGAGAGTGCCCGCAAGTTTTACCAATGGTGCGATGCTGTGATCCGAAAGCATGAGACAAAGGCAAGAGCAGCCATTTCGGCAGTAAAAAATGGATTAGACAAAAATGATGCGGGAAGAGACCGCTTTTTGCATACGCGCTATACAGCGGACGGAGAAGAAGTGGCAGGTGAATGGGGCAGCTTTCAGCTCGATGGCTACGGGACATGGCTGTGGGGGCTGGCTGAGCATGTGCGGATGAGTGGAGAGCATGACTTGATTCACGAGCTCAAGCCATCGATTGAACTGACGATTGACTATGTCGTGGCTTGCTGGCAGCTCCCGAACTTTGATTGCTGGGAAGAGGGAGGAGACCGAATCCATCCAGTGACGTTAGGAGCCATTTATGCCGGGATCAAGGCGATGCAGCCTTATTTGCCCGAACGAGCTTTCGAACTCGCTCAGCAAGGAGAGACCATCCGCCAATTCATACGCGAGCATGGCACAGCCAACGGGCGATTGATAAAATCCGTCGGGGATCATTCAGTGGATGCAAGTCTTCTCTGGTTGGCACTGCCTTATGGGATCGTCGACATGAATGATCCGCTTATGCTCCGAACCGTGCAGGCCATAGAAGAGGAGCTGCGCGCAGGACACGGCGTGCATCGCTACCCGGCTGATACGTATTACGGCGGGGGGCAGTGGCTGTTGTTATCTGCGTGGTTGGGCTGGTATTACGTGAAAACGGGCAGGCGTGAAGAAGCCGAAAAGATAGCGGCGTGGATTGTGTCCCAGCGGCAAGCGAACGGACTGCCTGAACAGGTACAGGAACATTTGCTTTCCCCGGCTCATTATGAGATGTGGGTGGAGAGAGCAGGGCACCCCGCTGTACCGCTCCTTTGGTCGCATGCGATGTATCTCGTGTTAGCGGCAGAGCTCGGCATTCCGTACTAGCCAATAAAGAGGGTCTTCCTGGTTGGTGGCGATCAACCGGGATAATTTAAAAAAGGTATTCAGGAGAAAAAATACATTCCTGAATACCTCTTTTTAGTCAACGATCGGTCCGGTTAGTTTCATACTTCTTAAGGCACTCCTTAGCTCTTTATGACACATCTTTTTCCAATGTTAATTCATGAAATGATTTCATACGCAGTTGTAAAAATGGGGTGAACAATAATGTACAAGCCGAAGCTAACAATCCAATGCCACCCGCAAATAAAGCGAACCGTAAACCCATTGCCCCCCCTATCATCCCTCCAATTAACGAACCAAGCGGTAAAGACCCCCACGAGATAAAGCGAAACGTAGCATTCACGCGACCTTGCAGGGCATCGGGTACAATTACTTGGCGTAAACTGACGGTACTAATGCTAAACATGGAGACACCCATTCCGAAAAGAAGCTGTCCCGTCATCATAATCAACGCCATACTTAATTCTGATCCTACTGCTAATGGAGCAAGCAAACCGCCACTTGCTGCGATCGTAGCGGAACCCACAATTGTTGGACCTACTCCAAAACGACGTACAGCCCTTTGGGCAAGCAGAGAGCCGAATAGGTACCCTACTCCTAGCGTTCCATAAATGATGCCAACAATGCTCGCATTGATTTTGAGTTCTTGCGATGCATATAGAACATAAACACTAAAAATAACATTCCAGGAAAGGTTAAAGATTGTTGAGCAGCGCACCACTCCCCACAGCAACGGTTTTGTGTAAACCGTATGCAGCCCTTCTTTGATTTCCAGCCACATGTTTTTTTGTTTTTTCGCATCTGTCACGACTGTCTCCAACTTGCGAATCCGGGCTATGTACACAGCGGATACAAAAAAGGATACCGACGTGAACAATATTGCAAAAGGAGCGGTGATTAACTGTTCCAGTCCACCTGATAAACCCGGCCCAGCAATTTGCGCGGTAGATTTACTAGTCTCTAGTTTGCTATTCCCATCAACAAGCTGCTCCTTGCTCACAATGGAAGGCAAAAAGGATGTATAGGCGACATCGAAAAAGACAGTACAGATCCCCACTATAAAGGCTATCAAATATAGCACTGTCATATTCAGGAATCCAGTTAAGGCCGTCAGCGGCACAATAAGCAGTAATGCACCCCTGAAAAAGTTAGCGGCGACAAGAATGGGTCGCCGGGGAAATCTGTCTATCCATACACCAGCGAGCAAACCGAAAAGGATAAATGGCGCATACTCGGCAAAACCAAGCAACCCCATTTGCATGGGACTGGCCCCTAAATAGAGCGCTGCCACTAATGGCATACCTAATAATGCAACCTGAGTCCCAAACTGTGATGCCGTTTGCCCAATCCAGAGCCTGCGAAAATCTGTGTTCGTTAACAATCCTTCCACCTTGTTACTCATGTTCGTTCCCCCAATTTTTCGTCACAACTAAATGCCATTTTTCGTATTTTTAGTATAGGGGAAATGATGTTTCAAGATCTTGCGCTTTCATTATCATAGTCAAAGCACGACGTCAAAAAAGATCGGCATGATCGGTCGATGTCGCGAGCTCAAGTGCCGCAGCAGATTCGGTTATTGAATTTTTATTACACCTACGTTATATTCCATATATGAAATACTCAAGATAAGGAGTCTCTCTATGCATAGATTATCGAATGTCGAATTCATGCTCCTGCAATTGATCGCGGAACATCGTCAAGCTTCCGGATACGATATTATGAAGTTAGTCGAACAGCGAGGCTATAAAGAATGGGCAAATATCGGTACAACTTCGATTTATACAGGATTGAAGAAACTTAGCGATAAAGGATGGATCGCACCTGAGACATCCGACGAGAAATCCGGCAAGGGGCCAGCGCCGACCCTGTTTGCCCTCACCGAAGTGGGTATACGTAAGCTGAGAAATGAAATTCTTGATAGTCTGTCGTCTACACGGGAACGTGACAATCGCTTCGATCTCGGTTTGGCCGCTTTGCCCCATATCGGGAAGGAAGAGGCCGTGATTGCTTTACGGAAACGACTGGATTTTCTTGGACAGGCCTCGTTAGAAATAAGACAGAAGTACGAATCACAAGGCGGAGCTAGCTTGCCGCTGAACGTAAGGGCGTTGTTCTTGCATCCATTCAGCTTAATCGAGAGCGAGCAAGCGTTCGTTAGTCGTTTCATCCATGAATTATTGGAGGAGGGAAGTAGACATGGTCAAATTTATTGAAGGTTTCATTCCTTATCAAGGGGAACATTGCGAAACAACCGCCATGGGCAATTTATTGCAATATGGGGGAGTCCACCTGTCTGAGCCGATGTTGTTCGGACTCGGGCAAGGGCTTGGATACATATACTGGGATTCGAAGGGAATGGACTTTCCTTTCATCGGAGGAAGAATAAAACCGGATAAACTGACCGCTTATCTCGCCGAACGACTCGGATTGAACGTCAGATATCAAGAAACCTCGTCGGTCAATAAGGCGTGGCAGAACGTCCGAAGCAGCATCGAACACGGCATTCCGGTTGGGCTTAAATTAGATTCCTATTACTTGGATTATTTTACGAACAAAGTGCACTTCGCCGGTCACTATGCGGTACTTTACGGTATAGATGACGAATACGCCTATTTGGCGGACACCAGACAACAGGGTGGACTTGTGAAGACGAGTTTGACAAGCTTAGCCACTGCCAGAAATGCAAAGGGACCTATGAGCTCCCGGAATCGTTCCTTTACAATCGAGCCAAACGACGCAGTGCTTCCACTTGTTTCTGCTATACGTGAATCCTTGACCATGAATGCGCATGACTATCTGAACCCGCCGATTCAGAATATTGGCAATAGAGGAATTGTTAAAATGAGCAATGAAATCTTGAAGTGGCCTTCTCGCAGCAACAATTTCGAACATGATTTATGTCTTACCGCGATGCTAATGGAGCGGGCGGGAACCGGTGGCGCTTTATTTCGGAATCTATATAGGGATTATTTGAGAGAATGTGCGGATCGGCTGGAGGACCCGAGGATCGAACAAGCCCACTGTATGTTTACAGAGATCGCTCCAATGTGGGTTAGCGTCTCTGCTTCAATCGACCATGCAGGAAGAACAGGTGAGCACCAAGAGCTCGTGCATGCGTCTAAGCTGTTGCTCGAGATTGCGGATAAAGAACGCGCAGCCATGGAGCTATTGTTGTGATAGCTTTACACTTACATGGAACGGAATCATTCCTTTATGCTTAAAGTATAATAGCTCGATTTCAAAAGAGGAGGAATCAGAAAGTTGAAGTTCTATCGCTATGTGTTAAGTATCCCGCCTTTGGATTGGGAGTGTTGCTTTCTTAGCATTGAGGAGTATAAGCAGAGCTTTGCGAATAAGTATAATCAAAATATAGAGTATTACAGGCAAGTTAACGGGGATTGTCAACAGCATCTCGATGATATCGACAACCTTGCTGTTGTGACTTATAAAGATCTGTGTGCAAGCGTTCATTCTGCTGAACTGCGCTGTCCAGCCATGATTTTCTCCATACCGAGTGGCGATCATCGAGGATCAGCTTTGTTTTGTATCATGTACAAGCTTGAAAACGACGGGGATACGTTTATTTACTCTCCTGTTCCACTTGTTCATCTAGAGCAAGATCAAGCAGGTGAAATAGAGCTTTAATTGTTCGAATGAAAAAACCAACTAGCTATTCACTACTTCTTCTTTTTCTATGTTAAGAAAAAAATGGTAAAATATAGACAGCTACTCGGCTACCAAAAACCAACCACTTTTATTTAAAATCCTCATCCTTGATCGTTGATAAAAGCAGAGGAAAGGTGGAGGCGGTAAACAATGGCGTATATAGAAATCACGAAAAAGAATATAGAAACGGAGCACATATGCTGTGCATTAGGTGCAAAACAATACGAACATTCAGTAGCCGAGAAGAAGAAGTGGCTGACAGAGCGAATGGATGAAGGTTTGGTTTTTTATCGCTTGGATGAGCGAGCAAAAGTGTTTATTGAGTACTTGCCTGCGGAAATGGCATGGGTTCCAATTGAAGCGCCCAATTATATGTATATTAACTGTTTGTGGGTCTCTGGCAGATATAAAGAGAACGGGCATGCGAAACAATTGTTGCATCATTGCAAGGAAGATGCCATCAAACGTGGTATGGACGGAATCGTTCATATCGTAGGGAAGAACAAGTACCCGTATTTGAGTGAGAGGCGTTTTTTTGAGCATATGGGGTTTGAGCTGGCAGACCAAACAGAGCCGTATTTTCAATTAGTGGCATGGAAATGGAATGAACAAGCCGCTATGCCGTCCTTTAAGAAAACAGGAACGACTTCTTCAAAGGAGAAAGGCGTCACCATTTATTACACAGCGCAGTGTCCATTTGCTGTGGGTGTTCTGGAAGAGCTGAGGAAAGTAGCGGAAGCGAAAAGTGTTCCCTTTCATGCGTACAAGCTGACAACGAGGGAAGCAGCACAGAACGCGCCTGTCATATGGACGACCTTTGGCCTGTTTTATCAGGGGGAATTTATTACCCATGAAATCATGAGTGCCAATAAATTTGAAAAATGGCTGACAGAGCTTCTCGCACACCAAAAGCCCCGCCCATCCCAATAGGCGAGGGCTTTGTTCGTGTGACTACTTGCTCGTTGGCGTGAAATCCATGCCTTTTACATATTGCTGGCTGTGAACGGCGAACTCTGCCGTGAGTGGGGAGATCGACTGCCAGTTGCGCACCGCGAGCACCACTTCCCGTGTAATCGGGGGTGACAGAGGGATCGCGACGACTTTGGGGATGACAGGTGGCATGTACAGCTCAGGCATGATGGTGACGCCGATATACTCCTGCACCATGGTCAAAATCGTATACACCTCACGCACTTCAAACGTAACTGTTGGGGTGATGTGATTCTCTTGCAGCATTTTTCGGATGCAGCCATCCTTTGGCATGATAAAACAACGATCCGCAATTTCGGAAAAACGTAGGGTCTGACTATCTTTCAGCGGATGGGTATCTGGCAAAATGACCATCATTTCGTCTTGCAAGAGCGGCAACGTTTGCATTTCCTTATCAGGCATAACGGTAAAAGCAATGTCGACAACTGAGCTGTGCAGCCAATTGCTAATTTCATCACTGTCGCCTTCCAAAAGCAGGATGTCCACGGCCGGAAACCGCTTGCGAAAGCTGCCCAAAAGTCCAGGCAAAAAGCGGGAGGCGACGCTGGGGATCGAGGCAATACGCAAGGTGCCGGACGAAATCCCGCGGGCCACGTTTGCTTCCTCCGTCATGCAGGATGTGATGTTCAAAATGTCGCGAGCGTGCGAAAGCATTCGTTCTCCGATGCTCGTCGGAGTAATCCCGCTGCGACTGCGCTGAAAAAGGCTGACGCCTAGGTCTTTTTCCAGGGACTGAATCATCTGCGAGACGGCGGATTGCGTAAAGCCGATTTCTTCTGCAGCCCGCGTGAAGCTACCAGCTTTTGCTGCGGCGACAAACACTTGCAGTTGGGTAAGCGTCATGTCTCCTCGTTCCTTTTCATTAGTTTTATCTTATGAAAAATATTATAAATCATTGTTTTACTAATGGAAAAGAGCTTCGTATAGTAAAAGACATCACCACCAAGCACATACGAGGAGGAACATAGATGCATCCCGAATGGCAGCGAATTGCAAATGAATTTATCGATGCGACCTCTTACCGGGTAGGCGAGCTGGAAAAAGGCTGGGCCTCTCGTTACGATTTTTCCAAAAGACCAGCGACGTATTTGCGCTATGAAGAGGTGTTTGCACGCATAGAATTGGGCAAGCCGCAGTTTCCAGCATCCGTCGATTTGTGGGAGGTCCTCGCTAATCGAAGATCCAAGCGTAATTTCTTGAAGCAGCCCATGACGCTTAACGAATTGAATCTCTTGCTGTGGGGGACACAGGGTATCACAGATGATATGGGAGACTATCAATTACGCACGACGCCGTCTGCCGGGGCCCTGTATCCGATTGAGACATACCTGATGATCAATAACGTGGAGGGACTTGAGAAAGGCCTGTATCACTTGGATGTACAGAATTGGTGCTTGGAGGGACTGAAGAGAGAAGACACGTCCGAGATTGCCTATCTGTTCACGGAAGAACAAGAGGTGACGAAACGGGCTGCTGTCAATTTCGTTTGGACAGCAATGGTAGATCGCACGAAAGACAAATACAAAGAGCGTGCGTACCGCTATATTTGGTGGGATTCCGGGCACGTATCGCAAAATCTGCATTTGGTAGCAAACGGATTGGGGCTTGGGGTAACGACGATTGGTCACTGGATGGATCATGACATGAACGAATATTTAGGAATTGATGGCACGTCCCATCTGTCTGTGTTGATGGCATCAGTGGGCAAAATCGCTGGTGGGCATTGGCTGACAGACCGACGACCAGAATAAGCAGGTAAAAAGGATGGGCATAAAAAGCCGCAT